>JAKFFP010000293.1:0-8617 GCA_036675045.1 Bacteriovoracales bacterium | reverse complement strand
GAAGAGCGTGCTGCTCCCGACACATATCAGTGCGGAAGAAGCGAATACAATAATTTCATGAACTGCCTGAATGGCAATCGTCCGGACGCGCCCCCTGCTCCGGGGAACATCAGGGCGTTGCTGGATAAGGCCGGCTATTGCGAAATCCTTGATCGAAGTCAGGGACTCGCCTTCATGAATCCAAATGAATTCGCCGACCGGAGATTCGCGCGCCTCGTGAGTAGTGACATGCAGGAGTACACCGGCACCGCGTTTCCGAATGCGCGGGGAATGCTTTCACCCGCTTACTTCGTGGTTCAGGAAGCCAGATGCAATCCTCAAACTTCCTGTGAAACCGTACTCTCTCATTATCAGGTCATGGCCACCACCGGGACTCAACCTCCCGCTTGTACGCGAAACAGCGAACGCGGGGCCGAAAATGAATCCGACTGGTACGCACACAAGGCCATGACACTGAGACTGCGTGGGATGACTGATATCCGCGCCCGTCGTCAGCTGGTCGCGGGCTCACTGGGACTTTTCTGTCCCTTTAGTTACATGCGTCCTTTAAGTGATAAGGACTACCAGAGACTGGAAGCAGAGATTTCGAGAATCTCCCAGGATGAACCGATGAGTGAGGATCATCATTCTTCCAATGAAGAAAGAATTTCTGCGGCCATGACTGAAGAGATGGCGTCACTCCTTCAGTGCACGCGTCCCACGGGCCCCTTTTCTCCTCCCAACTCTTACCAAAGTTGCCGGCCATGAAATTTCTTTTCCTGATCCTGATTTCATTTCCCGTCCTCGCGGCGAAGCCCTCATTTTCCATTATGGTGAAGAGAAAATACGATAATGCTTTTTATAAGATCACTCAGGAAGGAAAGCTCTGGGTATGCAAGACAAATCACTTCCCCTATTACGAAGCCAAAGAAAATCCTCTGGCGAAGATGAACTGGAAAGAACTCGAGAAAGAAAGTAAGTCAAAGCCGCAGCAGTGCCAGGCAAACGTAGTCATGGAAAATTCATTAAGCGGAAAAGCGAAAATCATTTCGACATGCCTTGAACAGAAAGAGACCCTTTCGCTTTATGAGAGAATCTCCACTCTGTGTCGCTCAAAAATCTAGTCGCGTCAGCCTCCTGAAGATTAATTAAGTGCCCGATTGCTTACGGTCACTCCTATCCTCCCCATGAATATCCATTCAACAGGAGGGTCATCATGAAAACGTTATTATTTTCCTTTTTCCTCGCACTGGCGGGCAATGCCCTGGCACAGAATCGAACGATGAATGTCCAGCACATGACAACCGGTCCCAGTTTCTTCAAAGTGAACGTGACCGATTCTGGTCCCCTCAACGGCACGTTTGCCGGATGGTGCGCAGACTGGAACACTCGCATTGAAGACGGTGTTAACTACAATGCCAAGTTCTGGTCGAGTCTGGCACCAGTGCCTGACGATGTCGTTGATCACCCTGAGTATCTGGATGAAGTGAACTGGCTCATCAATCAGAACTTCGTCGGGAAAACCGCTCCTGACAATCTGGGGGTCTTTACCATCGGAGATATGCAGCTCGCGATCTGGAGCCTGGTGGATGATGAGTTTAACGACGATACGGTCGGTGAGTACTCACAGGCGAGAGTTGACTATCTCGTTGCGCGCGCAAAAGCAGATGGCGCTGGTTATGAACCGGGATGTCGCAAGCTCGTGGGAATCATCCTCATCCCGACGGATCCGAATGACGGGCATCACACGCAGAACACCATCATTCTCGTGCCTCGTTATAAATTTCCAAAATGTAATGTGCCTGATACTGACACCGACGAATAAGAAAAGGTTCCAGCATACTTGCAGATTGCAAGTATGCTGGAACCTATTTTATTTGCGGACGATTTCGACGTGATTGATTACGACGTCAGTCTTCGGACGATCCATGGCACCTGTTGGTGTATCGCCAATTTTCTTCACCACATCCATTCCCTTCACCACTTTGCCGAAAACAGTGTGACGGCCATCGAGGTGCGGAGTAGCACCCAGAGTGATGAAAAACTGGGATCCGTTTGTTCCCGGACCGGCGTTGGCCATGGAGAGAATGCCTTCGCCTGAGTGGCGAAGCTCACGGCTAAACTCATCCTGGAAACGGTAACCCGGACCGCCGCGGCCCGAACCTTCCGGACATCCACCCTGAATCATGAATCCCCGGATCACACGGTGAAAAATCAGGCCGTCATAGAAATTTCCTTCTTTCGAAGTCTTCTGTCTGCCTTCCGCGAGGTTCACGAAGTTCCAGACTGTCTCTGGTGCTTCCTTCGCGAAGAGTTCAATTTCAAAATCACCCATGGTTGTCTTGAAGACAGCAGAAAGACCGTTAACTTCTTCCTTATGAGGATTTTTTTCAGCTTTCATTGTTCCGAACATAGAGACTCCTTATTCAGTAATAATTTCTGTGGGAAAAAGATCGGAGGTCTGTGGATGAATCACATTGATCTTGATCTCACGGTTAACAAGTTTTTTTAATTCGACCCGAAGACGCGGTTTGAGGGTGAGCTGACTGGTGTAGGGATTCAGCCATTCTGCCGAGATAAGATAGAAACCAATCTGATCGAGGTTCTGCTCGGAGAGCCAGTTAGAGAGGGCCTGCTTCGATAAGCACGCCGAAAAAAGAATCGGCAGACGCTGGTCAAACTTTCCAGCCTTCGCCATTTCTTTCAGATCCGGGACTTTGTTGTCAGCGATGTATCCATCGAGCCAGATCACATCCACTTCGTTCACATCGGGAAGCTTGAACTGGCGCACACCACCTCTCACCTGCTCGAGCGTGTTGGCAAAGAAGCTCGCCTCTTCCACGGGTTTAAGAAATCTCACCGCCGTTGAGCGGAAATAAGATTCCAGGCGGTCATTGTACTGGGCCTGAAGCTCGATCATTTCCGGGTAAGAAAGCTGGTAGCTCTGTGAGAGCTTTGAGAAATCCATGTAATGAAAGGATGACGACTTGAAACATCTTCCCGAAGGAGATGCGTTCGCCCATGCCGGAAGCTCCGGGAGAAAGAACTGCTCCACTCCCGAGGTCCGGTAGGAATTCTCTTCGATATTTCTTTTCACTTCGCCGCTACCGCAGCTAATGAGTCCCAGTAGGGCTGAATAAAGTAAAAATCTCATTTTCTATACCTTTCAAATTTTCAAGATCTCTCGCCCACGCGTCTTTGACATCCGGAAAAGCCGGAGTGAGATCAAAGAAACCGCGTTCGAGGATCCGCAGATCAGGAGTCACATTTTTTTTCACAGGATCGAGAGCAACGAAGATCCGGTCGACCCCAACAGTCTTCAGTTCCAGCATATTATTCGCCGGATGCCTGAATCCCTCGCGGAAGTCAGGATGCTCGAGGGTCATGAACAATCTTTTTCTATCGATGAGTTCATCCACCGCCGAGACATTGTGACCCGAAAAGAAATTGAGCCGGGGAATCGGTTCTGCCGGACGCGGATATTTGGCGCGGACAAAGTCATCCATCTCCTGCCACTCGTGGAGTTTCGTTTCGAATTTCTCAATTTCACGGGAGAAGTCATTCTCCATCGCCTGAAGAACGGATTCGAGTCTCGCCTTGAGTGTCGGGTGAGCGCTCTCCAGAATATTCTTAAACGGATCCGCTTCCGTGGAGACAATAAAGAGATTCATGCGCGGATCTTTCAACCAGGCTTCAAGCTTCAGTAGAACTTCTGCCGCCAGGGCACCCGATCCCACGAGAGCGACATCGCGATCCTTCTCGTCTAACCGGGCCTTCAGGCATTGAAGACCGTATATCACTTTCTTCGGATCAATTCTTTTTTCACCCAGGGCCCTGCCATTGATGGCCATCGATGGTGTCACCATCGGATAACGGCAATCAATCACCACGTCGAAGTCTTCGTACATTTCAATCGATGACTGAAGCGAGCCTACGAGCTCGGCTGAGAGCTTTTCGTAAAGTTCAGGATTGGTTTCTTTCTGCTGATGAATAAACTGCTGCGGATCCATTTCATAGATCACACGAAAGAGATCAGAGAAGCGGGTCTTCCCGGGAATTTCTTCATCGTGAGAAAGAAAGCGCTTCGTAACAGAAACCACCTCATGTTCTTTCACGATCTGGTGCTGGCGCAGGAAATTGAGAAGTGGTTTTTGATAGAAGTCTTTCCACTCTTCAAAGTTACTTATCTTTCTGGTCGCCACACCGGTTTCAATCAGGGTTCTTTTCCCGAGATGCTCACAAAACGCATCGACCTCATCCGACCAGCCCACCGGCGATTCATCACCTGCGAACAAAGTAAGACTGGCCCCATGAAAATGGAAACGAAGTGCGGCCTCGAGGGCAATAGGAGAAGCGCCGAGAATGGCTAATTTCATAACAAAAAAGGCCTCCAGTGGAGGCCTTGATTATAACAAAATTATGAGTGCTCGTTTAGAAGAAAAGGACCTTCTGCTCGCCTTTATCGACGCACGAGAACTCGGCGTACTGATACATGAACTCAGTGAAGGATGCGAGGGCCTTGTAACTTGGAAGTGTTGTGTCGAAAACTCCACCCAGCTGCAGCCATGCGTTGCCGTCACGATCTACGTATTCAGAGGCATGGCGGATAGTGACCACCGCCGGAAGATATGTGCCCTTCGTGAAGAAGATTTTGAGAGTGATTTCTTTACCAGACGTGAATTGGTTCTTGGCCTTAAGGGTAAATGGAAGCTGGAGCTTACAACCCTCTTTTGAGATATCGAGGAACTTGATCGGAAAGCCTGAGCCCTGATCATCCACGACGGTTTCTACACCGAGGAATTCCTGAAAAACCACACGCTCAAAAGTTCTGCGCTTCTGCTCGATGCTCTTCTTTCTCTTCTCATTAAAATCGACGACTTTTTTATCAGACATGTGGATCTCCTTACCCTGAACTTATCGGGAGCAAGGAAGAATTTCTGAGGGATCAGGAGAGATTTTTTAAAGGATAATTTTTTCCAGGGGGCCTAGTGTTTCCGGATACATCAGCTCCTGGGCGAGCCTTTCAAAATGGTCAGTCACATCGGTAATACACACCCGGATCTGTCGGGTACCTGAATGCTTGGCGAGATTCAGCGCCTCGATCTCGCGGGTGAGAACTTCACCCGACTCCACTAGGTTCACCTGTCCCAGGTATTTCCGGATGTCATCGGCGAGTACCGGATAATGGGTGCAACCCAGGATCACGGTTTCAATTTTCCGGGTCTTCACCTGCTCAAGATAGCGTTTGATCACAAGATCGGTGATCTCGTTATGGACCACACCCTCTTCCACCAGTGGAACGAATAAGGGACAGGATATTTCCGTCACTTCAGTGGCGGGATGAATTCGGCGGATGGTTTGAGCGTACGCGTGTGATCTGATGGTGGCACTTGTTCCCAGGATAGCGATTGGTTTTCCGCCACTGATTTCAAGTGCAGCTTTCGAACCAGGCTCAATCACATTGAGTAGCGGAATTCCTTCAAAACTTTTCTCGCCGAGATACACCGTCGATGCCGAGTTACAGGCAATGACCATCGCCTTCACATCCTGATCTTTCAGGAAGCGAAGAATCTGGTCGCCGTATTTCCGGATGGTCTCAGGAGACTTGTTACCGTATGGAAGGCGGGCAATGTCCCCCAGATAGACAAACGACTCGTGCGGAAAGTTCTTCGCGAGAACTTTGAGGACGGTAAGTCCGCCCAGGCCCGAATCGAAAATGCCGATGGGTTTACTCATGAAGGAATGCTAGCGCAGAACTATTTCTTCGTACAGCTCACTTTGCTGAATGGGAAATGGGAGAATTCAGTGTTTCCGCGAGAACATATCCCGGATCTTTCCTACCCGCTCAAGGTTTTTCAGTAGTTCCGGCGACAGCAGTCCGGACTGGGTGAGGATCTTATCGGACAAGAGTTCCCGCAGGAAATCTTTTTCCCAGAGTGGCGAGTAAGTTGTTTTCGATTCACTCGCCGCGATCTCCATCGCCTCCCTGGCACTTAAAGGAACAATCTCTGAGAAAGTTTCCTGCGCCTTGAAGTTCCGGACCACCGTCGGATGAATGAGGGATTCTGCGAGCTTCTTTCCCGCCTCTTTATATTCGGGAATGGAGTAATCAAGGGCCTTGAGAATCACTTTGGTTTCAACGTCCGGGATCTTAACCCTGAGACGTCGAAGGCCCTGGATCTCAGCGTACATTTCCAGAAGCTCACCGTAGTTCACCACATCCGGCCCACCTATCTCGAAGATCTCATGGCCTTTCACCTCACGATGAAGAGTGGTGGTGAGATATTTGATGAGATCAGAAAGTGCCAGAGGCTGGCAGGGTTGGTTGAGAAACCTCATCTCCGGGATAAACGGAAGCCTCTCCGCGATTGCCTTGATCATTTCAAATGAAAGAGACCCCTCTCCCAGGACAATACTCGCGCGGAATTCAAGAAGAGGAATTCCGGAACTTCCGAGAATGGAACCCGTGAGGTGACGGCTGCGAAGGTGCGGCGAAAGTGGAACTTCCTCATCACCCAGACCACCAAGATAAGTGAGCGAAGCACCGGTCGGACGAATCCAGTTGATGAAGTTCACCGCCATCATCGCTTCACTATATTCAAATCCCTTTTTTTCTCCTTTGAGGCCATGAACGAGATAGAAGGCGCGGTCAAAGGTATCTATTTTGGGAAGACTTCCGGGTTTTAAGAGATCACCCTTCAGCACCGTCACGCCGGATGGAAGATTTGAATCCGAGCGCGCGAGAGCGTAGACGTCGTGGCCTTTTTTAACGAGATCGCGGATAAGATTCTTTCCGACAAAACCATTAGCGCCGGTGACCAGAATTTTCAGGCCCTTCACGCCAGGGTTTGTGGCTGCGGGCTGCTTTTTATGACGTGCCATTTGAGGTGTTCTCCGAAGGCCCTCATCACGATCAAGTGAACGACGGCCTGACTGTATTTATAAATCCACCACGGAAGACTGGGCCGGAACTCATGGAGTCCCGCCATGACATATTTCCTGTCGAGTACGACTCTGAACTCGAGCCTGCCGCGATCCTGTTTCCCGGAAAGCATTCCTCCCACAACGTACAAGAGCTGGCGATCAGGTGAGCTTCTTTCGACACTTCTTTTCAGGATGAGGATCTTCAGCTCCTCATGGACCAGATAAAAGATACAGAGATCGCCATCAATTTTCACCTTAATGAGAGTTGAGAAAAAACGCGGAAGCCAGTCGAAGTATTCCTGAGCAACCCAGATCGCGTCGCGCCCCGGCGGCAGTACCAGTCGCTGGATGGAACGCACGTCTTTCTCAGGGGGAATGAAGCCGCTGAATTTTTCCCTGCTCTTGGCGGCCAGGGCATCTCTCAGCGCTTCTTCCAGGGGAGTTCCCAGGTCTTCCGGAAAAGGCCAGTGATGACTTTTTTCCACCAGCATTTCGTGGCGAAGACTGAGGACCAAAGGATAGACCAGGTTTTTCGGCATGCCAGTGACAAGTGACACCCAGAATCTCGAGAGAAAAAGTGGGATAATATTCAGCGTGAGAATGGTGCGGGATTTCCTGACCATCGACGCGGCCTTGTGAATGAGGCCCTGGTAAGTGATGACCTCGGGTCCGCCGATATCATAAACTCCGCCTTTCACACCCTCATCGAAGAGTGCTCGTTCGAGGACCTTCAGGATATCTTTCAGCGCCACCGGCTGCGATCTGGTTTTTGTCCACGCAGGACAAATCATGACCGGAAGTCGTTCAATAAGTTTTTGCAGGATCGTAAACGATGAACCGTTGGGTCCGATGATGAGTCCCGCGCGAAGTGCCGTGGCCTTAATTCCCGAATGACGGAATGTCGTCTCCACTTCCAGGCGACTCCGGAGGTGCCAGGAAAGTTCTGAAAATGGAGGAATCATTCCTCCGAGATAAATCATGTGTGAAAGCTCGTGCCCGCGGGCGGCGCGGACAAAGTTATCCGCCATGATGAGATCGAAATCGTAAAAAGTTCCCTGGTGATGTTTCTGAACGAGATACTTTATAGATCAATCAGACAGCAAAGTGCCGATGAGGTATTGTTCGAGTTTTTATTTCACGCTATTGAGATCCTCGATAGGATGGAAGAAGGCGTGGTAAACTTTCATCTTTATTTTCTTTTGCGCTTAACCCGGTTCCTGGGCTTCTTTCCCGACCTGACCCAAGCTGCAGGCTCTTCGTATTTCGATCTCACGAGCGGTAGTTTCACCACGCAGATCCCTCCATATACCTCTATTATTGAACAGCCCCTTGCAGGTCTTTGGAAGGATCTGCTTCAAAGCAACTTCAGCAATTTGCATCGAATTCAGATGACAACAGCCGAAAGACGAGTGATCCTGTCCAAAATACTTGAATATTATCGTCTGCACATCGAAGGTTTCGGACAAATAAAATCACATTTCGTTCTGGAAGAGGTGCTTAGCTAAAAAAGTGAAAATTATTTTGGGAAGTTGTTTGCGAGGTATATATTTGCAGTCCCAAACGCAGGGAGATTAGCTCAGCTGGTTCAGAGCATCCCGATTACATCGGGAGGGTCACTGGACCGAACGAGCAGAAAATATTAAAACGGGAGATTAGCTCAGCTGGTTCAGAGCATCTGCCTTACAAGCAGAGGGTCACTGGTTCGAACCCAGTA
>JAKFFP010000005.1:0-8622 GCA_036675045.1 Bacteriovoracales bacterium | reverse complement strand
GCTTTGCCCCTGAACTTGAGAGTTATTCTGAAAAGTGCGCGCGACTTCTGGATCATTACCATGAAAAGAAACCTGCCAGCCGGAATGCTTATTTTATCTGTGTTCTCTGCTTTTATGTTTCCGATGAAGAGTATTATTTCTTCGAAGGTCGCGTTCACGGCGTGATCGGAGAAACAATAAAAGGTACTCATGGTTTCGGATATGACCCGATTTTTATTCCGGAACGAAAAGAGAATGATGGCCTGACTCTGGCCGAGCTTCCTGAGTGGAAAAACGAGTTTTCGCACAGGGCCAAAGCGTCCCGGTCTGCACTGGCCTTCTTCGAACATCCCATCGATCGGCCGGTTTAGAATTTATCCCTGTGTTTCAGCCAAGAAATCATGGACAAAATCCCGTGAAAGCCTTAAAAATATGGGTCTCAACAATGATCGGGGTGTAGCGCAGTCTGGTAGCGTATCTGCTTTGGGAGCAGGTGGTCGTTGGTTCGAATCCAATCACCCCGACCACTTTTTTTCTTACTATTTTTCCATTATCGCTTTACGGAACTGCATAGAATCCAGAACGGTGGAGAGCTGCATTCTTTGGCCCGTAGGGTGAGATCCCGTAAACGTAGATAAATTTCCCCTTATGAGAAGTTAGTTTGTCATTCGGAATGGCTATTCGGTAGCGATTGTTGCCGGCGTTGTTTTCGCAGGCACTAGCAATTGCCGACTCGCTGGTAAGAACTTCTCCAGCAAGCAGCGGCTTGAGCCGAATCAGTCAGTCACGCACTTTTCAGTTACTACGGGAACAATCGGCACAAAATTTACGTCGGTGGCCAGATTGAAGTTTAAGACCTCTTGAGTGATTTCCGTGGGAAAAGCGAGCTGAAATTCCCTGATATCGACAAGGGAAGGATGATCGAACTGAATCATGTAATCGAATAGCTTATCTTTTTTCGTCACCACAACTGTAATCGGCTTCACCGGTTCAGTGACTCCCTTGACTCTTATTTCTGATTTCATGAGCTCTTCATTATCAAGTTGTTCTTCGCCCGCGAGAAGCGAGACTTTGATAAATGAAGGGTCATTTCTTTCCGGTGTGATAGGGAAAAGAGGAAGGACTATCGGGCCGGTCCACCAGTAACTGTAAAAGACCGGCATCGAAACAGTGATCTCTCCTTTCCTGGTATTCAACAGGAATTGATTCTGTGATTTATTGCTGTCACAAATGCCTTTCAGGTCTTTTTTTTCATGAACGTCAGTGACGTAAGAGTTTTCCTTATAGAGATGCGCACATGACTGAAGGCCAAGCATGAGGAGAGGGACAAGAAATCTTTTCATGAAAGCACGCATCGGTAGGAGGAGCTACGGGCTCAAGAAATATCTCCAAGTGACCGAAAAGCTTGACGAAGTATTTATGCTCAAACTCATCATCCTTCTGGGAATTATTCTTTCATGTACCAGCCGTCCACCCCAGCGGTTGCCTTCTTCACCTGTGGAAGAAATTGGCTGGCAGGAATATATACTTAAAAAGATCGTCGAACCCATGGGACTGGAAAAGTTTTTTCCGGATTCCAGGGCACTTGGTCCATGGCAGTCGAACGATGATTTCGTCATCAACAAACCCGTTTCTCCAACTGAAATCCCTGTAAGGCCCCTCGCCTGTGAATCAAAAAATCTTTATCCCACTCATCCTTATCAATCGACGAAAGAATATATTCACGCTGCTTTTTCCATGTACGATCACCGCATGCTTTCACCTGATTCTTACGCCTGCCTGACTCCCAATCCCACCCGGAAATTCTGCCTGCGTGGTGCCACTGCGCTGCTGGTGGTTATGTCCGATACTTATGAAGATGATTGCGGAAATTTCTATCGGGGATACTGGTTACTCACTTATCTGAAATCGGATGAGAGTATGGGCACTTTGTTTTCCAAAGGCAGGGTCCTTTACGAAAAGCCCGATGCCGAGTTTCCCGGAGAGTATGACGAGGCCGGGACTTATATAGTGAAGAGCGGGGATTTTTTCCTGCTGGGAGATTTGCTACCGGAGGACAGGGAAAACATCAGGGTGGAAGAAGAACGTGCCCTTCGTGACGGTTTCAAAAAATCCGGCAAGCTCTACGAGAGAATAACCAACTAGATGGCCGAAATATCCTGGCCCATTTCCCGACCGCTATCATCCCCATTTTTGCGTCGGGGAACTTCGGAATCTATGTTCTTTTCTGCCTCTTTTTTCTCACGCAGATAGACCTGTCTTTCCTCGTCCATTGCTCGCAGGGCCTCATCTACACCATCTTTCCGGTCTTCATCATTTCCGGTGACCTTCCCTTTCATGATGTGGAGAAAGCTCAGGACCTCTTTAGCTTTGTGTTTGAAGAATGTCGGGAACATAAGTGACTCCTTTGATTAAGGTATGAGGAGCAAGGCGAGTGCCAAAATTTTAGACACCCCTGTAAAATTAACTGGTCACTTTGCTCCGGATTCAGAGTTCCCTTAACCTATCCGGATGAAAATCATTCTCATTCTCATCAGTATTATTCTCACCACTTCTGCCTTGGCCCAGAGAACAGATCCTGCTTGCAATGAGTTTCGATACATCCAGCGAACGATGAATGCCATTAACTCCCGATCAGTTGATCGGGTGATTCCTTATGCCGATTGGGTGGACCAGAAATATCGCCGGAAAGATGCCATTTCCGCCGGAACCAATGTTGCCAAAATCGTGGTCCTCTCACTTATCGGACGACTGAATTTTATCACCTTCTGGATGATACCTACTCGGGCAGAAGCCGCGACCATCACCGGAATGTATGTTCGCAATCCTGAAGGTTATGCGAGATTTCTCCAGCTCCCCCCACAGCGAGCGTGCCAGGTTCTTCGTCTCGGCGGAAGCGAAAGCGAGCTCCTTCGTGAAGTCACTCACGAAGTTTATTTAGAACTTCGTCGTTCCTCTCGATAAATTCCATTTCTCCTCCTAAATCTGGCGTTGAGTCATTGACTCCTTTGATAGGGAAAGTAAGGCCGAAATCTATAGACAGGCCATTTCTCTTCTTGGGAAGATGTTTCCATCATTAGAATTATCTGAGTAGAGCGGAAGCACGGATGCTGATGTTCCCCTTGGTTTGGTGATGACACAAACACTTTTCGAGAGGCGACTAAATGAAGCTTAATAGGCTCATCATTCAGGGTTTCAAATCCTTCAAAGACAAGACAGTCATTCATTTTGACGATGGTATCACTGGTATCGTGGGCCCCAATGGCTGCGGAAAATCCAATATCGTAGATGCTCTTTTCTGGGTCATGGGCGAACAATCCGCTAAGCACCTTCGCGGAACATCGATGAAGGATCTGATCTTCGCCGGATCAAGCAAGTATCAGCCGGCATCATTCGCGGAAGTGACTCTCGTTCTCGATAACGTCAACGGCAAGCACATCCACATCGGCGGAACCGTCGCCAAGCCGACTGAAATCCAGCTCACCCGCAAGCTTTATCGGAATGGTGAGACGGAATACAGAATCAATAACGAACCAGCACGCCTCAAAGACATCCATGAAGTGTTCATGGATACCGGTGCCGGTGCCAAGTCATACTCGATCATCGCCCAGGGTGAGATCAACAAGCTCGTCCAGGCAAAACCGGAAGAGCGGAGAGTAATGATTGAAGAGGTTGCGGGAATTACCAAGTTTAAGCTTCGTAAGCGCGAGTCTCTTAAGAAAATCGAGCAGACCCAACTGAATCTCACTCGCCTGGAAGACCTCCAGAACGAAATCTACAAGAACCTGAAGAAACTCGAGCAGCAGGCGGAAAAAGCAGAGAAGGCGAGAACCCTTCGGGAGCGTATCAAGAAGTATGAGCTGATTGTTGAATCTCACCGCGAACATGAGTATCTCCAGGATTTCGTGAATGCTCACGCACTTCTTGAAACTCGTGCGACGGAACACGAGAATCTGACTCTTCGCAAGTCTCAGATTGATCTGGTTCTCGAAGATGAGAAAATCCAGAAAATCGACATGATGGAAAAAATCGATGTCGCTCAGGATGACTACAATGAGCACTCAAGAGAACTCGCTGCTTCGGAAGAGAAAGTTAAGCACCTGAAGAAGTCTCTTGTTGATAAAGAAAAACATATTGATAGAGCGACTCGTGAAAACGAGGAGCTTTCGATTGATATTGAAAAACGTTCGGAGCGCCTTGAGACTCTCACGTCTCAGCTGACTGAGCTTGAAACAAACAATTATGAGCAGATGGATTTCTCCCAGCTCGAAGAAAAAGTAGAGCTTCTGAAAGGTCAGATGTCTGATCTCGAGGAAGAACTGAATGAAAAGCGCCGTGAACTTTCTGCTTCCAAAGAGAAGTTTCAGTCCCTGGACAACGAAGCGTTCAAGAATTCTTCGAAGCTTGAAGAGTATTCAAGGCTCCTCCAGGATCTCACAACTGAAATTGAAACTCTCGAGAAGAGCACTTCCAATTTCACCGACGATCTCATGCGCGACCGTTCCAACGTCAAATCAACTCAGGCTAAGCTCTCTGAACTTTTGACCCTGATGCCTTCACTCAAGGAAGATGTTGAGAAGCTCACGGCTGAGCTCAAGGCCCAGGATCAGAACTTCCGTGAACTTTCACGCGAAGTCATCCAGCTTGAGAGTAAGCGTAACTCATTGATCGAAATCAATAACTCTGCCGAAGGTCGCCGTGCCGGTGCCATGAAACTCGTAACTCAAGTTGGTGACGGCACTCTCGAGATCCTCGGTAAACTTATCGAATGTGATCCTGAGTATGCGGTCGCGATTGAGCGCTTGATCGGAGAGTCTCTCGATGCTGTTCTTGCTACATCGGGCAAGGAAGCTTTCGCCGCACTTACAACTGATTTCGATTCCACCGTTGACCTCATGTGGCCAACGGAATCGACCATTTCTTCAGAGTCAATCGGTCGCCTGGAAACTCAGGGATGCGCAGGCATGAAGGCCCTCTCTGAAATCGTACGAATCAATAATCCGGAATATGAGGCCAAGCTTCAGAAAATCCTGAACGGCTTCTTTATTGTTGAGAACCTCACCACGGACCTGGCCTCAAGAATCAATCCTGATATCCAGTTCAAAGGTCTCGTTTCCAGGGATGGAAGTGTTCTCATTAAGAAGATCGGTAACTCGGTCGTATACGGTGTGAGAAAAGACGAAGTTTCTGCCCAGGATGGTGTTGTTCAGAGAAACAACCTCATCCAGGAGATGGGAGTGACTCTCGAAGCAAGACAAGCTGATCTTGCGATCCTTGAAACGACGATCATGCAGACGGAGACATCTCTCTCTGAAAAGAAAACAGAGCTTGAGAAGATCTCAGCTGAATTTAATGAGATCAACACTATTCATGCTGCTACGAAAGCCGCACTTGAATCTAAAGAAGCTAACCAGTCTTCGAATTCTCAGCGTCTGACTATCCTTCAGAGTCGAAAGACCGAGACTTCTGGTCTTCGCCTGTCTCTCATTGAAGCCGATGAGAAAGTCATCAATCATAAAGAAGAACTTGAAGCTGCAGTGAAAGAACTCGTAGCCTCGGTTGAAGATCTTGAGTCACGTTATTCTGAGATCAAGATCAGCTTTGAGAATGAGCGCGATGAGATGATGGAAATGAAGGTCAAGGCCCAGTCTTACCAATCCCAGCTTTCATCACTTAAGTCTCAGATCGAAGACGTGAACTCCCAGATTGAACGCTACCGCGAGAAACAACAGGCCAATCTGGAGCTTCTTGAGACGTATCAGACTGAGATTGAAAATGCTCAGACCGAAGTCGAAACAACTGAAGCTTCGAACCGCGATATGGCCGATGTCCTGTCTGAGAAAGAGTCTTACCTGAATCTCATGAAAGACCAGATTGCCCAGATCCTCCTCTCTATGCAGGAGAAGGAATCTGAGCTGAAAGACATCGTTTCCCGTCTCAACAAGATCGAAAAAGAAAATGTTGAGCTCGAGCTGAAGGCCAAGCAGATCATTGAAGAAGAAGAACTTCTCGTGAAAGACATCTTTGAGCGCTATAAGATCGACCTTCGCGCAACAATGATGAAGCACCTCGAGATCAGCTCGGACAAGGTTTCCGAGCTGAAAGACATCACTGCCATGTACATCATGGAAACGGAAGAGGGACAAAAGACGCTTGAAGCTCTGGAATATGAGTTCGAGAAGCGCTTCCCGGGTCAGGTCAAGGAAGCCAAAGAAAAGTTCAAGGATTATAAGACAGAATTCAATCGCCTCGGCGAAATCAACTGGGCCGCCATCGAAGACTACGATCGCCAGAAGCTTCGTCATGACTTCCTGAAAACCCAGGAAGAAGAGCTGAAGAAGTCACTTCTCGATCTCCAGACTGCGATCCAGCACATCGATGAGAAGTCGAAAGAAAGATTCAAGGAAGCCTTCACGGAAGTGAATGAGCGTTTCTCAAAAGTCTTCCCGATCATCTTCGGTGGTGGTGAGGCGAAACTCGAAGTCACCGGTGACCTCGATTCCATCGAGTGCGGTGTCGACATTATCGCCAAGCCTCCTGGGAAGAAAATGCAGTCAATCACCCTCATGTCAGGTGGTGAGAAAGCAATGACGGCCGTGTCCCTTATCTTCTCAATCTTCCTGGTGAAGCCTTCTCCATTCTGTCTTCTCGATGAGGTTGATGCTCCACTCGATGATGCGAACGTCGGACGCTTTAACGAGCTCCTCCGCGAGATGAGTTCTGAGTCTCAGTTCATCCTGATCACTCACAATAAGAAAACGATGGAACTTAATGACACTCTTTACGGTGTGACCATGCAGGAGCCCGGCGTCTCTAAAGCCGTTTCGGTACAACTCCATTAGTGGTTTGTGGATAGGGGAAAAGTAGACTCCAGGATGAGGACGCTTTCCCCTTTTCTTCCCCCAAGGATCTTTATGCAATTTTTCATTCTCATGCTCTTTCCCGTTCTCGTATCCGCCAAAAGCATCCTTCCCTCTTCTTTCAGCGCTCAGTATGAGAACGCATGGCAATCGGCCACTGGCTCAACCAAGAAAGAATTCGGAAGTATTGATTACAAGTATCCCAGTAATGTCCGCATCGTAGTGAAGTCTGATCCCAATAAAACTCTGGTGACAAATAAGAAGACGACCTGGATGTATGAGCCGCCATTTGTTCCAACTGAAGAAGCGCAGGTCACGATCTTTAAGAGCTCTTCTCATCCGGTCATCAAGCTTCTCGATTCACTTCGTGACGGTATTACCACGTCAAGGTATTTCAGTTCCAAAGAAGTCGGGAAGGATCTGATCCTGACTTTCAATAAAGAAGGCCAGAAGGAATTTAGTCTTCTGGAAGTGACACTGCATGGAACAAAGCCATTTAAAGATGTGGCAGGTTTAAAAGAGATTCAGTCCATCGACCTGAAGGATACCAATGGAAAAATGAAACAACTTCGTTTTATTGATCTCAAGGAAGGCATGAATTTCCCGGATTCTCATTTCATCTTCAACATTCCGCCGAAGACAAAAATCATTAAGGGTTAAGCTCGCAATCTGCCTCAAGCTTCATCACCGGATCAAGACGAATGTGGAAGATCACATTGCCCTGATAAACGCCCTCTACGATATCGGTTGTCCAGATACCGAAGATTTTTTCTCCGTCTGTGTTATCAATCCGGGAGAGTTCATAGACTTTTCCATTGTGAGTTATTCTGGCCTGATCCGCTGATAACATTTCATAATCCAGGCGATCTACGACTTCGAAATTTATTCCACAAACTCTGCCGGCATTGCCCGTAACGGTAAAGCGGCTGTTCACCTGATCGATTTCGATAACGAGTTCGTGAATGTTTGGATCTGCCTTGGTCTCTTCAATCACAATTACTTCATCAGAGGCCGGAATCTCACCTCGATAATGGGAAGAAAGAGGAGCTGACGTATGCTTAGTCTCTCCGTGCACTTTATTGAACGAAGACCGGCTTTGATTACAGCTGATGAGAGTACTTAAGAAGAGGAAAGTGAAAAATGTTATGTTACTAATGTTCATATTTCCCGTATTCACAGTAAACGTCTACGTTCATGATTTCGTTTTCGCGAATGAATAGGGTGATAATACGTTCACGGTTGTTGGCCTGTTCTTCGATGTAATCGACATATTGCCAGTCACCATAGATGCCATTCTCTTCCTTAATGCGATGAACTCTTTTGAACTTAAGGGTTTCTGTTTCCATTACGAGCTCGAGTTCCTTTGCGTCCGGGAATTGGTAGCGAAGAACCTGGCCTTCCTGAAAATCAATCCCACATCCGCTTCCGGAATGTCCTGTAACTTCGATTTCCTGGCGATCAGTATCGATCTTAACTTTTGGGGACATGTGAGTATTGGACACAGAGGTGAATCTAAGTTCATCCGTCTCGACATGTGGCTTTTGCACCTCTGGCTTTTGAAACGGTTGAACCACTGACCGATCATTTCGAACAGGCTCACAGCTTGCGAGAAAGAACATGACAAATAAAGGGATCAGTTTCATATGAACTCCATTTAGGAGTCATACTAGTGGATGATTAAACCGGAATGATTAAGGGGTGTAATCTCTTCACTGGCCGTCACATATTTAAACAAAGCCCCGGCTTTCACCGGGGCCCTGTCTGGGGTAGGGGGAACGGGAAC
>JAKFFP010000359.1:0-8662 GCA_036675045.1 Bacteriovoracales bacterium | reverse complement strand
AAAGCATAGAGAATCATGTCTCTGATAGAGATAGCAGCCTGACGGCTGAGCGACTCGAGAGTCTTTCTCTGTACCCCGGTATTTTGAGTGGCCACGACCTGAACGCCGGCATCATCAAGGTATTCACGGGTAAATTGAGAGTTAAGTGGAATGATTTCGTTGAAGATTACCCGTGAAGTGAGCTTCACCTGGTCACCAATGCCGGACTTAAGAAGAGCGAGCTCTTCTTCAGTTGGTTTCTTGATGACGATCACCTGTAGGGAAAGTGACATGACAGTCGTACCAGGGACAGAAAACTTCCGGCGCTTATCGCCGATGGCATTAGGAGTTGCATCGTTAGCAACCCTTGAGCTTCCTCTTCTCAAAGTCTCGGCGACTTTGTCCGGTGACTTGATAATACCGATCATGACGGCATCGGACTCAGGGTGATAACCACTCTTTAAGCGTAGACCGGAAAATCCCATGAGGAGCGTGTATGTTTCGCGGGTGAAATCCGCAGAAACATCAGGAAGACTGGAATAATTATAAAACATCGGAACAGAAAGACTCTGAATCCCGTATTGAGAAAGCGGATTTTCCTGCTGGGTAAAGCGATAACCGCTGCAACCAGTGAGAAGGAATAGAACGAGAAGAAAACGCATACGTTAGCTATACCATGGACGGGTAAGCTGTGCTAGATTACAGAGAGAAAGATGTTCAAAAAACTAAACTTCAACCGATTAAATTATAAGGACTTGGATCGCTTCAAGGAGCATGACTTGAAGCGGGATGAAATGAAGTCTTTTTACCAGACTTTCGATTTCATCGACCTCCTTAAAAAATGGCCTGAGATCGTGGGTCCCAAGATGTGCAAAGTCACTTCTCCCCTGCGGATCAAAAGCGACTCGCTGTTTGTCGTAACCACTCATTCCACTTATTCCCATGAACTTTCTTATCTCTCTGAGGAAATCAAGAAGGCCATTTTCAAGGCCCTCCCTGAGCTGAAGCCGATCATCAAAAAGATTGTGTATGAGACCCAGGAGAACTACTTCCAGCAAAGAGACAAGATTGCAGCCGAGAAAATCGAGCAGCAGAAACCGAAGCTTCATCCTCAGTCACCCATCTATAAACAGCGTAAGCTTGAAGCTGAAAGGCTGTTCGGCTCGATCGAAGACCAGGAACTCAGAGCGCTTATGATTTCGATCTTTATTCAGAGCTGATTCTTAGAATCAAAATATTGTTTTTCTCAATAATCCGGAGTGGAAGATCTCTCGCCGCTCTTTTCACATGGCCCAGATTGTCCGGAGTGGTCACAAAGAAAGCATGACCATGCGGCTTGAGCGCAGAAAAACTTTTAGCAAAGAGTGTTTCCCAGTTGTCCTCCAGAAAGCTCCGGCATCTGGCCCTGACGGGATCAGGAGAAAGCCGGCCATTTTCCGGAAGATAGTAAGGTGGATTGGCAACAATCAGGTCGTACTTTGTCTCGGGAATCCATCTACCGACGGAATTCCAGAAGATTTTCACCTCGGAGACTTTAAGATACGTTTCAATATTTGCTGACAGGAAAGGCGCCCATTCTTTCTGCAGTTCCAGGAAATGTACCACCGGAATCCGAAGCTTTTGCGCCAGCTCGATTCCGATAACTCCTGATCCGGCACCGATGTCGAGAATCTTCTCAGGTTGGAAGCCCTGAGACACGATCTCTTTTACTAGTGCGAGTGAATCTTCATTGAACCGATAAAATTCCGGTTGTTGATAATCAGTCATGAGAAAGAAAACGAGAAGTGTCCTGCACCAACTTCTGGTCAATGTCGCCGAGTTCAATGAGTTTCCAGAGTACTAGCATGAACTGCTTTCTTTCTGAGAGGTAGGTTCTCAGGATTTGTCTCTTCCCGGGAAGAAACGCCTTTCCGGTCTTGGCCGAGTAGAAATCTGAGAGCTTTTCATTCTCCATCAGGAACATAAACCAAAGAGGGTCTTTTTTCTCAATCGAGGAAAGCTCAGGCAGAAATTCTTCCGAAATAATGGAGTCGATATTCAGGAAATACCAGATCCAGTAAGCCTGGGCAGAAAGAGGCATCTGCTTACTTCTTAAACGCTTCGCCAGGCGTTTTTCATCCAGGCGCTTGAATCTCAGGTAATGCACAAGTTCGGGTGAGATTCTTTCGACCGAGAGGAGCGAAAGTTTTCCTTCGAGTTGCGATCCCTCATGCTCGTTCAGATCTTCCAACAGACGCTGATCATTCGTGAATGCTTTCATGTAAAGGGCGAAAAGCTCCCATGTCTTTCGATCCGAAGGATGGTTGGCGACCTTGGTGATGATAGATTTCAGATTTTCAACCGTGAGCCGGTGATATAACGATGGTGCAGCAGGATATCCTTCCCAATTTCTCACCGGAGGATCTTTCATCATTGCCTTCAGGACATTATCAGAACGGGTGACATTTCCGATCATGAGATAGAGATAAGACTTAAGGAGTTTTTCCCCCAGCGTATTCTCCGGAACATCGATCAGGACTTCAATAATCCTGTTTTTGGTAGTGAGATCCGTGATGAGATTGAATCTTGATGTGAGAATCTCCGTCAGGAAGGCGGATTTTTTCTGTTCCTCAGCTGAGGTTCTCTCCGCGGAAGCAACATCCTTAATCCAGCGCTTGACCGGGTTGTCATCCGGAAGCTTCAGGATACATTGACGAATCCTGATCAGAAATTTTTCATTCAACCGGTCAGCCGGATAGAGAATCACTCCCAGCTGGGTAGTCTCGTTCTTAAGATCTTCACAGGTAAAATCATCCGCCGCGAGCGAGCTGATAACCCGGAGGCCCGAGAGGTTGATTTCCGTCTCAAAGGTGACGTTTCCGATGGTGACTTTTCGTTCAGTTACTTTTTTTTTTCTGCCGGAGCTTCTTCCTGCGCATGTGCCGACTCAATGATGCTGAATTCCGCTGTTTTTAGATAGCGCAGGATCATTTTTCGATAGAAGAGTGCCGCCAGAAGAATGATAAAGCACAGGACCGCAAGGTACTGGAGATAGTTTTGCTTTTTAAGAGGAGGCTTCGGAGTGCGGGGCCTGGGTTGTTTTGCGGGAACTTCCTTAAGACGGGATGCGGGACGGTCTAAATCAATTTTTTTTTTTGGATCTGAAGGTGCTTTTACATCTGTTTTCGGAAGCGGAGAAACATAAGTTCCGTTTGGAGGTGTTTTCTCCTGAAGGCGCTTCAAATCAATGCCGCCTACAAGCGTGATGTCGTCCTCATCCATCAGCGATTTTGCCGGAGATGTGAGTATATCTTTTGCTTCACTGATGGGATTAAAGGATTGTTGCTCACGTCCCAGAAGAAAGCGTGCAACCATGTCATCTTCACGGATAAAAAACCAGAATCCGTTACCAGAACAGACTTCATCATCGGCCTTGATCGAACCGTTCTGGAGAAGCTCCAGCACTTTATCCTTGGAGATCGGTCCAAGGATATGATTCGTTTTGGTTCGTATGAGCCAGTTCTTACTCATTTTTACCTTGCTAATAATCCAATAAGGGCCGCAAGATCCTGATCATTAAACCGGAGACCGAGCGAGATCGTCGCACTGGTATTCCCATCTTTTGAAACCAGATCTTCACCAGCAAGCCGGGTAAAGAGAACGTTCCAGAGTTTCACTTCAGTGAACACACGGATATTTGGACCGGCGTCTTTCTGATAATCGAACATTTCAAGACCAGTTCTCGTTCCCCATGCCGGGAAATAGTAATCAAGTCCTACACCACCGGTTGATTCGATCAGACCCGCGCGAAGTCCGTAGCGCTGGATCCGACGACCGATCTGAAGGTTAAACTTGAATGAGTCTTTATTGATTTTGCGCGTACTGGTCTTCGTCTCAGTTCCATTATTGGTACTGGTGTAAGTATCCTTTCTGCGCTCATTCTGAGGACCGAAATCATTGGTCACGATACCGATGCGGAAGAAGCGCTCCGGAGCAGGATAGATATCGATATCGAATCTGGTATCTGAGCCCTCGCGGGTGTTTGCACCGGTAGAAAGCCCGATATCCGCTTCAATGTTGTTGATCCGGTTTACGAGACGGTTAACAGATGAAAGAGTCTGGGAAACCTGGTCGACAACAGCATCATCACGAAGAAGCTTTCCGACTGTTCCCTTGCCGTCTTTAACGTCGGCAACGATGATCTTGATATCTGATACAGCAGCGTCAGTCTTATCGAGGATCGGCCCGATTTTCGAGAGATCTGCCATGAGTGAGTCTTTCTGGTAACGATCTGTTTCAAAGGCCAGCTGTTCAGCCACGGCACGAACGTCCTCCACGATCTCATTAATCTTTGTCTCATTCCCGGTAGTGACACGCTTGAGGCTTGATGTGATGTCGTCGATATTCGCCATGATTTTTTTCACGACATTCTCGCCCTTCTCGTCACGCAGGGCCTCTTTGATCGTAACTGCAATGTCTTTTACTTCTTTCAGTACGGCCGAAGCGTCTTTAGAAAGATCATCAAATCCTCCACCGCTGGTGGTAACCAGAAGTGAGTCTTCCTTAAGTCTTTCACCTTCGCCTTCTCCGAGATCCATATCGATGAACTTATCACCCAGTAAACCCACACTCTTGATTTTGAGTTTGGCGTTCGGTGTGACTTTTACTTTTTCCTGAATTTCAAAAGTTACCAGGGCCTCGGATCCTACCAGCTCGATTTTCTTGATCCGCCCGGCATTGATACCCGCCACCTTAATAGGTGTTTTTTCAAAGATACCAGAAGCATCTTTCAGCATAGTTCTGTATTGAACATGGGATCCAAACCCGGATTGGTTTGAAGTGATCTTCAATGACATCACCACTACACTGGCCATTGCAGCCAATGTCAGCAATCCTACTTTAAGTGGGTTCAAGAATTTTACTCCATCAAAATTCAATAACACGCTAATCGGTTATTAATTTTATGATAAGCGATTCCGGCTATAACTCAAGGAATCTTCGGATGACAGGATTTTCCGAACGCTTGAAACTATCCACATCAAGATGCTCCACTACTTGTCCTTTTTCCATGAACACAATGTAGTCCGAGTATTTTAGTGTGGCATGAATGTCGTGGGAAATGATGATCGAGGTGAATCCGTTTTTCTCATTCGCCCGATGTGTATCTCGCATAAGGTCGTAAACCATGTGGGTGGTAATCGGATCGAGACCGGAGGTTGGCTCATCATAAAGCATGATGTGCGGATCAAGTGCCAGACCCCGGGCAAGACCCACTCTCTTTCTCATTCCCCCGGATAATTCCGACGGTAACCTATAGGCGGCTTCCCGGCTGATTCCGACGGAATCGAGAAGGCCGAGGACTTTTTGTTTAATCTCTTCCTCATTAAGTTTCGTAAACTCCCGCATGGGGAAGGCCACATTCTCAAAGCTCGTAAGAAAGTCAAAAAGGGCAGCATACTGAAAGACCATCCCGAAATTTGTCCGGAATTCCCGGAGCTCGAGTTCAGACATATCATTCAGGCATTTTCCGAGAACGGTGATCTTTCCTGAAGTGGGCTTAGTCAGACCCAGGATGTGCTTCATTAAAGTTGTTTTACCTGCTCCGGAAAATCCAAGTACCGTCGTGATCTTTCCGTTGTGGATTCCGAAAGACACATCATTGATCACAGTTGATGTTCCAAACTGTTTAACCAGGTGATCAAACTGAACTGAATATTCGCCGGAAAAACGCGCCCCATTCATCACAGGACCTTCACGAGAAAGCTCGTCAGGAAGAAATCCACGACGAGAACAGTGATCATTCCCCAGACCACCGCCATGTTCGTCCCGCGGCCCACACCTTCGGCGCCGCCCGTTACGTTAAAGCCCTGGTAGGTTCCGATGATACCAATGAGATATCCGAAAACGGTCGCCTTGATGAGGCCTTCAGCCACCATGCTGAGATTCATGATGTCGGAAATTTTCTGCGTGTACATCACCGGATCAATCGACAGAACTTTCGTTCCGATGAGCCAGGATCCCCAGTATCCGATCGCAAGAAAAAGCGCCGACAACATTGGCATGGCAATCGTTGCACCCAGAATACGGGGAACAGCGAGATATTGGTATGAATTGATTCCCATGACTTCCAGAGCGTCGATCTGTTCCGTCACTTTCATGGATCCGATCTGAGCGGCCATGGCAGCTCCGCACCTTCCCGCTACCACCAGGCCTGAAAGTACGGGTGCTAGTTCCTTGGCCAGGGCAATTGCGACGATCGGGCCGATATAGGAATCAGTATTGATCGCTTTGAAGCCTGAATAAATCTGGAAAGCGAAAACCGCTCCGGTAAAACTCGCGGTAAGGAAAATAATGAAAATCGATTTATTACCTATGAAGTAGATCTGATCGAAAAGCAGGACGAACCGGTACGGTGGCTTGTAGGTCCAGTAAATGGTTTTCATCGTAAAATTAGTGAACTCTCCGAGTCCGTTCACCGAATCCAGGATAGATTTCCCCAGATTCTCCACGCGATTGATAACCATTTCTTTCATGCTTCTACTTTATCTTATAAATTCTTGGAATTCGACCAGTGATCCCGCACATGAGTGCATAGGGAATAGTATTCATCTGAGTCGCAACGTCGGATATGATCCGATTATCATGATTCCAGATCTCCACCACATCGCCCACCTTAATCGCAGAACGGGCGTCGGCGCCAAAAAAAAGAAAACACATATCCATATTCACGCGGGCAAAGATCGAACAAGGAATTCCGTTTACGGTAAGCTTAACACCCGAAGCGAAGGTCGGAAGCCCGTCACCATAGCCAACCGGTAGCACAGCTACGAATCCGTCCTCACCAGCGACATTGACCCCGTATCCGACCGGGGTGCCTTTTTTAACGGGAAAGGTTTTCAGTACCTTCGTCACAAACTTTGAGATCTGATGACCATCCCAGATTCTCGGTTCCGCACTATATGGTCCGTACATCATAAGTCCCGGACGCACATAGGTTTCACCGATGCCGATCTTTTGTTCAATGGCGCCGGAGTTTGCAATCGATGTCTCTTCCACGCTCACACCGGCATCTTCCAGAAGTTTTTGCGCTTTCTTAAATTCTTCCAGTTGACGAGTGGTCTTATCACCACTCTTTTGGTGAACATAGGAGTAAGCAAAGTGAGTCATGAGATGTTTAATCCCGCGACTCTTCAATTTGGGAATATTTTTTTCCAGTTCTTCGATGGTAAATCCCAACCGGTTCATACCCGTGTTCACTTTCACGATCAAGGGAACATCTTTCATCCTGTCATCAGAAAGAAAATGAGTCAGATCCTCCGGTTGGTGAATAACCGGGGTAATGTTGTAATCCACATAGGCAGCACGAATTCCAGGATCAGAAATTTCTGTATCAGAAAAAACCAGGTATTCAGTATCAAGATCCGGACATTCTTTCACGAGCTTAAGTGCCTCGCCGAGAGACGCGACTCCGACCTTCTTTAATTTCTCTTCCTGAACCAGGTGCTGTGTTATCGGAATGAGGCCGTTCCCGTAAGCATCCGCCTTCACCATGGGAATGATCCCTGCCTTACCGGCAAGGGACCTTATCTTTCCGATGTTTCCAGAAAGATGTGAGAGATTGATTTCAAGATAACTCGAGTGCCTCATCAGACCGGGAGTTTTCTCTCGGCCCGAACCTGATGAAGAAGTCTCTTCTCTTCTGATCGCACTTTCATTTCATCAAACTCGCGCTCAAATCCGCGGAAGTAATGTGACGATGAAGGAGGAAGAAGCTTGAGACTTGGTAGCATATCTTCTGTCAGGACCTGGGTGTTATCTTCGAAAAATTTCCAGAATCCGAATTGCTTCACGAATGACTGAAGCACGCGGGACTCACTTTCAACGTTCTCTTTAGGAATGAAGAAGACCACATGCCACGGGCCCATAAGAGAGAGTCGCGTAGATTTTTGCAGTCGCCCTGAGAGCTGAAGGAAGAAATCATTAAAGAATGCCGACCAGTAAAATTTATTTGTGCTTCTTCTTTTCGCCGCATCTGTCAGAGGAACAAGTGAAAGCGCCATGATCCGGAGATCAGCATCGATCGTATCCCGAGAGAGGCGGTCCATGGTATCGAGTGCCTCCCACATCGGGATGAACTGAGTCTGGTATTGAGGGATATCACGCTGAAGTTTTAATTTCCGGAGAGATGAGGAAAGCGATGACTCAAGAACATCCCATGGGAAGTTCATCATGCGCTCTTCAGAAAATGATACATAGAGAAGCATTTCCGGAAGATGAGAAGCGCCAAAAATACGGATCGTAACCGGCTCGATATCAAACAGGTCATTGGCAACCTGGATCGCCATGTCCTGTGCGAACTGCTCAATCCCATGCGTATTCGACTGACCCAGCCACAGCGAAGGGAACGGATGAAATTTCTTTCTGGTGACTTCAGGTGCAACGAGCTTCTGCCCGCTCTGGTTCAGCTCATAGAGACCATAGCCTTCAAGAGATTCCCAGTTATCGAGACGCTTAATGAGGCTCGCCGAAAAATCCGTCGTTGTGGCTTCAGCTTCAATCTCAGCGCAGAGATTCCGAATGTACTCATAATGAGAAATAAATTCCTCAGCCGCAGTTCTTTCCGAGATCAGTCTCTGGGAACGGGACTGAATGCGCTCAACTCTGTTTTTCAGCTCGGCCATCTCAGCATTCTTCGCTTTTTCAT
>JAKFFP010000130.1:0-8674 GCA_036675045.1 Bacteriovoracales bacterium | reverse complement strand
CGTTCAGATCGCCGGGAGAATTTCCGCCTTCGCCAATGGGCTTAAAAAAATCGGTATCACCAGGGGTGACCGGATCATTATTTTTCTTCCGATGTCGCTCGATATGTATGTGGCGATGTTTGCCGTTCAGAGGATCGGGGCGATCGCTGTCTTCCTGGATTCATGGGCGCGCGCCGGTCACCTCGGTGCTACTGCTGAATGCGTGGGACCCAAGGGAATGGTGAGCTTTGCTCAGGCCTTCCAGTTAGTGGATCAGGTTCCCGAGTTTAAAACCATGCCGATCAGGATCATGTATGGCCCGGGCGAGGGGACACACAAATTTGAAGAACTCCTTGTTCCCGGAGAATGCCCGATGGAGCCAGTGGAAAGTGAAACCACAGCTCTCATTACTTTTACGACCGGCTCAACCGGAAAGCCCAAAGGTGCCAACCGTACACACCGGTTTCTCTCGGCCCAACATCACGCCCTTTCTCACGTCATTCCTTATGCAGCGACTGATATTGATATGCCGATCTTTCCTATCTTCTCCCTTAATAACCTCGCTACCGGGGTAACGACCGTTCTGCCGGCGATCAATCTTGCTCAGCCAACGGAACATGATCCGGCAATCCTCACTAACCAGATCCTGAATAACAAAATTAATTGCGCTACCATGTCTCCCTCCAATCTCGTGGGGCTTTCTAAATTCTGTTCCCAGCACGGAATCAAGCTCTCTCAGATGAAACGGATGGTGACCGGGGGGGCACCGATTTCCCGTGATGACGTGGAAAAATACTATGAGATTGCTCCCCAGTCTGAACTCTGGGTTCTTTACGGATCAACTGAAGCAGAGCCGATGGCCCACATCGAAGGGCGGGACATGCTGAAAGAAAAACGTGATGCAGATTCCGAAATCGTGGAAGAGGGTGTGAACGTAGGTCACATCTCTGAAGACGTGGATTATAAATTTATTAAACTCGTGGACGGACCCATTACTCTCGGATCTGGCGGTTGGAAAGAAATTGAACTTCCCCGTGGAGAAGTCGGGGAATTTATCTGTACCGGAGATCACGTCTGTAAGGATTACTACAATAATCCGGACGCGTTCAAAGCAACGAAGATCAAAGGCCCGGATGGAACGGTTTATCACCGCACGGGAGATCTTGGTTACCTCGACCAGGATAAAAACCTTTGGTTAGTAGGACGCGTGAACAATGCCATCGTAAGAGAAGGGAAGTATTACTTCCCGGTGAAATCCGAAGTCATTTTGAAACGCCTTTCGTTCACCTATCGGTGTGCTTTCTTCGGACTTCCGGACGCGAAAATGGGACAGAAAACCTGTGTCGCTATTGAGCTTCCGGCATCGACCGATGTCGCTGGTTTTAATTTCAGCGACGCCAGAAAGGAAGTAAAGAGAGTCTTCGCGAAGAACAAGACTCCATTGGATGAAGTGTATTTTGTGAAATCAGTTCCGATGGATCCCAGACACCACTCGAAAGTTGAATACGCCGCCCTTAAGAAGCAGCTCTCTGAACCGGGAGTAATCATTGGGTAAGTGGCTGACATTCACGAAAGAGCGTTTTAAACCGGCGGAGTATCTTCCGCTTATCATCCTTTTTGTGGGCGTGAATTATCTCTTCTCGCGCGCGCTCTCCGGGCTTGAGCTACCTCTATTGTCTCTCATGGTGATGGCCATCCTCGGTTTGTGTTTCTTCTTTCGCATGAGGCTCTTTGATGAGATTAAGGATTATGAGGTTGATCTCGTGATCAATCCGAAGAGACCCCTGGCGCGCGGCCTTATCTCTGTCTCAGAGGTTAAAAAGGCCATTCTTCTTCTCATCGTGCTTGAGTTTATCCTCGCCTCAACCCTTGGTCTTATAACTTCTCTTCTGTACGTGTTCGCAATTTTTTATTCACTTCTCATGTATGAAGAATTCTTTATCGGTGATCTTCTTCGTCCAAAGCTCACGACCTATGCCATGAGCCACACCATTGTGGTGTCTTTTCTGGCACTCGCCCTTATATCAGCAAATCTCGGCATGATGACCTTTGAGTCACCAGCGGTGCCGGTCTTTCTCTTCTCCCACTGGTTTATCTTTAACCTGTTTGAGTTTGCACGGAAGACATTTGATCACAGAGAAGAACGGGAGAATGTCCCGAGTTACTCCAAGATTTTCTCGCTGAAAGGTGCCTACTTATTAAGTGCTTCTCAGGTTCTGTTATCACTCGTTCTCCTGTTCCAGTTACGGGCGCTCTTTCCCGTTCGCTGGCTTCTCGTTCTCGCCACGGTCTATGTCCTTTCCATTATTCCGATGGTGTTTAACCTGAAGAAATTCTCCGCGAAAACTTTCAGGACTGTTTCCACCGCCTACATGGCGCTACATTACGTAATTCTCTTTTTCATCCTCTGGAGTGCCTGATGCTCGTGACGAAAACGTCGACGTCTTTTTTTGCTAAAAATGAGTCTGGTGGGAAAGGGTACAATCTCTATCTCATGAGTCAGGGCGGACTTCCGGTTCCGGAATGGGTGGTCCTCGGGAAGAGGCATTTTGAAGGCTTTCTCGATGCTACGGGATTAAGAAATCGGATCATCACTGTCCTTGAAGATTATCTTTCAGGTAAAGTCTCAGGCCAGGAGGCGGAAGCGGTAATCACAAGACTCATCCAGGGCACCGATCTGCCGGATGATATTCATAAGCTCATTGACCAGGGAATGAGAATCCTGGGACAAAATACCATGATTTCCGTCCGCTCTTCTGCCGCCGACGAAGACGGAAGCTCCCACTCATTTGCGGGTCAGCTTTCAAGCTTTCTCTATGTGACGGGGAAAGAACAGATCGTCGAATCGGTGAAGGGCTGCTGGGCGAGTGCCTTCTCTGAAAGAGGGCTTTCATACCGGAAAGAAAATGATCTCGATTTCCTTAAGATCAGTGTGGCAGTGGTCCTTCAGAAGATGATTGACCCGGAAAAATCCGGAGTCATGTTCACCTGTGATCCTATCGCCAAAAAACTTGATAAGTTTGTCGTTTCATCTGTCTATGGAGTGGGTGAGGGTCTTGTTTCTGGTGTTCTCAACGCTGATTCCTTCTGGCTTGACTCGAAAGAGGGGAAACTTCTTCAGGAAGATATCGTTCCCAAAGAACAGATGCTCAAGCGGGGAGCTAATGGTCATTGTGCGACTGTGCCGGTGGAGAAAGTTCTCTCTGATTCGCCTTCACTTAATGCCAAAGACCTGAAAGATCTTTTCGAGCTCGGAAAGAAAATTCATACCGACTATCGGAGACCTCAGGATATTGAATGGGCAATTGCTGAGGGCAAAGTCTGGCTTCTTCAGACGAGACCCGTGACCACCATCGATCATGATCTCCAGGGATATATCAATCTTTGGGATAACTCGAATATCGTGGAAAGCTATGGCGGTATCACCCTGCCGCTTTCGTTTTCTTTTGCGCTCAGAAATTACAAGGCGGTTTACGTCCAGTTCTGCGAAGTCCTGGGACTTCCGAATGAAATTATCAAAGACATGGACTCCTATCTCTCCTATATGCTGGGGTCTTTAAACGGAAGAGTCTTTTATAATCTTTTCAACTGGTACAAGCTCGTGGGCGTTCTTCCCGGTTTTAAGTCCAACAAGGAGTTCATGGAAACCATGATGGGAGTTTCCGAAGGGCTTTCTGATGAGATCGTGGAACGGACAAAATCACATCCTTCCTGGGGAACGTTCCGCGGAAAAATGAGAACCTTTGTGACGGGTTTTAATTTCCTGAAATACCACTTCATCATCCAGGGAGTGGTTGAGGATTTTCTGAAGACTTTCCACAAGGATTACGATCGCTATAAATCCATGCCGCTCACGCGCATGCGCGGTGATGAGCTCATCAATATCTACATGGAGATTGAAAGAAACATGCTCGGGCGCTGGAAGGCCCCCATTATCAATGACTTTCTCTGCATGGTTCACTTTGGATTGCTCCGTAAACTCACACTGAAATGGTTTCCACCGGAGATGTCATCTCTTCAGAATGATCTTCTTGCTGCTGAAGGTGGTCTTGAGAGCGCGGAACCGACCCGCGCGATGATCAAGCTCGCTCACATGGCCGGTGCCAATACAAAACTCAAGGACATTATCCTGTCTTCTGATGCCAAAGACGGCATGGAGGCCGTGAGGCAATCTGGGTTTCACGAATTCTATAAAGCACTCGAAGATTACATCGAAAAATACGGCTTCCGCTGCATGAGTGAGATGAAGCTCGAAGAAATCGATCTCGTGACGGATCCTTCTTATTTATTTGTCTGTCTCAAGAACTATCTGAAGGCAGCATCTCTACCGGTGGAAGATGACACTAAAGAGAAAGAAAGACGTGCTGCTGCTGAACAAACTGTCCGCAAGGAATTATCCGGTTTCCGCAGAATGATTTACTTCTGGGTCTTAAAACACGCCCGGAAGGCGGTAAAAAACCGCGAGAATACGCGTTTTGCGAGAACGAGAATTTATGGCGTCGCCCGGACGGTATTCCGGACCATCGGCGAGGATCTCGCCTTCATCGGTGCTCTCAATCACCCGCGGGATATTTTCTGGCTCACGATCGAGGAAGTCTTCGCCATCTATAACGGCGCTCTTCCCACATTTAATCTCAACTCCGTGGTTGAGCATCGGAAAAATGAATACGAAAAATTTTCCGAGGAACCAAGCTCCCGTATCATGACCAGAGGGGCGGTCTACTGGAAAAATACTTTCCAGAATGAAGAGGTCGCACTGGAAGCTACGGATGAATATGATCTGAAGGGTCTTCCTTGTTCCCCGGGTATCGTGGAAGGAATTGTCAAAGTCGTGATCGATCCGACTGATAACCTTGAGCTTAACGGAGAAATCCTCGTGACTGCGAGAACCGATCCGGGGTGGGTTCCGCTTTATCCCTCTATTTCGGGACTTCTGGTTGAGCGCGGTTCACTTCTTTCACACTCAGCGATTGTGGCAAGAGAAATGGGGATTCCGGCAGTGGTGAGTGTTCCGGGTTTAATCAAGACGATTAAAACCGGCATGCGGGTGCGATTAGACGGTAAAGCGGGAACGATTAAAATCCTAGAGTGAATGTCCTTCAAGTTTCAAAAGTTCACTCTTCATTTTAAGTCCATGAGCAAATCCCCCCGGGCCGTTTGTTCCGACCACCCGGTGGCAAGGATAAATCAGCATGAAGGGATTTTTCCCGCAAGCGCTGCCGATCGCCTGAAAGGCCCGCGACTTCATCGCCTGGGCCAGCTCGCCGTAGCTTCTGACTTCTCCACGAGGAATCTTCTTCATTTCTTTCAAGACTTTCATCTGAAATGGCGTGAGACCCTTCATATCAAGAGGTAACTCAAGTTCTGTTTTCTTGCCCTCGAGATAGGCCTTGAGTTCTTCATAGCAGGATTCAAAGAAAGGATTCATGCCGGTGCTTTTTCCCTTCACGACATCAATCTGTGAAATGGTCTTTCCGTCGCGGCTGGTGAGTTTCAGGCTTCCGACAATGGGAAGGGCGGGAAGAATGGCAGTGAACATAAACACCTCTCGTTTCCTCTATTATGGCCCTCTCATTGTTTCCCGTCTATGATTGGTCCATGCGCGTGTTCGTTTCTCCCTATCAGAATCCTTTCCTCAATCTCGCCCTGGAAGATCACTTCCTTCGGGGTGGTGCCGATCTGCCGGTGCTTTTCCTCTATGTAAATCGCCCCTGTGTGGTTCTTGGGAGATTCCAGAATCCGTGGCTTGAGACTCAACTATCTTATCTCGTGGAAAATGATATCTGGCTGGTCCGCCGGCAAAGTGGCGGCGGGTGTGTCTTTCATGATGAAGGGAATCTCAATTTCAGTTTCATCACACCAGATCCCATGATTAACCGGATGAAGCACGCTGAGCTTCTGCGGGAAGCATTCGCTGAAGCGGATATCCCACTCACTATTTCACCCCGGCATGACCTGTGGCTGGATGGCCGGAAAATTTCAGGCTCCGCCTTTAAGCAAACAAAGTTCGGATCTTTCCATCACGGGACTTTTCTCGTTTCCAGTGATCTCGAAAAACTTGAAGAGAGTCTCAAACACACCATCATTCCCTCGGCGACGAAGTCGATTGCTTCAGTCCGCTCGAAAGTGATTACTCTTCAGGAGAAGTTCCCGGGGACGGAAATTTCGGATGTTATTGAAATCATCTCGCATCATCTGAAGACGATACCATTTGAAATTGAGGGAACTCTTCTTTCGGAAACTCAGGTGCAGGAAACCTTCCAGCATCTTCGTTCATGGGAATGGCTCTTTGGCGAAACCCCGCATTTTGAATATGACGGGATGACGGTTCACAAGGGTCTTGTGAATGGGAAAAAATTCGATTTAAAGATGCCGGATTTTAGTGAGCAGCACAGGTCGAGCAACCTGATTTTATAGCGCTCTGATCGTGGAAGCTCCAGTCACGGTAATTTGAATTCAGATACAGACAGGCCTCGGTCAGAGTCATGAATTTCTTCTGGAAAATCTCAGTCTCTTCGTCCTCGAGGACGGTCACATAATATTCCAGGCGGTCTTCTAAAAGAGACTCCGGATCGGCCCCAAACGTAATCTGGGCGAGAAAGTTCTCTTTCTCATATCTGCAAAAGGACCAATTTTGTGTATTTACACTCTGCATAAACGGACTCCCCGACACCAGTAATCAACAATGACTTGTCAGATACTTAGCTTTGATACATAATGTCTGCACTTTTTAGAAATGTCTACATGAGAGGAAGTTATGGCTAAAGGCCCACGCGTAATCGTTACATTAGAATGTACTGAAGCAAGAAAAGAGAATGGTACGCCATCTCGTTATACAACTACGAAGAACAAGAAGACGACTCCAGAGCGTCTCGAGATGAAGAAGTATAATCCAAATCTTCGTCGTCACACTCTTCACAAAGAAATCAAGTAATCTCAGTTTTGAGCTTATAGATAAAAAAAAGGGACCCTTTCGGGTCCCTCTTTTATTTCAGTTCATTAATTTTTGTTCCGAACACCCGTAGCTGGTCTTTATCAATCAAGACATAAGACTTCCGCTCTTCACCCGAAAGGGCGTACACCGTTCCGTTGATTCCCGTTCCGGGAATTCCACCTTTCACTTCACCAACAATGTACGTGCGCACACCCTGAGTTGTTATGAGCTTTAAGCTATAAAGGGGAACCGACGTGGCACGGTCCATGACGTCTTTTTGTTCAGGTGTCAGGTTCTCGAGAATAGATGTGCTTTTGAGTGCCTCAAGCCGATCAAGAAAGCGTTTTACCTTTTCAGTTGAGAGTTCGGTACTCGTGTCACCAAACCACTTGTCATCCTTTTTCAGGAGCTTCATGTGAGTGCCCCCCTGTCCAAAGACTTCCAGGGAAACAAGAGAGTCCGCATTGAGTGCCAAAACTTTTGATTCCACCAGCTGGGCGAGGTCATAGCTTTCGAGCTGAATTTCCAGAGGATCAATCTGATAAATCTGATTCTGGGTTGAGATTGTCATGTAGGCCGAATTATCAATGGGATTAATGAGACCCATCTTGATCTCAAAAGACTTTTCGCGGGAATTCGTGAAAAGCAGGGTGAGTGTCGGATTGTCCAGAGAATACGATGTGACATTGATCGGTTCCAGGCGATGGAAATTTCTCACGCGGATCACATTGAAGGCATCGATGATCTTGGCGATCACTTCCGCTTTCATCACCAGTGCCTGAGGAGAGGTCATCTGCCACGGGCCCTCGAGATCGCCCTCGGGATGCTGGTTCATGAGATCGAATGATCCCTGTTTATTGGTGATCTTCATGGATTTCAGGTGCTGAAGCTCAGCGACCGGAACAGGGTTGGCATAAATCTGAGCGAGGTCAACTTCCGGAGACTCGGACTCAAAAACTTCCGCGAACAGTCCCAGAAATAGCAGAATGAAGAAAAAGATCGCCACCAGGAGAGTAGAGAGCTGTGGTTTAAGTAAAGATCTTATCATGTGAAGATTATAATCAGAGACCGAGGGTATCGTCTTCGGTTTCTTTCTTCACTTTTTTCTTCTCAACGACCGTTGGCTCAATCGACTTGAGGAAATTGCGAAGTGTTTCGCGCTCACCTTTCAAGGCGAAATTAAATCGCGACTGAACCCGGTAATCAGGCTTGGTAGAGCTGATGATCCTGGATCTCAGGGCGTAGTAGTGACAATAAGTCACATCTGCGGTCATCATGAAGTTCTGAGGAATGAGGAATTCCACGACTACTGACTGACCCTGGAGAAATTTCCCCTGAGTAAAGGCCAGAAGCGTGTCCATGTGAATATCTGAGAGAAAACAAAATCCATAAGAGATGCGGTCAAGATCCGGCGCCTGGCGCTGGTAAGGGCGCTCGAGCATCGGTGCAGGTTTTTTTGCTTCCACACCCTGAAGGGCCTGTTCAGCAAGAATTTCTTCTGCTTCATTGAAGGCCTTGGGAGCTTCCTTGGCTTCGCCATCGGAAAGTGAAGCGAGGACTTCTTCTGTGGTTTTAGTTTCTTCGGCTTCGGGAACTTTTTCTTCTTCTTTCAGAGAGGCCATGAGGGAGTTCAGATCGTCGCTGGAAACATCACCACGAAGCGGTATCACATTCGAGCTGTCAGTCAGGGGAGCTTTCATGTTGAGATTGTAAAACTTCTTAATATCGTCAATGTAGAGGGGAACTCCGGCAGCTTCGCAT
>JAKFFP010000197.1:0-8779 GCA_036675045.1 Bacteriovoracales bacterium | reverse complement strand
GGTCAAGCTCACCGCCAAGGGCAACCTGAAGCGCTTCAAGAAGCTCGTAGAGGGAATGGGCAGCGAGACCGGCGCCTGGCGCGGAACGGTTCCGCAGCATTGAGCGCCCGGTTTCGGAGCTTGAAAATCAGATTCGCGAACTTCGTCAAACCACGAACAAGAACATTGATATTTCTCATGAGATCGAGGCCCTTGAGGCCAAGGTCAATCAGATGCTCGAGGAGATTTATAAAAAACTCACTCCCTGGGAACGCACTCAGCTTTCGCGCCATCCACAGAGGCCTCATTCGATCGACTACATTGAAAAGATCATAACCGATTTCCATGAGCTCCACGGCGACAGAAGATTTTCGGATGATCCGTCGATGATCACGGGATTCGGATTTCTCGATGGCCAGAAAGTGGCGGTGATCGGAATTGAGAAGGGCAGAAAGACCTAGGAAAAAATCAAAAGAAATTTCGGGATGGCAAACCCTGAAGGATACCGGAAAGCACTTCGTATCATGCAGCTTGCTTCGCAGTTTAATATTCCCGTGATTACTTTCGTCGACACTCCCGGCGCGTATCCGGGGATCGGCGCCGAAGAACGCGGCCAGGCTCTCGCGATCGCCCAGAACATTGAAGAAATGTTCAACGTCAAATCACCCATCATCTCCGTGATCATCGGTGAAGGCGGATCGGGCGGAGCACTCGGGATCGCGGTCGCCGATAAAGTCTACATGATGGAGTACTCGGTTTACTCCGTGATCTCTCCCGAGTCGTGCGCTTCCATTCTGTGGTCTGATCCAAAGATGGCCGAGACAGCGGCGAACTCGCTTCAGCTCTCGCCTAACAAGGCGCTTGAGCTCAAAGTAATTGATGGCGTGATCAAGGAACCAGCAGGTGGAGCTCACCGCTATCCCGATCAGGCCGTGAAAATCGTCAAGGACGCCATCACGAATTCTATCAAGCAGCTTCAGTCGGTCGACACCGATCTCATGATGCAGAATCGCTTCGAGAAGTTCCGCCAGATGGGAAATACAACAATCACCGTCGATCACGACGACGCCAAGGAATAGAATGCCTGTTTATTCGATGACCGGATTTGGTAAAGGGGAGGCGCAAGGCCAGAACTTTACCATCACAACAGAAATCAAGACGGTGAACAACCGCTTCAAGGATTTCAAGTTCCGCATGAGTTCCCTTTTCAATTCACAGGAACTCGAGATCAGATCGAAACTTGAAAGTGAATTCCGTCGCGGAAGCTTTGATGTAAGTGTCTCATACAAAAAAACAGAAAAAGGCGAGGCCAGTTTCCAGGTTGATCCTTCAAAAGTAGAAACCTACATCAATCTTTTGAAACCCGTTTTCGCAAAAACCGGAACTCCTTTCAGCGTTTCACCCACTGAATTTCTAAGAAGTGATTTTTCCTATGACGATGATGGTGAACGCGAAAAAGAGATGATGCCGCTCATGCTGAAATCCATGGATGCCGCGATCAAGGCACTCAAAGAATCACGGGCCCAGGAAGGCAGAAAGCTGGTGGATAAGCTCCTCGAGCACCTCGCCGTCTATGAAACCCGCCTGAGCAATGTGGAGAAAATGAAGGGTGAATACCCGGAAATCCTCCGTGAGAAGCTCACTCAGAAATTTCATGAAAAGCTCAAGGATATCCAGGTCGACGAAGGACGATTCCTTCAGGAAATAGTCTTTTATTTAGAGAAGTTGGATGTAGACGAGGAAATTAATCGGGCAAAAATCCATCTGGGGAAACTCCGCGGAACGCTCAATTCCTCGGGCGAGATCGGACGCCAGATCGACTTCCTGTTACAGGAGCTGGGTCGCGAGACCAACACTCTCGGATCAAAATCTGCCCATCCGGAAATATCCTCGCATGTGGTGGAGATGAAAGTACAATTAGAGAAGATCAGAGAACAGGCCCTGAACCTGGAATAAAAATGTCCGGAAAGATGATTGTGATTTGCGCCCCATCCGGGACCGGTAAATCTACATTACTAAATCGTTTGAAGCTTGATCACCCGGAGCTGGAGTGGTCGGTTTCCTGTACCACCCGTCCCAAGCGCGCGGGCGAAATCGACGGGATCGATTACCACTTCATTGAAAAAGAAGATTTCGAAAAGCAGATTAAAGAAAATATGTTCATTGAATGGGCGAGAGTTCATTCCAATTATTACGGCACCTCCAAGCGCTTCGTTGATGAAGGCCTCACTCTCGGCAAGAGCATGCTCTTTGACCTTGATGTCCAGGGCGCTGACGCGATGAAGAAGCTTTATGGGAACCTCGCTCAGATCATCTTCATTGAGCCGCCATCGGTGGAAGAACTTGAGAAACGTCTCCGCACACGGGGGACAGATGCTGATCATGTGATCCTTGAAAGAGTCAACAATGCCCGGAATGAAATTCTCCGGAAACATGACTATGACCATATTGTTCTGAACGATGATGTGAACCTCGCTTACCTGCGCCTCGAAAAAATTGTGAAAGGGATACTCGGATAATGTTTGCTGAACGGATAGATTTCTCCCACGAAGCGACTCTCACGATTGATGAGCTCATCAAACGCGCCGAAGTTCTCCTCCCCGATAATGACCTCACGATCCTTCGTAAGTGCTATGAGTTCGCAGAAAAAATGCATGATGGGGTGAAGCGATCTTCGGGTGAGCCCTATATCATCCATCCTCTGAACGTCGCCGGCACTCTCATCAAGCTCAAGATGGATCTTGATTCCATCATGGCCGGTCTCCTTCACGATGTGGTGGAAGATTGCGATGTCTCTCCGGAAGAGATTTCGAAAATGTTCGGTCAGAGCGTTGCTCAGATCGTAGTTGGTTGTACCAAGATCTCGAAAATTAAATTCAAGACCAAAGAAGAATCCCAGGCGGAGAACTTCCGCAAGATGGTGGTTGCGATGGCGCAGGATCTGCGCGTGATCATCGTGAAGCTCGCCGATCGCATGCATAACATGCGCACACTCCAGTACGTCTCAAAAGAAAAGCAGGCATCGAAAGCTCAAGAGACTCTTGATATCTATGTACCACTGGCTTCGCGCCTTGGTATCAACTCCGTCAAGGGAGACCTCGAAGATCTTTGCCTTCGCTACATTCATCCGGATATCTATTATCGTCTCGCCGAAAAGATCGCGATGAAAAAACGCGAGCGCGAGTCCTACATCAACGAAACGCTTTCTCTCATTGAAGAGAAGATGCTCGAATACTCTGTTACTGGTGAAGTGACAGGGAGACCGAAACATTTTTATTCGATCTATAAGAAGATGCAACAGCGGGGAGTGGACTTCGATCAGATCCAGGATCTGCTCGCTTTCCGGATTCTCGTGAATAACATCACTGAGTGCTATAAGGTCCTCGGGATCATTCACTCGGCGTTTACTCCTGTTCCCGGAAGATTCAAGGATTACATCGCCATCCCCAAAGTAAACAACTATCAGTCGCTTCACACGACGGTGATTGGCCCGAAGGCTGAGCGGATTGAGATCCAGATCCGTACCTTCGAGATGCACGAAGTGGCAGAACGCGGTGTCGCCGCTCACTGGAAATATAAAGAGCGTAATAAGAGTCCTGAGGCAAACAAGCTCAAGTGGGTGGAAGAGCTCATGGAGTTTAACCAGAACGTTCAGAGTTCTTCCGAATTCATGGATGTGGTGAAAAACGATCTCGATGTCGGAGGCGTGTTTATCTTCACTCCCACCGGAGATGTGAAAGAGCTTCGTTACGGGGCTACACCGCTGGATTTTGCTTACGCCGTTCACACGGAAGTCGGTAATAAAACTGTCGGCGCAAAAGTTAACGGTAAGATGGTGCCGCTTAAGTACCGGCTGAAATCCGGTGACACGGTGGAAATTCTCACTTCTAAGACCCAGACTCCTTCCAAGGACTGGTTAAAGATCTGTAAGACTTCGCGGGCGATCACAAAGATTAAACAGCACCTCCAGAAAGTTGAACGCGACGAACACCGCACTGTCGGCGAAGAAATTCTTGAGAAGGCCCTGAAAAAATTTGAAACATCCGTCAAGGCCCTTGAGAAAAGAAATGATTTCAAGCCGCTTCTCGAGAAGCACCATTATAAGACCGTGGAAGAAGTTTTTGTGAACCTAGGTTCCGGTCATCTGCCCCTGAAGGAAATCCTCGTCAGCATTCCCTCGATCGCTTTCACGGAAACCGATGAACTGGAAGTCCAGGTCGAAGAGCAGGAAGAAAGTTATCATAAGCGCCTCCAGAAAACGGCGCGCAAGTCTTCTTCCAACGATAACGCCGTTATCGTGGATGGCCTCGATGATATCCAGGTGAAGATGGGACGTTGTTGTAATCCGATTCCGGGAGATCCCATCTCAGGAATCATCACCCGTGGCCGCGGGATCACCGTACACGCCCTTGGCTGTACCCGGATCGCAGATATAGAAAAGGGCCGCCAGGTCCATGTTGAATGGAACAAAAATTACAATTTCAGCCATCCGGTGAATATCAAAGTGACGACTCACGATAAGCCCGGAATTCTCTCTAAGATTTCCAAGTCGATCAATAATGCCGGAATCAATATCCGCTCCGCGATTGCCCGCTCCATGCCCGATCAGAAGGGGAACTTCATCTTCGAGATCGAAGTGAAGGATTATTCTGAGCTCCTGAAGACCATTTCCTCCATTGAACAGATGGAAGAAGTGATTTCTGTTAACCGGGCATAGAACCACTCTGCCCCTATGTCGCGAAATTTGACGAAGACTCCCGAAGAACGGGATAATTTTTGCATGACAAAACTTATCCTTCTCGCCCTCCTTGTCTCGCTTCCTACTTTTGCCCAGAACACTGATGAGCTGACGCTGGAAAGCACGACAGCGCCGACAGTAATGGAAGACGGAACAGATCTTTCCCAAGCGCCGATGGAAGAGCCGGTAATGGAAGCTCCTGAAACTGCGGTGGACACAGTCGTTCCGCCGACTGAGATTCCGGCCCAGCTCCCTGAGACGACTCCGGCGGAGCTTACAAATAATTCAGCTGCTGAAACGACTGTGACTGAAGCGCCTCCTGAAATCCCGGCCGAAGAAGCGACTGAGATCACCGATCTTCCCGAAGCGACTGAAACTCCGAATCCGATTGCAGACGAAGACCAGAGACCGGAAGAAAAACCGGAGCCGGAAACAATCGTGGATCAAACACCGCCACCAAGTATCTCTACTCCGGTCATTACAACTGAAGCACCGGAAGATGATCGCTATATCAAGCATAGAAAGAGTCACTGGATCACGAGCTTCGCTTTCGAGGGCATGAAGTATGAGCTGCCTTTCGGATTCGAAGGAGAAAGAAAAAACTTTCGCGACAAGGACCAGGAACTCTGGGGTGGTCGCTTGGGTGTCGGTGGACAGCTGTATCTTGGTGGAGGATTTTTCACGACTTCAATGGTGGAAACATACTATGTCGGCAACGTCACCCAGGACGTCCAGGTCGCCGATCCTGATGTGGAAGATGAGGAAGCCGGTACCGTGAAAAGAACCGGCGGGCTGTACGGAGCAGAAGTCTCCCAGAATCTTGGTTATATTTTTGAATTCCGTACGAAGAATCCCTTTATGGATGAATGGGCCTACCTCACTTTTGAGCCATTCGTCGAGGCCGGCCTCGGTGTCGCCCGCGCTTACAATGCCGTTCATTACGACTACGATACCGGGCCCACTGGTAGCGGTGTCCAGGAGAAGTATAAAAAGCGCATCCGTGATGAACTCACCAATGCCCGGATTGGGGCCGGATTTAACATCACCGGACGTAGCGGATTCTTTATGACAGCCAAGGTAACTATCAATAGATACGACATTCTCAAGCGGGAAGTTGATAGCTATACCAAACAGGACAATGGAACAGTTTCAAACCCGGACACAATTGAAGACAAAGATGTTAAAATAGACCCGATCACGATGTTCTCCATCGGAGGCGGATATAAGTTCTAAGCTTGCTCTCTTCCTATCTTTGGTTCTTCTCCTTGCCTGTGGCAAGACGGAAGAGATCGGCAATAAGCTTAGTGCCGATGAAATCGCTTATCTTCGGGCCCGTGCTCTGAGAAAGTGCCGCGCCGACACCAACGATGACTATGTTGATTTCATCAGTGCATCCAATTCGGCGATGAATGATCTGGAACGGGATGAAGATCAATGGACCATCAAGTCCTCTGCCTCTACCACCACTCACGACATTTACGTATGGAAGCAAACATCTACGGCGGTCTATTTCCGGATCGTGATCAAAGAAACCAGCGGCGCCAATACCAACGTCTATTTGAAATGGTCAAAGACCGCGAATAACGACCTCATGAGAAGTGCCCAGGAAGATGAATGCCTGAAAGACATATACGTAGGCAGTAGCTCGAGCTCCGGATCAGTGACGTTGAAATGGGAAGATAAGACTTTTGGAGTCGAAGGCGATAACAAGTTCAAGAATACCCGGACCTTTTCTTATTCCTCGGGATTACCTGCAGTTTTCGGATTGTTGAAATATTCGATCACCAAGAATTTTTATGATGAAGATGGTGATTCGGTAAGTACGCCGGCGGCGATAAAAGAAACGTATTCGATCACCAACACATCTATCATCGCGCAGGATGATTCGGATGATTACACCAATGACACCTATTATCCCAATCGGGTTTACTGCCTGGTTACTTCAGCTGACAAAACCGGGGATAATACCTATAGAAAATATACATCTACTTTCACGGATATCGTTGAGGCGGGTAATAACGGTGCAAATCTCACCTGCCAGAATACCAGTGATACCCTTGATGTGACGGTGGGAACGGTGAATCCGGAAACCTTTGATCCCGACGGGGAGCTGGGTGCTCCGTTCTGATTTCTTACGGGTTCGGAATTTCTTCGGGATCTTCAATCACACTTTCTTTTCCGAGAACCTTCAACTGGAAATAAGACCTGACGATCTTAACCGCTTCCTTGAGAAGTTTTCTCACATCTGACCATTCATCGAAAGTGCTGGCGACTGAATCAAAAAAGATCTGCGGTTTCTCACCCTTGATGAAATGAGAAATGATGAGCTTGATCCGCATGATGTGATAGTCGCTCGAGATAATCAGAACTTTGTTAAATTGGGGATTTTTCTCGAGGAAGCGAACAGTTTCCACCACATTCTGATAGGTGTTCTTCGAGGCGTAATCGAGCTCAAACTGAATGCCGGAATTATTCACCACTTCGCCCGTGGCGGGGTTTGCCTGGGCATTGAGAATGTTCTGGAAGGAGTTCGCAGCATACACTCCCGAGATAAAGAGCTTTGCCGACGGATTCTTTGTCATGAGATCAAGAGCGTAAGATATCCGTCCCTTGTCTCCGGTAAAAACAGCGATGGCGTCCGGGGACTTCTGAAAGAATGCACCCTTGGATCTGCCTTTCTGCATTTTCGCGTAAACAGGGATATAAACGATAAAAGAGATGATCACGGCGAGAGAAATAGCACCCAAAAGGCCGGCGCTGATCAGTATGCGCCTGAGCCTTGTGGATTTAGATTCAAATACGTATTTCCGTCCGAGCAAAATTTACTCCAGAGAGCAGCTTACCTGGCTGCCACAACTTCGATTTCTACAACTGCGCCTTTCGGAAGAGCAGCGACCTGAACGGTTGAACGAGCAGGATAGGGAGCAGAGAAGAACTTGGTATATGCCTCATTCACTTTTCCGAACTGAGCAAGATCAGTCATGAAAACTGTTGTCTTGATAATGTTCGCACGGGTGAGATCCTGAGAGTGAAGAAGGCCATCGATGTTCTTCATGATGTTATCCAGCTGGGCATCGAAGCTGCCGGCCATTTCACCAGTCTTTGCATCCAGGCCGATCTGGCCAGAGAAATAATAAACACCATTATGGAAAACACCCTGCGAGTATGTTCCGACAGCGGCGGGGGCTTTTTCTGTTGCGATTACTTTCTTTTCGAACGCCATATATTCTCCTTATGAATTTTTACTAGCTCTATAGGCCTTGATCTCCTGAGAGATAAGGGCCGTCAGGTGAGACATGTTTACGATCTCATCAACCGTCGAAGTCCGTTGAACGATATTGATCGCGTAACGAAGAGGAAGGAGGATGGGGCCGATCGGGGTAGCTCCGCCAAGCTGGGCGAGAAGCTTGTAGCTGATGTTTGCGGAATTGAGATCCGGGAAGATCAGAACATCTGCCGCCTTGTCCAGGGTACAGAAATCGAAGAGATTTTTCATGATGTCTGTATTCGTGGCAACGTCGGCCTGCATCTCACCATCAGCGATCAATGTCGGATCTTTCTGTTTTGCGATCTTCACCGCTTCCGCCATCTTCGACGCCGTTCCTTCCCGATTAGATCCGAAGTTTGAGTAAGAGAGGAATGCCACTCTCGGCTCAGCTTTCATCACGTTCCGGTACATCTGGGCAGCATTGACTGCGATATCCGCGAGGTCATTAGCATCCGGATTCATCTGGACCGTGCAATCCGCAAAGAAAACAACCCGTGTCTTAAACACCAGCATCATGATCCCTGCGACTTTTGAGCGACCCGGGATATGAGTGCCGATGGTTTTCATGATCGGACGGACGCACTCCGGATAGTTCTGGGTGGCACCTGTGATCATGCCGTCAGCGTCGCCCATCTTCACCATCATCGAACCGTAATAGTTACCGCGCTTCAGAGTGTCTTTGGCGTAATTATAAGAAACACCCTTTCTCTGGCGAAGAACGAAGAACTCTTTCACGTAGTCTTCGTATTTCGGAGATTCCTCAGCTGAAATAACTTCAATCTCCTTGAGGTTTG
>JAKFFP010000353.1:0-8824 GCA_036675045.1 Bacteriovoracales bacterium | reverse complement strand
GAGGCGTCCTTCAAGTATGCCGCAATGACGAGCTTCGAAGTCAACGAAGATGATGAGGCATTATCATGAGCAGGAAGGCAATTGTTTTAGTATCCGGCGGTATGGACTCTCTGGTTTGTGCTGGCATTGCTGCCCAGGCGGGTGATGAGCTTCACTTCCTTCACATGGACTATGGTCAGAAGACTTCCCGTCGCGAAAGAAAATCCTTCGATGACATCGCAGATTTTTACAAAGTTCCGCAGAAACAGCGAAAAGTAATCGACATGAATTTCCTTCGACAGATCGGGGGAAGTTCTTTGACGGATGAAAATATCACGGTAAAAAACTACCAGGGTGACTCGGATACTATTCCCGATTCCTATGTTCCTTTCCGGAACACCATCATCATCTCACTGGCCGTCTCATATGCGGAAGTCGTCGGGGCCACGAATCTTTTCATCGGTGCAAATCATGAAGATTCTCCCGGATATCCGGATTGCCGGCCCTCGTATTACAAGGCGCTGAATGAAGTGATCAAAGAAGGGACGAAAGAAGGTGACATCGCCGTTCTCACACCCGTCATCAGCATGAAAAAAAAGGATATTGTGTTGAAAGGCAAAGAGCTTAAAGTTCCGTTCGGGCTAAGCTGGTCCTGTTATCAAAGTTCCTCTAAGGCGTGCGGCAAATGTGACTCCTGCGCCTTGCGGCTCAGAGGCTTCCGCGAAGCTGGTATGATTGATCCAATAGAATATCAATAGGAGATAAATATGAAATTTTTAACATGCGCACTTCTCATTTCTCTGTGCACTTCAGTATCGGCCCAGAATGAAGTGCTGGCAAAAGCAAAAGAGCATGCCCTCTCAAACATCGACAAGCGTATCGGATACCTGAATGAGCTTAAAAGCTGCATTTCAAATGCCGCTAACAAAGAAGGGATGAAAACTTGTCGTGCGACACACAAGACCCAGATGAAGGGACTCAAAGATACGAACAAAGCGTGGAGAGAAACCGTGAGATCTGAGAAGAAGAAAAAATAATTATTTTTTCAGCTTCTCCAGCGCTTTGATAATCTTCCGAAAATTGACATAGTCGTAACGTGAATGGGCCTTCAGGATGAAATCATCCACTGAAGGCTCTTCATCTTTCAGAAAGTAATACGCAAAATCATTTGAAATGATAAACAGGGCGGATAAAGGTGAAACTTTCTCTGCCTTGAGACTTAATGGAAAACCATGGCCATCCGGGGACTCATGATGCTGGTAGGCCAGGACATCCGTGTCAGGCGGTGCGGACTGAAAGTACTTCTTGATGAGGAAGGCAGCGTCTTTCGGATGAGCAAGATAAAGCTTCTGGTCTTCTTCCGAGAGAGTGTCTTTCATCTTGTTAAATTCATGAATATCAGAGATCGACAATAACTGCGGTCTTACTGCCAATGTGATGTCACATAAAACCGAGGCGTAAACGAGCTTGTCCATCGTGCTCTTGGAGATCCAGTCGAGCTGCTTGGCGAGCAAGCAGGACACGAGGCTGGTGAGATTCATTTTCTGGGTGAAAAGCGCGTATTCATCCTGCTTGTCTTTCAAGGTCTTCAGGTAATGAGCAACCGTTGTCTCTTTTTCAACCACGCTGCGGATTTTTTCCACAGCGCGATCAATCGTTTCCTTAAAATCCTTATCGACATGGACTTCGTCATCGATCCGCAGGATCTTTTGCTCGAAACGTTTCTGAGGTGATTCGGAAGCTCCCCTGAGCACAAACCGGAAATTATTCGCCTTAAGAAAGATCGAGATCTGATTCTGGATCTGGTTAATGACCCACATAGCGGTTTCGCGCTGGAGATAGAGATACGAGATTCCCTTCGACTTGTATTTTTTGATATCAAGGATGTCGGTCGTATCATCTTCATTAAAAATTTTGATGTATTTATCGCTGCCAATCCGGATGAAGAGATTCTTATTGATGCCGTCGAGGATGGATAAGAAATCAATCCCGATGCGACAATATGGATTGGCGTTTAAGAAGGAAGAATTCTGAAAAAGATTCTTCGCTTCATCCACCAGAGAATTCGGAAGGGTTGATTCTTCAATGAGTTTGAACTGCTCGAGGTGTTTCAGGAGTTCTCTTCCCTCTTCTCGCACTTCATCGACGAGAATAATGATTCGAACCTGTTTCTGGTACGCTTTAAGATATCCAACAAAATCCTCGAGGAGATAGGCATTCGACGTGTAGTCATACACGATCATCGCCGGGGCCCCTTCAAGATTTTTAAGGAAGTTCAGAGCTTTCTCTTCATTCTCAAGCTCCGTCACATCGGTGTTGAGAAGTGTTTCCAGGACGAACTTAAGAATTCCCCGCATGTAAGGTGAATCTGAAACAACCAGAATGGGGATGTGATTTAGTGGTTCCATTAATAGAGTTGGACGAAATCCCCTTCGGTAACCGACCCTCCGGAGTGAAGGATACAGATGGCCCCATTAGGCTCAAAATAGTCGACCACTTCCAGAGTCCCTTTAACTTCGCCCTGAGACATACCGATCATCGCACCCGATTCAGGATCATAGATCTCCTGCCCTTCGGTGACCACTTTCAGGATATCGCCAATGTTGATTCCGGAAGTCCGGCCGGCGTTGATATAGATTCGCGTGCCGATGATTTTCGCCACCCGTCCCAGCCAGTCGAGCTTTGACCCGATCTTTACCACGCGGGGGACGATCTTTCTCACGGCCACTTTCACTGAATAGCGCAGGAGGTCCTGGCGATAGGAAAGATTGTCTTCAGTCTCGGCCTTATAAAAGCGGAGGTTATCATCGGAAATATTTCCGTCCAGTGTTTCCGAAAAAAGTTCTTTATTGGAGAGAACATCATAGACCTTTATTTCGACCACCGTTTCCGCGAGAGACTTGATCTTTCTCACGAATCCAATGTCATCACTTTTCTGGCGGACACGCGCCTCTTTCACTCTTCCGAAGATGACGATATTCACACCCGACATCTTCGCTTTACGCGCCAACTGAGCGAGCTTGATCCCGCCACCAGCGTAAATTTCTTTTGAAGTTCCGAACAGGGCCTCTGCCTCGTGATCGATAATAAACTCGCGGGATTTATTCAGCTCGCGCCGAAATTCTTCGGTGGCCACGATCGCCAGATCTTCGCCACCCATGGGCGACTCATTATAAAAACCTAACAGTGCGATTTTCTTTTTGATGGGACTGAACTCGCTCACATTATGCATGCGGGATGATTGCGATATGGGTTTACGGCGTTGAATGGGAGCACAGGATGAAGCGATGAAAATCGCCAACACGATGGAGAGAGCACGCGAGAGTGCGAACATTTTTTTTCCTTCCTCGAACTACTGTTTCACCATACGGATCACCAGGCCTGTGCCGGTGACCTCGTTTACTAACGAGTAGTTATAGGAAGATTTTAACTCTTTTACCTGTGACAATAAATCAGTAAACGATTTTTCCTCACCACGGAAGTAAACCTTCATCACCGCTTCCTGTGAGCCGAATTGTCCCATTTCGACCTGTAAACCCAACGAAGTCCCTCGGGCTTTCAGAAGCTCCACCAGCTTCATGACGTCACCTAAGTGCTTGTGACCAGTGATAGTTAACTTGATCACTCGGTTTAATGGCAACATTCCTTCCAGTTTTTGTAAGAGACCGGGGAAAGCTCCCAGCGGAGTTTTGTACACGCGAGAGACCAGCCCGGAGTTGATTTCATTCTGGGGGCGGTTGAACCATTCCTTCTTCTCGCGCGGAAGAGTAACGCTCGCCAGGCCCTTTTTGGTATTTCCATCTAGAAGATGCACGCGCCCTTCCCAGGTATAACCCTGAATATTATTTTTCAATTGCCGCCGCAAAGTGAGGCTCACTTTGAGCCAAAGGGAATTTTCATAACCGGGAGTCGGACTTGCCATCAGTTCTTCCGGAAGTTTCTCTTCCCATTGAGAGTGATAAGTAAGGCATTCGCCTTCGCAGACTTTGATCTCTCCCACCGATTTCGGCCGGTGTTCATTCAGCCATTTTTTCCAATTCTTGAGAAGTGGTGAAGTGAACTGAGTTTCTCTTTCAAGGCCCAGGTCTTTCCATTCAAAGCCCAGCAGGTTGATCTCACCCAGGATGAGCATTTGGGAAAAGGGTGCAGCTTCGGGAGCCGGAACCACTTCTGGTTCCTGCGCTGAAGCCGACATAACAAAAATAAGGAGAAAGAGAAATCTCACTGACGGACTTCCTCGCTCTTACCATCGATAATAAAAGACACTGAATTGGTATTCAGTACTTCGTTGATCTTGGCCGCCATCTGCGGAGAAGGGTTCACCAGGAAATTGTCATCCAGAGGTAATCTCGCCTTCCCTTCACCACTTTCAAAGATAAAGTGAATCGGGACTGAGCCCCTGTAGGAGAGAAGGATCTGCTTTACCTGCTGAAGGGAATAAGGATTGAGCTTCGTCAGTGGAACACTCACGCGAACTGAGGTAACCCGGTTATCAGATTCATCCTTTAGCAGTGCCACTTTATTCGGGAAGAATTTCTTCGGATCCTCAGTCAGGTTCACTACGCCGTGGAAAATGAGCGGCTCGTCCATGGTGAGAAACTGCTGATACTCAGCAAATGTTTTCGGGAAGAAAAGACATTCAATTTTTCCGGAAAGGTCTTCGATGGTCACAAAGGCCATCTTATCGCCCTTCTTCGTGAGAATCACTTTCGACTCTGAGATCATGCCGGCAACCACCATTGTTCTCTTCGTCGGATCATGCTCATCCGGAATGCGCTGAAAGCCTTCCGGCTTCGGCATCGTCGGAAGTTCCTGGATCTGGGCGAGATTCATCGACGTGAGTTTCGACATGATGTCGCGGAAGCGGAAGAGCGGGTGACCGGAAACATAAATCCCCAGAAGCTCTGCTTCGAGCGAAAGCATCTGCCGTTCATCAAATTCCTGAGATTCTGAGATATGAAGTTCGTCGGCAACAGACTCCGTCCCTCCACCCATATCAAAGAGTGAAGTTTGCCCCATGAGCTTATCTTCCTGCTTCTTCTCTGCATAGGCAGTGATCAGTTCCATGTTTTCGAGGAGCGTCTTGCGATTGAATTTTTCAATCTTATCGAACGTTCCCACCTTAATCAGCGATTCGAGTACGCGCTTATTCACAAGCTTCAGGCTTACGCGCTCGCAGAAATCAACAAACCCGGTGAAAGGTCCGTTTTCCGTTCTTTCGCGGACGATTTCAGCAACCGCACCCTCGCCCACGCCCTTAATAGCGCCCATTCCGAAACGGATGGTGTCTCCAATTACGTTGAAGAGCCAGAGCGATTCATTGATATCGGGTGGAAGAATCGAAATCCCGCAATCTTTTGCTTCCTGAATATAGGAAGTGATCTTTTCCTTGTTGTTGATCTCGGTTCCGAGAAGAGCAGCAAAGAATTGGGCCGGATAATATTTCTTCAGGAACGCGGTCTGGTAAGCAACCACCGAATAGGCAACGGCGTGGGACTTGTTAAATCCGTATTCCGCAAACTTCTCCATGAGATCAAAGAGAGCGATCGCTTTCTCTTCATCGAATCCGCGCTCGACAGCACCCTTCCGGAAGATCTCTTTATGCATCTGCATTTCTTCGGCTTTCTTTTTCCCCATCGCCCGCCGGAGCATGTCGGCCTGTCCGAGTGAGTAGCCCGCAATCACGCGGGCAATGTTCATTACCTGTTCCTGGTAAACGATAATGCCGTAAGTATCCTTCAGTACCGGAATAAGAGCATCGAATGAATACTGCTCGGTCTTGCCGTTGATCTTGTTCTTGATCTCAGCAAACTCCAGGTGCATGCCTGAGCCCATCGGACCCGGACGATAGAGAGCGTTGATCGCGGTAATATCGTCGATTGATCCCGGCTTAATTCTCTTACAAAGATCCTGCATTCCGGATGACTCGAGCTGGAAGACTCCAACGGTCTGGCCATCAGAGATCATGTCGTAAACAGACTGGTCATTGTAGTCGATATCTTCAATATCAAAGTCCGCCTTGAAGTCACGACGGACAAATTTCTCAGCGTTCGAAATCACCGTGAGAGTCTTGAGCCCCAGGAAGTCGAACTTCACGAGACCAATCTTCTCTGCGAAATCCTTATCGAACTGGACCACCTGCTCATCATTGGCCCCGCGGAAGAGCGGACAATAAGTCACGAGTGGTTCGTTGGTGATGATGACTCCGGCAGCGTGAATTCCTGCGTGCCGGTTAAGGCCTTCCAGGCGTTTTCCGATCTGGAGAATTCTTCTGATCTTCGGATCATTATCTTCGAGCTCTTTCAGCTTCGGTTCTTTATCAATGGCGTCCTGAAGTTCAATCCCCAGCTCTTCCGGAACAAGTTTCGCAAGAGTATCGGCTTCCGAATAAGGAAGGGCAAAGACTCGCGAAACATCCCGGAGAACAGCTTTCGCTGAAAGTGTTCCGAAGGTAATGATCTGACCAACGCGCTCTTTTCCGTACTTATTGGTCACATACTCGATCACTTCCTGGCGGCGATCCTGACAGAAATCGATATCAAAATCCGGCATGGAAATACGTTCAGGATTAATGAATCTCTCGAAGAGAAGATTGTACGGGATCGGATCGACGTTCGTGATCTTCAGAGCGTAAGCGACAATGGATCCTGCTCCGGAACCGCGACCCGGACCGACCGGAATTCCATTGGCCTTGGACCAGCCAATGAAGTCAGCAACGATGAGAAAATATCCGGTAAAGCCCATCTGCTTAATGAGGCCAACCTCAACATCAAGCCGCTCATAGTACTGCGGCTTAATTTCAGTCTCCCAATTGGGTTTTGAAACCAGGTGCTTAAAGTGGGGACCGACAAATCTTTCCTCAAGGCCCTCACGTGAAAGTCTCGCGAAATAATCTGCCTCGGTTTCCTCAGTCTTAATTTCAAACTTAGGAAGGAGGTAAATCTGTTTCCCTTTCTCATCCTGCCACTTGATCTCAAGATTACACTTGTCCGCGATCTTCATGGTGTTATCGCAGGCTTCCTGCGCGTAATGAAACGCGGCCCTCATTTCTTCCGGCGACTTGAGATAGAACTCGGTTGTTGAAAGCTTCATGCGCTTTTCGTCTTCAAACGTTTTGCCCGTTTGAATACACATGAGAACTTCCTGAGCAGCAGCGTCCTCGCGGGTGAGATAGTGACAGTCGTTGGTGGCAACGAGCGGGATAGAATGCTCTTTCGAAAAGCTCAGGAGCTTTTCGTTAACAATTTTCTGCTCCGGTATCCCGTTTTCCTGGATCTCGAGATAAAAATCATCCTTGTAAATTTCCCGGAATTTCATCGCCGCCTGAAGCGCGCGTTCATCCTGTCCGGTGAAAAGGTTATATCCCACTTCACCTTTCAGACATGCTGTGGTCGCGATTAACCCTTCAGAGTATTCCCGAAGAAGTTCCACATCCGCTCTTGGTTTATAATAGAAACCTTCCTGATAAGCTTTCGAGAGAAGCTTACAAAGATTCTGATAACCAGTGAGGTTCTTACAAAGAAGAATCAGGTGATGGATCTGGTGCTTTCCTTCAACTTCATCCTGAGAATCAAGGGTCTTCAAGTTTTTCGGTGGGCGCCGATCGTGACGTGAACCCGGCGTGAAATAAATTTCTGAACCGAGAATCGGCTTAATGCCGCTGGAAAGGGCGCGGGTATAAAAATCAATGGCACCAAACATGTTGCCGTGATCAGTACACGCGATGGCCGGCATACCCAGCTCTTTAGTTCTCTTCATGAGATCGCCTAAGCGGATCGCACCATCGAGAAGTGAGTACTGACTGTGAAGATGAAGATGAGTGAAATTACCTTTATGGGTATTCTGAAAATCACTTCCAACGAAGGGGTTTTTCATTTGATGGAGGTCCTCGAATTGTGTGTGTGTGAACAGTCTAAGATAAACATCTTTCGGGGCAAAAGACAAAATGTGACGACACTCTTTGGCCTACAAATTCTCACTCATATCCGACTGTTCTGGAATCTTGCGTCATCGAGTGAATAATCCCATAATACAGCTTCAAATATTAGCTAGTTCCGGGTATGAATGTGCCTCTGGAGAAGGTAAAAAATGTTTACAGGAAATGACAAATTTTTGGCATCCGAATTGTCTGAGGCAATCCGCTTTTTCGAGCAGAAAAACTGGACACCGGCGACCTCCACAAATTATTCCGCACGCTCTAGCGAAGTGCCCGGGCATTTTATCATTTCCCGCTCTGGTGTGGATAAGAGCAGGTTTGGAACAGAAGACCTGATTCTCATCAATGGCGAGGGTGAAATTCATTCCGGCTTCCGGAGCCCCGGCGTAAAATCTTCCGCCGAAACTGGTATCCATACGGAGATCTACAAAAGATATCCGGAGATCAATTGCGTCCTTCACTCGCACTCTGTCCTGGCGACGACCCTTTCCTTTGCTCAGGAAAAGAACAAAAAAATAATCTTTGAAGGTCTGGAAATTCTCAAGGGCTTCGAGGGAAATGAAACTCACGAGCTACAGGAGATTCTCCCGATAGTTGCCAATTCCCAGCATATACCGGACATCATGCGGGATCTTTCTCCCTGGCTCGAGAAAAACCCTTCGCTTCACGGATTTTTGATCGCCGGACACGGTCTCTATGCCTGGGGGAAAGATATTCCGACGGCCAAACGCCATATCGAAACGTTCGAGTTTTTATTTGAGTGCTATCACACCATGAGGAGACAATTATGGGAGTGCTGAGACTGCTTGATCAGGGACGGAAAGAAATTTCTGATCCCGCAGAGATCAAAAAATTCATGAATCAGCGGGGAATTATTTTCGAGCAGTGGGAAGCCTCACACCCGCTGAA
>JAKFFP010000244.1:0-8863 GCA_036675045.1 Bacteriovoracales bacterium | reverse complement strand
AGACTTCGTGTCATGAGGAGAGGCCTCCTGGTCCAGATTCATTCTGAACTGATGGACTTCTACGACGTTTCTTCGCAAAAAATTAAATGCTCGGGTAAGCTCCCGTCTTCACTGGCCGGCGCGGGATATGCTTGTTTAGTCCGTGGAGGTAATGATGAGAGACCCAGACGAAGAATATCTTTTGGCAGACCGTGAAGGAAGGGATCGTGACCGCTATGTCATACCTGAAATGGTCCCTTCAACCGGTCTTAACTTTCGTGATCTCACTCTGAAAGAAGAGGTCATTGAGGCGCTCGCCTTTCACGAAGACATAGATGCCTCCCGGATCGAGGTCGATGTCCGCGGCGCCGTCGTCACCCTCATGGGCCCGGTTCAGTCCCAGGCGGAAAGAACCGAGGCCGCAGAATGTGCTTCTGATGTAGACGGAGTCGTCACGGTCATAAACCAGATAGAAATCCAGTCTTAAACGACATCGAGCCGGTATCCATCTTTCACGAAATTAATCTGGAGAGTACTGATGCCGGCATCTTCCAGCTTTTTTCTCAGGCACGATACATGATAGAAGACGCGGTTATTAAATCGGACCCCTTCTTTTTCCACCATGACCTGAATACGCTCGAGGCTCACGACACTTCCTGCCTTCTTTGCGAGCAATGAGAGAATCTTTGTCTCAAGCTTTCCCAGACTAACCATCTTGTTTCTCACCGAGAGGATCCGGTGTTGCTCATCCAGGCTGATTCCGCCGTAGAGAAGTGGCTTCTGTTCATGCTCGGCCTTGGCAAGGGTACGGGCCAGGGCCCGATCAAAGAAAGCGAGATTCAGGGGCTTCAGGAGAAATTCATCCAGTCCTGTGGTACCCATAAGAAGAACGTCTTGATAGCTTCTTTCGCCGATATAAAGCACGGGAAGAAAGCTCCCGTTATTTCTGAGATCCGGCACGAAATCGAACGCATTTTCATCCTGTCGGTGAATATCAATGAGAATGAGCTGAAATTTTGCTTCCGAAAGGACCTTCTTCCCTTCGGCCAGAGTCGAGCATACGGTGACGGTAAATCCGCGGGTCATCAGGAGACAGCGAAGTGTGATTGCGGTTTTAAACTGGGATGTCAGTACCAATACCTTTGTCATTTTTTCCCTCCTGTGGATAGGTAAGTGGATAATGTCAGAAAATTTCACAGGGCGGCAGACTGAATAATCCTCCCTTTTTACTCTTCCATAATTCTTCCAGAATCAGTTACGATCTAAGAAAAGGGTTTTCATGAAATATCTCCTCATTCTCTTCTTTTTCATCTCCTGCAGTTCGATGGATCGAAAAACGTGCCTCACGACCAACTGGTATGGAAAAGGCGTCGAAGACGCCCGTGCCAGAGGGGAAGACGAATTTGAAAAGTATAAGAGACAGTGCGCGGAAGAAAGCGTTTCCATTATCAATTCTTCCCAGTCTTACAAAAAAGGTTTCTTCGAAGGCCTTCGCAGTTGGTGCACTTTTCAGAATGGATTCAATCAGGGACTTGAAGGACGGAGAGGAACCGCCAATTGCGAAGAGGTGAATCCTGATTTTAACCGGGGTTTTGAAGAGGGATTCAGGGAATACCGGACCGTTCAGCGAAATAAGCGTGATCAGGAAGAAAGCGAGAAGAAGTACAACGCAGAAAAGGAATCTTTCAGACGGAGAGTTCTCTCTCAGTCAGACACCAGGGAGTGCACGGTTGATTCTGACTGCCACAAGGATGGCGATTGCCGCTTCAATCGCTGCGCTCATGACAATAAAGTCTGTACTTATAACTATGAATGCAGGATCCGGGGGAGATGTCGTGAAGTCTCTGAGTACACCCACAACAAGAGGATCTCGCTTCGCGTGTGTGACTACGGATTTACCCGGTAGCAATAGATCGTGATGATGACCTCGTCCATCGTCACTTCCTCCTTCAGATCTCCGCCGTGAAGCTGAAGGACCTTCTTCGCCACTTCAATCCTCCTGGTGACGGTCTTCAGGCTCATGGATGGAATTCTTTTCGAACGGAACACGACCCACTTCTGCTCGGATTCAAGATGACCTTCAACGATGATCGTTGAATTGGATTCGGTGTAGATCAGAAGATGCGAGAACACGTTTGAAAGGACGCTATTCTCAAACAGCCACATGTTCGCTTCCAGAACAATGGTTTTCAGCTGTTCTTCATCGTATTTGATGTTGATTCCCTTCTTCTCCAGGACTTCGGTAAAGTTCACCAGCTGATTCTTCAAAAGATCAAAAAAATTATGATCTTCATGGTGAAGCCCTTCACGATTGTGGGCCATCGTCTGGAGGAGATCAATCTGCTCTATGAGATTAGTAAGATAATTAATATCCCGGACGAGGCGCTCCATATTTTCATCTTCAGGAAGATTCAGTTCATTCAGTTCCCGGTGAATCTCAACCAGATTATTCAGTGCCTCTCTGGAAGTTACCCGGAGAAGAACACTGACATTTTCAAGCTGACCGCTGACTTTTTTCCTTTGCTCGTAAAGTCTCAGGATGTACGCTGCCGCCGCCGCGAGAATCAGCGCCATGATGACACTGAAATACCACGGGAACTTATAGATAAAGTTGTTTTGCTTTCTCCAGGTGCGGAAGACAATTTTTCTTCCGTAAATCCCGGCCTTCTTCTCAAGCACCGGCATCTCCGTCGGGACAAGTGAAGTCGCGAAATAATCGAGTCCCGTGGCCTCATCGGTGATCACGACATTAAACCGGCGGAGAAATCTCTGGAGACTGAATTTTTGAACGAAAGCTTCGCCGGAAATAACAACCGCGTACCAGCCATTAAGTTTTTGATTCCGGAATACCGGCATGTAGAAAACAAATCCCTGCCTGCCCTGGAATAAACGAAATGGGGCCGAGAGGTAGAAAGACTCCTTGCGGTTAATCGATTCGAGGAGAGGACCCAGATTCTGCGAGACTCTTCCTACCGCACGGTCATTCACTTTATTCGGAAAGCCGCGTATGATTTTCCCATTCTCATTCATGACGTTGAAGCCAAGAAATTCCGGATTCGATTTCAGGATGAGAGATGCATACGTCTGGTAATCGGAGCTGAGGATACTGCCGTCGGAAAGGTTTTTTGTCCCCAGCAGGGTCATGAGATACGGCAGTTCCAGATATTTCTGGAATCGGTTAATGACTATTTCCAGGAATACTCTTGTTTCTTCTGCATCTTCTTTTTCCTGGCTCGAACGCAGTGACGTGAACGACACCTGGATCAGGGCATAGAAAAGAAAGAACAAGGCAACCGGCAGAAGTTTGTACGTGAGCTTCATGGGAATATTTTACGGACCCAGTTGGTCATGTCATCTTTATTTCATCCTGAGAAGCTAAGCGTTGTTTTCCCGATACCTCAAAACTTTCCTTAGTTCGATAAGACTGACCGGTATCAGTGCCAGCAGCATGAGCAGCAAATGAGTTGTGAAATTAATGCGGGAAATTTCAAATAGCTCCCGGAACGAGCTATTGGTCTCTAAGAATACCTGAAGAATTATCGGGATAATGACCGAAAGGATATGAAATTGATTAAATGGCAGTTGAGTATAGATACGATTCTCACTCCGGCAGGAAAAAGACCTGAAGAGGGCGAGGTAGACCAAAAGGTGAAAGGCGCAACTCCTGGCGGTAATCTCATCCCCGGTTTTTAACAAGTAGAAGTAAACTGAAAGTTCGATGATGGTCATGAGAAAGGCCACCAGGAACATTTCTTTCATAAATCCTTCGTCAAAAAAGCTTGCCGGTGAAGGGCCTTCACTCTTTTTCAGGAAATCCTTTGCGACTGGTTCGGCGGCCAGTGCCAGTGAGGGGAATCCGTCGGTGACGAGGTTTATCCAGAGGAGTGTCAGCGGTACGAAAGGAACCGGCATTCCCGCCAGGGATGATCCCAGTACGATCAGTATTTCGGCGAGATTGGTGGAAAGGAGATATTGGATTGTCCTTTTAATATTTCCGAAAATCGCGCGGCCTTCTTCCACTGCGTGGACGATGGTCGCAAAATTATCATCCGTCAGGACCATACTCGATGCCTGACGGGCGACTTCCGTGCCGGCCCTTCCCATTGCCACTCCAATCGAAGCTTTTTTAAGTGCCGGTGAATCATTCACACCATCACCGGTCATGGCGACGGTGTGACCATTTTTTTGAAGGGCCTCGACTATTTTCAGTTTATGCTCCGGACTCACCCGCGCATAGACCAGAATATTTTCACAGCGCCGGGAAAGTTCTTCGGCGTTGATTGTATCCAGTTCCGCCCCGGTCATTACCTGGCCGGTAATATCCTTACCGATGATACCTAATTCCTTTGCGATAGCCTCTGCCGTAAGAGGGTGATCTCCGGTGATCATGATCACCTTAATGCCGGAGGATTTACAGACCGAAATTGATGGCACGGTTTCTTCTTTCGGTGGATCGGCGATCGCAACGAGTCCCAGGAACTGGAGATTTTTTTCAACATCTCCATGCGCCGGAGGATGATTCACATCAAAGTCTTTCAGTGACCGCCAGGCAAGAGCAAGTGTCCTTCGGCCTTTCATGGAAAACTCACGCATGATCTTTTCCGCTTCGCTTTTGCCCTCTTCAGAAAAACCGCAAAGTGGAAGTATGGCTTCCGGGGCTCCCTTGCTGTAAATGTTCACGCCATTTTCGGCCGCGACCGCGACACTCATTCGTTTCCGGTTACTTTCAAAACTCCACTCATGAATTCTTTCCGGGGCAGGAGTCCCTTCGGCCATTTTGAGAAGAGCGATCTCGGTTGGGTCTCCCGATCCGCCGTTATCGAGAGAAGCGTTGTTACAGGCAACGGCCGCGAGATTTAACTTATCTTTATTCTCGGGTGAAGGAGCGAACACTTCTCTTACCACCATGTCTCCGGTTGTCAGTGTTCCGGTCTTATCGGTACAGATCACATCGGTTGACCCGAGTGTCTCAACTGCGTTCATCTTCCTGACAATGGCATTCCTCTTACTCATTCTCCGGACCGCAAGCGCCAGGGCGAGTGTCACAATAGTGGGGAGTCCTTCCGGGATCGCGGCAATGGCAAGACTGATTGAAAGCATGAAGATATCGAGCCAGGTATTGCCCTTAGTGTATTCGATAATACCTACGATGATCATGACCGCCAGACCGAGAACGAGAAGCTTATTACTTACTTTTGCGAGTCTTTTTTGCAGGGGAGTTTCTTCTGACTTTGTCGCATCCAGAAGTCCCGCGATCTTTCCGATTTCTGTTTCCATTCCGGTACTCACCACGAGGGCCTTCCCGGATCCTGAAGTCAGTGCGGTACTCGAGTGAAGCATGTTCGTGCGTTCACCCAGATTTGTCTCAGCTTTGACGACCCCGGAGGATTTCTCAACCGGCATGGATTCACCGGTGAGGATCGCTTCATCTGCCGCCAGCTGATAGCCATGAATCACAACCGCGTCCGCAACAATGTAGTCACCAGCTTCCAGGGTGAGAAGGTCACCCGGGACCACCTCAGTCGATTCCACCACCTTGACTTTTCCCTCGCGGATAACTTTTGCTTTTGGAGTCGAGAGTTTTTTTAGTGCCGCAATGGAAGCTTCCGCCTTTGCCTCCTGGATGAATCCCACAACACCATTCAGGATGACGATGGCAAAGATGGCCATCGCATCGATCTCTTCTTTCAGGAAAAAAGAGATTCCGGCCGCGAGAAGCAAAAGGCCCGTCATCATGTTCTGGAACTGCTTAAAAAATAAAAAGAAGCGGCTTACCCGTTTTGATTCCGTAAGGTTATTGGGCCCGAACTTTTTCCATGCTGCCGCATAAGCTTCCTGTGAGAGACCGTTGTGCTCGTCACTTCCGAAATTCCTGAAGAGTTCTTGCGGGGTTTTGCTCCAGTGCATGGAATGAGTATTTCACCTCTTAGGCAGAATTCCATCTGACTGCGCATTCAAGATTTCTCCCTTTTCAGGAATGTGAATATCCTGAAATCCTTCCTGTGCGAGCTTTTGAGACAAAGCGCGTTTAGCTTCCGCTTCGCCGTGAAGCAGATAAATGGAAGCGTTCTTATTATCTGATCCAACCCATATGCCTATAAACCAAGCGTGACAGGAGGGACATCGGCGCCCAGAAATGAACGAGAAAGGTGAATTTTGAGCTGGAGAAGAAAAAGCGGGGTTAATGGCTTAAGTCGATTGGCATAAGGTCCAGAATTTTTTATTCTGGAGCCATGATGGATCCAGGTACATTTAAAGCTCTTTTTGAGCACTCTTCATTGGGAATCATTATCTCTAATAAAGATGGGATAATTGAAAAAACCAATCCCTGGGCCTCCCGGATCTTCGGTTATGAAGAAGGCGAGCTGATCGGCAAATTGATCGAAGTTCTTCTTCCACCCAAGCTCAGGGAAAGGCACGTTGAGTATCGTCAGACTTACGCGCAGAATCCTCATCCCCGCGCGAGGGGGAGTAATCTCAATCTTCTTGCGGTGAAGAAAAACGGCCAGGAGTTCCCGGTTGAAATCAGTCTCACCTGGTATGAAAGCGATGGGCAGATGCAGATCGTGAGCTTCGTCAACGACATCACGGTTCGGAAGCAAGCCGAAGTCGAGCTCATTAAAATGAAAGAAGAGCTTGAAGGTAAAGTGAGAGAAAGGACAAAGGAACTTTCCGACGCTTTGATGGAACTTTCCCACACCAACGATGGTCTTCAGCAGGAAATGGAACAACGGAAAAGAGTTGAGGCCCAGATTCGTACGATGCTCGAGAAAGAAAAAGAGCTGAATGAGCTCAAGTCCCGCTTCGTTTCGATGGCCTCACATGAATTCCGTACTCCGCTCGGGGGGATTCTCACTTCGGTTTCACTCATCGATAAATATCCAAAGACTGAAGACGCTCCGAAAAGAGAAAAGCATATTCAGAACATCAAGAAGTCCGTCCGCAATCTCACCAATATCCTGAATGACTTCCTTTCTCTCGACAAGCTTGAACAGGGGAAGGTCTCATCCAGTCCTTCGGAGTTTGACCTCAATCACTTTATCGATGATACGGTTGAGGAACTTCGCGAGACAAGCTCCAGTGAGCGCACCATCGTTGTGGAGCACGCCGAGCCGGTGATGACGATTTATCAGGATCGGGAGATGATCAGAAATGTTTTGATCAATCTCATTTCCAATGCCATCAAATACTCTCCCGCAGACGGGAAAGTCACCATCCGGACAATAAAAATGGGCAACACTGTGCGGGTGGAGATCGAAGATCAGGGCATGGGAATTCCTCTGGAAGATCAGAAGCACCTCTTTGAGAGATTCTTCCGGGCAAAAAATGTCATTAACCTTCAGGGCACGGGCCTTGGTTTGAATATCGTTAAGCGCTACCTTGATATGATGGGTGGCGAGATCACATTTAGCAGTGTTGAGAATAAAGGAACCACATTTAAGGTTACTTTACCGGTGGAGAAAAGATGAAAAAGATCCTTTTGATTGAAGATGACCAGATCATGCGTGAAAACACGGCTGAGATCCTTGAGCTCGCTCACTATGAAGTGAAAACGGCCCACAATGGGAAAGTTGGTTGCGTCCTGGCAAAGGAAATGAAACCCGATCTCATTATCTGCGACATCATGATGCCTGAGCTGGATGGATATGGTGTCCTTCACGTTCTCTCAAAAGATCCGAAAACTGCTTCTATTCCGTTCATCTTTCTCACCGCCAAGGCCGAGAAGAGTGAAGTAAGAAAGGGCATGGAACTCGGTGCTGATGATTATCTGACGAAGCCCTTTGAAGATACCGATCTCATGAACGCCATCGAAGCGAGGCTTAAGAAGTCTGAAAGCATCAGGAAGGATTATGCCCGTAACCTCCAGGGGCTTAATCAGTTTCTGGATGAGGCCAGTGGCCTTGAGGAATTAAAGACTCTTTCCAAAGACCGTCCGGTTTCAAAGTATAAGAAAAAAGAAGTCATCTACCACGTAGGGGATGCTCCCCATTATGTGTATTTTATCAGTAAGGGTAGTATCAAGACTTATAAGACTCATGACGACGGTAAAGAGTTCATTACCAATGTTCACAAGGCCGGGGATTTTTTTGGTCACGCCACCCTGTTTGAAAATCGGAACTACAGCGATTCCGCACTCGTTCTTGAAGACAGCGAAATTGTAAAAATCCCGAAAGATGATTTTCTCAATCTGATCAATAAAAACCGTGATGTGGCACAGAAATTCATCAAGCTTCTTTCCAATCAGGTGGAAGAACAGGAGAAACAACTTCTTCGCCTGGCCTACGATTCGGTAAGAAAAAGAACCGCCGAGGCATTACTTCTTCTTTCTAAAAATGCACCACTGAAGGGCAAGAACGCGGTTCTGCACGTCACCCGGGACGATCTCGCCAATATGGTGGGAACGGCCACTGAGACCGTCATTCGTTGCCTCTCCGAGCTCAAAGAAGATGAAATCATTGAGGTCAGCGGACGTGAAATCCAGATACTGGACAAGGCCGGCCTGGAAAAAATCCAGTAAACTGATAAAAATCAGTTTTTGAGTTAATCTCTCTCATTCCAGGATTTGCCCACGGCAATCTATCCTGAGAAAATGAAAAAGATTCTCATCGCCACAGATTTCTCCCGCCACTCCCGATATACGATCGAGTACATCCTCGAACTCATGGAAGCGACTCAGATTCCCTGCCAGATCTGTCTTCTCAATACCTATATTGTTCAGCATCCCGATCCGACCAAGCTGGTTTCACTTAATGATGAACTGAAGTCCGCTTCAAAAGCAGGCCTGGAACGGGAACGTAGTGAGATGCAAAAGAAAGTTAAAAATCCAAGGCTTACTCTGGACATCGCTTCTCATATGGGATCCCTCAATAATGTCGTTCTTCAG
>JAKFFP010000255.1:0-9029 GCA_036675045.1 Bacteriovoracales bacterium | reverse complement strand
AGGAATAGTCATCATTGACTGTCCATTCTTATTCGTAAAGATACGACAACGAGAAATCCATCCTTGTTGATGAGTCCGTTTTATTTCTTTTAACTTATCTAATATGTTAGTACCATTACTCTTTAATACCTCTAACCAATGTCTCATACCTATTTTTGTTTGGCTCGTATTGATAGAATGCAAAACTTCATTCTCATCTAAATTTTCCTCTACTAATTCATCCACCATAACATGAACTGTCGGTTCTTCTTCAGAGGATAACTCTTCACTTACTATTTGGAAAAAACGTTCAAATTGATCTTGTTGAATATCATCTTTTAAAATCCGTTTTACACAAGGAACACTTTTGATAAAATAATAAAGTTCATCCGTAATAGAGGGACTATCAATCTCGATGAACACATACCCGGTCACTACACTTTTAAGTTTTTGAATGACCCGTTTTCCTATATAACGAGTAAAAGTTTCAAAGGCGTGTATATTACGAACAAGCTCCAAACCCAACATTTCCAGCTTTTTCTCCATAAGCTGTTTTACAATGATTTCTCTTCCGGAGTATACTTCAATTGCATAGATTGACATGTAACAACCTCCTTTACGATTTGTTATTACTTATCGAAAAATGTAATTTTTTGTATCATTGGAAATCATGACGTTTTGTCCAATTTATTGTATAGTTATAGGGAAAAATGATTTTGGTTGCACGTTTAATGGAAAAACGTTATGATATGGTCACGAAAGTGTCTAAAAAATTTCCGTTTCGTCAAATTACAAATTAAAAAAAATGCTAACTTCACATTCGTATATGTCAGCAAGTCTGGATAATATTTTAAATGGTGGTTCGATTATTTCTTTTTCATATTTTGACACTGTACTCGAGCTCTTTTGTATTAATTTAGCTACATCGATTTGGGTATAACCTTTCATCTTCCTGTATTTTCTCGTCCTTATCCTCGAGATCGAAGTCGATCCCACCCAGCACGAAGCGCTTGCCGAAGATGTATTCAGACATATCAAAGGGAGCAGAGAGGTACTTCCGGTCCATGGAATTCCTTTTTAGATTTGATGAGGAATGGATGCTAAATCCCTTTAGAACTCTTCTCAAGCCACGAAATCTGAATTTTTTGACTCTTGGCGTCTTTAAAGTTTAACGAGGAAAGTCAATACTCCGGTTTATGAGGACCTTGGCACTCTTAACTTTATTTCTCGTTTCAACGGGACACGCGGCTTCTGACGGTAAAAATCCTGTCAGTAGATACTTTCGACGTGTGCCTATAGAGCAAGCGCATGTCACCTGGGGACAAAGCAGCTCGGATCGTCTTCCTTTCAAAGGCCTCGATGTTCTCGTGTGGAATGTAAAAAAGGGCGACAAGAAGGAATTTGATTCTGAGTTTAAAAAGCTCGGAGTTGAGAAAGACATCTTCCTCATCCAGGAAGCATACACCGCAGGTTTTTTCACCGCTACCATTGAGACCTTCCGTGATTACCAGTGGGACCTCGGTCTCTCTTTCACTTATCGTCTTTATAATAACGAAGCGACCGGCAACATGATCGGAGCGCGGGTGAAACCCAGCTGGGTGAAAGTCGAGCACACGGTTGATATGGAGCCGTTAACGGCGACTCCCAAGACAACTGCGTATGCGAAATTTCCGGTGGAAGGTATGGAAAAGGAATTGCTCGTGATTTCCATTCATGGAATCAACTTCGCAAACTTCGACGCTTATAACAGGCATCTGGAACAGGTGAAAAGTTACATTGTTTCTCACGAGGGCCCGGTCGTTTTCGCCGGAGATTTCAATACCCGGACGAAAAAACGCTACCGTGAGCTTCAGGTGTTCGCGAAGAAATTAAATCTCTCTGAAGTCAGGCTGACTAATGGTGACCTCCGGATGGTGGCCGTCGGAACGAAGAACTATCTCGATCATGCTTTCGTCAAGGGCTTCAAAGTTCGTCATGCCGAAGTCAAGTCAACATCCGGTTCAGATCACCAGCCGATCATTCTCGATCTCGACTTTCTTTAAGACCCACTTTTAGTGGGCCGTTTTACCGCCGGACTTATTAATCGCAATTCTTTTCGTTCTTTCCGTACCGTCGGCCTTTTTCGAAAGGTTCACAGTCAGAATACCATCGCGATAGTTGGCCTCGATATTATTGTCATCAACGTCCGAGCGGAATGGGATCGTCCGATAGAAAGATCCGTAACTGAATTCTGAACGGAAGTGTTTCTTATCTTCTTCCTTCTTCTCAGATCTTTTTTCCCCTTGAAGGATGAGACAATTATCCTCGAGACTCAGGTTAATATCCTCTTCCTTTAGGCCCGGAAGTTCTGCCCGGACCGAATAACCTTTCTCATTTTCCTGAACTTCCACTCTCGGCATGAAAGTCTCTGTGTTCTCCTCGCCCATCATCGGTGAGAAGAAATCGCGGGCGTAGAGATCAAAAAAATCAGAGAAAATATTATTCCGCGAAAGCTGACGGTTATCCTGATCTCTTCTGTTTGCTGGTAAGTTATTCCAAATGCTCATAACAACCTCCTTGCTGTTACTCCTAAGATGATTCAATTTCCGGAGGAGTCAATGCCAGCAGTGGTATCAACTTTGCTGTTTAATGAGCAGAAGATTTGACTATGGGAGAGGATGTCTATGGAAAGATGTGACAACTGTGGGAATGCTTACGAGAGAACCTTTAAGATCAACATGAATGGTAAAGAATACTCTTTCGATTGCTTTGAGTGCGCGATTAACAAACTTGCCCCACACTGCAAGAGTTGCGATACAAGAGTAATCGGCCACGGCGTGGAAGACGGTCTCGACGTTTATTGTTGTGCCGGCTGCGCCCGCATGCAGGGGATTACCGATCTGAAAGATCATTCGACTGAATCCTATTCATAGCTCACGTCGTGCCTGGAAATGAGTGCCAGGGCCCGATGAGACATCAGGAAAGGCTACCCGGGAGGAGTTTATGGGAATCAAGCAGGTGACTATCAGAAAGCAAAGCAGGAAAGTACAGAAACAGGCGCAGGCGAGCCGCCGCGGCCGTGCGGGAAGACGGGCGGGTCGCATGAGCGGTGATGACTCTCACTACAGTAAATAAGTTATAAAGTGGTTTTCTCCTCCGGGAGAGATACTTTATAAATCGAGAAGGTCATTTCATCCACCGATTCACCGATCGGGGTCGCCTGGAGAAGTGAATCCGTGAAGATGAGATTATTCTTGTTATCGATGGCAAACGTGTCGGGCCACTTGATCCTTTCATCCTGAATCAGAATTTTCATTTCCCCGGCCGGTGTCCGGTAAGAGACAGCATTCCTTTCGAGATCGGCCATGTAGAGATTACCATTCTGGTCGAAGATCATTCCGTCCGGCGCAGGAGTCACTCCCATATTGGAAACTTTTTCTTCAATCTTTTCTTCATTCATTTGTCCATGGAGGACCTTAGTCGGAACGCTGTACAGGTGATATCCGGTGAGCGCGTGCCAGTAGAGGCGCTTCTGTTCCGGATCCAGCGCAATTCCGTCCGAGTGAATCCGGGGAGCCGCTCCCTTCATCAGAAAAGGTCTTTTTTCCACTGACAGAACAACGGATTCTGACTTGGTTGATGGATGGTCATCCAAAACTCTGGTGGCCTTTCCGGTGGCCATATCGAGAATCACAATTCCACCCAGTCCGGAATCTGTGATGTAGGCCTTGTTGGCGGCATCATCGATACGGACATCGTTCAGATAAGATTTCTTCGGGGCCACTTCACTATTAAAACTCCAGGAATTTGCGAGTTTATTATTCGTGAGATCAAATTCGTATAACATGGGTGAGCCGATAACCCCTTCCATGTTGGGACTGGCCGGATCAAGGACGAAGAGAGAATTTCCGTGGGCGATGACGGATTGAACACAGGTGAACTTATTTTTTTCAGGTTTTCCTTCCCAGGTATTCCACTGCTTGTCCGGGTAAGGTCTATAGTTGCCGTCCGCCGAGAGCTCCACCACGGAGAACGGGACATTCTTACGCCAGCGGGGAAAGTTCGCAAACATCCTGCCATCCGGGGAGACCGTGACTCCTGTCACCTGCATGCCCTTGAACTCAGCAATTTTCACCAGCTCGGGTTGTTTCTCGGTGGGAAGTAAGCCCACAGTTTTTTTATCGATCGTTTCGACTTTCTTTTTCTTCCCGGGGGTCGAGCAAGATACGAGTATCAGCACGCCAAGAGTTATTGTGGTAAACGCTTTCATGAGGGCTCCTTTTGCTCATCCATGCTAGGAAAGGACCTGACTCCGGGCAACTTCATCTTAAATGAAGACACTCACGGCTAAATTGATTAGAATTTATCCAGGGGTATGGAATGAAAAATGTAGCTTTGATTGCGCATGATAACTTAAAGCCAAAGATGATTGAGTGGGCACGTGCCAATAAGGCCATACTCACCGGTTTTAACTTGTTTGCGACCGGCACAACCGGAAAGCAACTTGAATCAGAGGTAAATCTTCCGGTGACCCGTTTCAAGAGTGGTCCGCTCGGCGGCGATCAACAGATTGGCGCAGGTGTGGCAGAGGGAAAAATTGATGCGATCATTTTTTTCTGGGATCCGCTGGCGCCGCACCCGCATGATGTCGATGTGAAGGCACTCCTCAGGATCGCGGTGGTCTATGATATTCCCATGGCCTGCAATCTTGCCACTGCCAATCTCATGCTTAAAGGCATATGAAATTTCTCATTCTTTTTCTCGCTCAGCTGGGACTGCTGAATTCTCTGGAAGCCAAAGAATGCTTCTTTGAACAGAAGACGTTCCAAGACAATGATTTTTTCACCGAGGCCAGGTTCTATCCTCGTCCCGGTTCGAACCAAACCATCATCATCCTGCCACCCACCGGTGGGACAAATATCATTGACCGCAGCTACGCCCGTTTCCTTTGCGCGGAAGGCTTCAATGTTTATATCCTGGATAAGTACACCGACTATGATGAATACAGTCTCGATCTGGATATTCATCGCCGCTTCTATGGCAGGGTTCAACGGGCGATAGATCTTATCGTGAATCAAATTCCTCTCAATCATGCCTTGAGTGTTCTGGGTACCAGTGTGGGAGCTCTTCACGCCTCGATAGCGGCAGGAAGAGTGCCAAGGATTCAGAAAGCGCTCTTCATCACCGGCGGTGCAGATATCGCTTCTATTATTGTTGATTCCGACCAGGAGGCCATGCGTGTTGCCCGCGAAAAGAGAAATGAAATGTTCGGATTCCGGACGCGCGATGAATACTATACCGAATTAAAAAAACACATCGTGCTGGATCCGCTCTTCTTTCAGAAAAACTATCCGGGGAAGAAAATTTCCATGGTCATCGCAGAAAAAGACGAAACGGTCCCGGCCCGGAATCAAAAGCTTTTAAAGGAAATTACAAACCCTGGAAAAGTTCTCGAGCTGAATGACAATCATTTCTGGGCGATCGTGAAAACCTGGCTGTTTCATCGGAGCTTTGTCCTGAAATCTTTTCAGTGAAAATGTAATGGTACGCGGTTTGGGAACACGAGCTTAAAGCTGGTTCCATCCACCGGCTTACTGTTAAGGAATATTTTCCCATTGTGAGACTCAACAAGAGCCTTCACTAGTGAAAGCCCAATCCCCCACCCGGTTTTCTTGTCATTTGATTTTGCCCGTTTGAAGGGAACAAATAGTTTTTCGTATTCTTTCTCCGGAATCTCCGGCCCATAATTATGGACGACGAGGGATGTTTGGCTCCGGTCCTGATTGATTGTGATTTCAATCGGCGTAATGGGATCCCCATACTTCACAGCATTTCCCAGGAGATTATCCAGCATTCTTCGCATCGCCTTGCCACACCAGAAGCCGCACACTTTCGCGGGAGCCTTCACCATGAAGCGGTCTCCATGGAGAGCGCTGAAATCGGCGACACTTTCTGTGACAATATCATTGAGGCACATTTCACATGGCTGAATCGGAAGTTTTTCTCCGGCCTTGAGTTTATTGGCATCCAGCAAGTCCTGGATCATCCGGTCGACCATGTCGATATGCTTAATCACATTCCGGCACTTCGCCAGGAGTCCGTTATTCACTTTCCTCGAAATCATTTCCGTGTGCATTCTCGCGACCGACAAGGGAGTGCGAAGATCGTGTGTCAGTGAGGAGACAAACGATTCCCGGATACTTCTTTCTTCCTTGAGATCTTTTACTTCAGAACTCTTCTCTTCTTCCCATTTCTTCCGCTCCTGGATTTCCTGAAAACCGAGAACGATTCTTTCGGGGTGACTTTCTGTTGCCTGAATGACATTGGAATGAATGACAATCGTTATCTTTCCTCCTGGATAGTGGGCAGTGAGTTCTTCGCCGCAGAGTTTTTCCCCGCGGGCCGCGCGAAACCTTGGAAGATCATTCCGGCAAATGCGATGTCCTTCGGCGTCCGTCGCGTAATATTCATTCTGGTCATCGGGAAGTATGTCCATGGGATAAAATCCACCGGCGAGTGCCTTGGCCGCTTTATTGACGAATTTGAGATTCGCCGTCGTCCTTTCAACGATAATAATTCCCACCGGAAGAGAATCAAGGACGTTTTCAAACCAGAGCTTCTCCCGTTTCTCAGCGTCGATTTCTGCCTGCAGGTGTTTTTCAATTTCCAGGTGCTGCACACTGGACTGTCTGGAAAATTCCCAGGCGGAAAGCCCCATGTAATAAAGAATTGTTTCAATGACCTTGTTTTTTTCTTCGCTGGAAAGAGGATGGAGAGCGTCCAGGATGATGTCTTTCAGAACATCATATTCTGTGACGATGTCTTCCAGCGAGGAATTATCCACATCCAGCCAGACCCTGTTTTTGTTTTCGGGTCGCTCTCCGCCGATCACCGCGGACAGATGGGAGACGATGATGGGAAGTGTTCTTTCGAGGGCGAGATGTTTCTTCCCGGATTTGATCATCCGTGATCGAAGTTTCTCAGTGATCAACTCGGTTCTGAGATATGAATTTTCCTGCCCATCAGTTGTTTCCATGCGCATATGGTAAGAGAAAAGCAATGAGGGGAAAATTAAATTATTAATTGAGATTTAAGAAGCGCTCCGGTCATTAAGAGGAACAAGATACCTCGATATTCTTGTTCTCATAAGGAGTAGGAAGTGAATACGCGTTCAACTCAGAGTGTTCCTCAAAGGGATGAGAAAACACAGGCAACCAACGGCTGAGGAGATTGCTGCTTCCTGCTTCCACGTCGGCGATAACTTCCTGAGCGATGTAATTTCTGAGGATATATTTCGGATTGACGAGTTTCATCATTCGCTTACGTTCCTCTGCAGTCGACCTTTCAAGTGACAGTCTTTCTTCGTAGCGCTTTAGCCATTGCTCCATCTCTTCGCGCTGACCATAGTAATCCCGGAATGGTTTCAATTCATCCGACAAGCACCGGAAAGTAAAAGTGAAATCCACGTTGAGCTTTCCCATGATCTGCAGGAGATCGAGAAAGAGTGCCTGGTCCCCGCTATCATTTATGGCAAGACCCAGTTTTTTTCTTCCGAGTTCAAGCAATCGTGCCTGGAAGATATCCGGATACTCATCCATCAGTTTCTGAAGTTCCTCCTGTGGAACTTCGTTCAGAAAGCAAACCAGTAGCCGCGAAAGATTCCAGTGAGCGATCCCCGGCTGCTGTCCGAAGGCATAACGACCTCTCTCATCCGAATGATTGCAGATGAAATTGAGATCGGTATCTTCCATGAATCCGTAAGGGCCATAGTCGATCGTCAGTCCCAGGATCGACATATTGTCTGTGTTCATGACTCCGTGGCTGAAACCCACGGACATCCAGTCGGCCATCAAATTCGCCGTCCGTCGGATCACCTCGGTGAGCATTTCACTGACGCTCATGCCGCCAAAGAATTCCTCACGTGTATATCGGATGAGCTCTTTCAGCTCGTCTTTCTTGTTGTAGTGATAGAGCATTTCAAAATGCCCGAATCTGATGTTCGTAGGAAAAACTCGGGCGACGACTGCTGAATTTTCGATCGTCTCGCGATAAACTTCATCCTCGCCGGTGAGAAGCGCCAGGACCCGGGTGGTAGGGATCTTGAGGCCTGCCATTGCTTCCGAGCAGAGATATTCGCGAACAGAAGAACGAATGACAGCTTTCCCATCGCCCATGCGGGAGAATGGCGTGAGTCCTGAACCCTTGGTCTGAATTTCCAGGCGCTCATGCTTTGCCGTCTTAATTTCGCCGAGAGAAATCGCTCTCCCGTCACCCAGTTGTCCCGCCCAGACACCGAACTGGTGACCGGCATAGCGGGTGGCGATTCTCTGCTCTCCCGGAAGGCGGAGTTCGCCGTTCAACCAGCGCATGATATCGTCATCAGAAAGTCCAAGCCCCAACTTCTCTTTCATCTCGGGGATGATGTGGATGAGCTTCGGATTTTTAATGGGAGTTGGCTCTACTCTTTCAAACAGGAAGGGAGGAAGCCGTGAAAAAGAATTATCAAAGTGAGCTTTCATGAAAAGGTCATCCCGGTAACCGGGCAAGTGAAGTCTTCCAGTTCCTGCGCCATCTGGCTTTCAAATTCGTCCAGGGGAATGTCGGCGGTTTGCTGGAATTTTGATTTCCGTATTTCCCGGACCACATCAAATGGAAGTGATGCCTCAAGATCCATGATTCCGTTGGGAAAGGTTCTCATCATGGAGCCGTAAGCCCGGCAATAACCGCGTGCAAGATCCTGCCTTTTCCATCCTTCGAAAAGAGCGACGACTATTTCGCCCTTTTCATCGGGCGTGAGATCTTTAGTCTCGCCCAGTGTCTTTCCCCATTGGTCCATGAATGGTCCGACAGGAACAAGGAATTTATGAGAGCGCCTTAAGCACTTTGGCTGGCGCAGGGACATATGACGATGATTTTCGACCGAGAGAAAGTTCTTATTGACCTGTCCGGCGTAAGCGAGGATCGGTGAATATTCCGGATTCAACTGATGACCGAGTTTATAAATCCTCAATCTGAACGGATCATCCTGTGGCATTTCCCACTGATCAATCACCCGATCCAGGTCACCGAAG
>JAKFFP010000364.1:0-9038 GCA_036675045.1 Bacteriovoracales bacterium | reverse complement strand
GGCTTTTCGGGGTGGCCTATCTTCCGGGTCTCAAGGAGCCAGAGGCGATCATGCCACTCCTTGCGAAAACCCATCTCTCCTCACTTGGGTATGTGGTTTTTGTCGGCGCCCTGGTTTCGGCGATCCTTTCCACGGTCGATTCAACACTTCTTTCTGTCTCGGCACTCATGTCTCACAACCTGATTCTTCCCTCGCTGAAAAATCCCACGGAACGGAAAAAAGTTTTTATCGCCCGCGGAGGAGTTCTTCTTTCAGGGATTGTGGCCTACGGAATCGCCTTCACCTCGGACTCCATCACCGGGCTGGTTGAGCTTGCTTCAAGTCTCGGGGGCCCTTCCATTCTTGTCATGACAAGTATCGCGCTCTTCTCAAAAAAAGGTGATGCCTCGAATGCTATGTTTGCCTTCGTGGGTAGCACGCTCACATGGGGGATTTCCCATTTCGTTTTTGAGATGGAATTTCCGGTGATGCTGACGATGGTTATGTGCGGGGTTTGTTATTTTCTTCCTTTGCTCTTCAGCAAAGGAAGAAAAGATTTCGTTGAGAATTAAACAGTGAGAGTTGTCGGAGCAGTGAAGTCGCGGTCCATAACAGTCTTTCTCTTATCAGATTTAGCGTTTTCAATTGCCTTGAGGCATACCGTTTGAACGCGAACAGTGAGCTGATCGATGGCCTGGGCAGATGTTGAAAGAGCTGCTTCTTCCTTGATCATTTTTTTCACTTTTGACGCAACAACCAGAGCTTCATCCACATTGGAATTTTCCACGTAGAGATTGAAATCCTTGCCCATAACAGTCTTTCTTCCCAGTTTTTGAGCGTGATTCATAGCGTCGCGACAAGCTTTCATAATATCTTTATTGAGCGGCTCAAAGAAACCAGCTGAAGTGTTCATATCAGCTTTTTCTTTAATGAATTTCTTGACCTTAGAGATGACGATTAAGCTTTCAGTTGAGCCTTCGGTCGTATTTTCAGATGTGTTTTCAGTTGTATTTTCGGTCGTGTTTTCCATAAGAGGAACTCCTTCTTCTGAATGACTAAATATGAGTAGGATAACTATCCTAGAGATTTGGCTTGCGGGCAAGACCAAATCAGGACCCTCAACCTTAATTGTTCACTATACAAAAAGCCCACCGTGAGCTAAATTTTCCCTTCTGAAAAAAGCATTTATTTGAGGGATTTCCTATGGATGACTCACGACGCATCGTAATCACCGGGATCGGGCTAACCGCACCGAACGGAAATAATCTCGCTGAATTCAGAAACGCACTTCTCGAAAAAAAATCCGGAATTAAACATCACGAGATTCGTTACATGGGCAAGCAAGCTGCCGGTATGTGCGAGTTTGATGAATTCAAATATCAATCAAAAAAACTTCGTCGTCGCGGAACCCGCGCGGGTTCCATTTCCATTTACTGTGCGAACGAAGCTATTCGTGATGCGCAGGTAGACTGGGAAAAAACCGATAAATCCATGGTGGGTGTATTCCTCGGAATCACGGAACACGGAAACGTGGAAACCGAAGAAGAAATCTACCAGATGCACCAGAATAATCTCGACTGGAAACTCTGGTCTCCTCATCACAATCCAAGAACCGTTTCCAACTCGCCTGCCGGTGAAGTCACTTTGAATCTCGGCATCACGGGCCCGCACTATACTCTGGGTTCGGCCTGTGCCGGCGGAAATGTCGGAATTATCCAGGGTGTCCAGCAACTTCTTTTAGGAGAAGTGGATCTCGCTCTTACGGGTGGGATTTCTGAGTCTTCTCAGACCTTCGGTATCTTTGCCGCTTTCGCTGCCCAGGGTGCTCTTGCTCATCACGAAGATCCCACCCAGGCCTCAAAACCCATGGACAAGAAAAGAAACGGGATCGTGATCTCAGAAGGGGGAGCGGTTTACGTTCTTGAGCGCCTCTCCGATGCCAAAAAAAGAAATGCGAATATCTACGCCGAGATTGTTGGCTACGCCATCAACTCTGATGCTTCTGATTTCGTGAATCCGAATAATGAAAGACAGGTCGAGTGCATGCACAAGGCGATCAAGCGCGCGGGCATCACTCCTTCTGACATTGATCTTGTGAACATGCATGCTACCGGCACGGGGGCCGGCGATGCCTCTGAATCGAAAGCGGTCCGGGATGCGTTTTCTTCATCGAAGAAAACCTATGTGAACTTCTCGAAGGGCCACATCGGTCACTGCATGGGTGCGGCCGGAGCGCTTGAACTGGCTGGAAATATTCCATCGCTGGAAGATGGTGTGATCCATCCGGGGATGAATGTGACCGAACTTGATCCTGATTGTTCGATCCCGAACCTCGTTTATGAATCCAGCGTGAAACTGCCGCAGGTTGAATATATCCTCAACAATTCATTCGGCATGCTGGGTATTAACTCTGCACTTATTGTAAAAAGATTTAGATAGGAGAATCTCATGACTGCTACTCAAGTCCGCCAGATCGTTGTCGACATCATTGCTGATATTGCTCCTGATGAAGATGTTACTGCCCTCGATGATTCAAAATCTCTTCGTGAGCAACTCGATCTCGACTCTATGGATTTTCTCGATATCGTGATGGAGCTCAGGAAGCGGCACAAAGTAGAAGTCCCTCAGGAAGATTATCCTAAGCTTGCAACACTCGAATCATGTGTTGCTTATCTGTCTCCTAAACTTCAGTAAATGAACTACGACTGTATTGTCATCGGTGCGGGGATGTCGGGGCTGGCCGCCGGCATCCGCCTCGCCATGTTTGACAAGAAGGTCGTGATCCTCGAGAAGCATTCGATCCCCGGCGGGCTCAACTCCTATTATCAACGAAAAAATTTTGAACAGGGTGGAGTCAGGCAATTCGATGTGGGCCTTCACGCTCTGACGAATTTCATAAAAAAAGGCGAGAAGGGAAAACCATTCTCGAAACTGTTAAAGCAGCTGCGCCTTTCTTACGATGATTTCAAGCTTCACCCGCAGACGTATTCAAAAATCCAGTTCCCGGAAATCTCGCTGAAATTTTCCAATGACTTTGAACTCCTGGAGAGTGAAGTCATTTCAAACTTTCCCCATCAGAAAGATAATTTTATCAAGCTCGTTCAGATGGTCAGAGATTTTAATGAACTCGATCTCACTTTGGGCTACCGCTCATCCCGCACGGTTCTTCAGCAGGTCATATCAGATGAGCTCTTAATTGAGATGCTTCTTTGTCCGCTCCTTATTTACGGATCAGCGTGGGAAGACGACATGGACTTCGCCCAGTTTGTGATTATGTTCAAGTCACTTTACTTTGAAGGCTTCGGTCGTCCTGAGGGGGGAGTGAGAACGATCATTTCTCTTCTCATGAAAAAGCTTACGGATGTGGGAGGCGAGGTGCGCTTCCGTACCGCGGTCACCGGGATCAAAACCAATGAGAAAGGCGAGGCCATTGGTGTCGTGGCAGGGGACCAGGAAATCTTGGCTCCGGTAATCCTTTCGAGTATCGGCTATCCGGAGACCGTGAAGCTCACAAATAAATTTCCCTCTGATAAGGTCCCTCGTACCGGGGCGATGACATTTCTTGAGAGCATCTTTGTCTTTGATAAAAAAATCCTCGAGAATGATTCGACGATTGTTTTTTATAATAATTCCCCAAAGTATTCCTATCGTCCGGCCGTGAATTATTTTGATGCCAGTTCAGCTGTCGTTTGCTTTCCTGATAACTATGAAAAATACAACACTCAGGGCGAGGGAACTGTCCGGGTGACCAACATGGCGAACTATGATCAGTGGAAGAACTTATCCCGTGAAGAATACGACATGAAAAAAGAGACTGTCGGAAACACCGCCATCGATCTCGTGAAAAAGCTTGTTCCGGAATTTAAGGGCAAGTTACTCTTTAAAGATATTTTCTCGCCGACCACCATTGAAAAATACACCTGGCACATGAACGGGACGGTTTACGGGTCCATTGATAAAACGAGGGATGGAAGAACTCCCGTTCCGAATCTCTTTATTATCGGCACGGACCAGGGATTTCTGGGAATTGTCGGATCCATCCTTTCCGGCATCTCCATGGCGAATCTTCATGGTCTCATGAAAGGGAGTGAAGCATGATCTTCAGGCATGTGAGACTTCACTCAATGGGTTATGTCGAGCCGACGGAATTTATCACTAGCACGGAAATAGAAACGAAACTTTCTTCCCTTTATGAAAGGGCCAGGCTTCCGGATGGAAGACTTGAGCTTCAGACCGGAATCAGGCGCCGCGGTTTCTGGCCGCTTAAGACCAGACCCAGCACCATCGCTTCAGAGGCGGCGGAAAAAATACTGAAAAACTTTCCTCGCGAAAGAATTGATATTCTCATTCATGCTTCTGTCTGTCGAGATTTCCTTGAGCCCGCAACGGCGGCCCAGGTGCACCGGAATCTTCGTCTCCCGGCAGAGACGATGATCTCCGATTTATCGAACGCCTGCCTGGGAGTCTTATCTGCGATACTCATGACCGGACAAATGATTGAATCCGGTGCTATAAAAACAGCACTCATTGTTTCCGGTGAAAATGGCGGGCCACTTCTGGAAGAAACCCTGAAGCACCTTCTGACTGATCCTTTGATGGACAGGAAGAGAATCAAGCCTTTCATGGCCTCACTCACTATTGGCTCTGCCGGAGTGGCCATTCTTCTTACCCATGAATCACTCGCTTCCCATGCTCCGAAAATCCTGGGTGGATCAACGCTCACTGATTCAGAAAGTGTTGAACTCTGCCAAGGTGACGGTTCAACATCAGGGCTCATGATGGAGACGGATTCAGAAGCACTTCTTAAGGCCGGAGTGAAGCTTTCAAAAGAAAACTGGGAGAAAACCCGCGCTGTTCTCGGGTGGTCAATTCCGGATAAGATTATCCCGCATCAGGTGGGCACGGCCCATAGACTGGCGTTTCTAGAGACGCTGGGACTTCCCCTCGACCGGGACTTTGAAACATTTCGTGAATTCGGAAATACTGGTTCGGCCGCTCTTCCTTTGACACTCATGAAAGCGGAAGAAGCAGGATTTTTTAAAAAGGGCGATAAGGTCGCTCTTCTCGGTATTGGCTCAGGTCTGACTTCCACAATGTTAGGTGTTGAATGGTAAATGCTAAAAACAAAATTTCTGAAAAAGGCCTTACGAAACTCTATCCGTTTCGTTCGCATTTTCTTCAGCTCTCCGGACATAATCTTCACTACGTGGACGAAGGAAGGGGGAAGCCCATCCTCATGCTACACGGGAATCCGACATGGTCATTTTATTACCGGAATCTTATCCAGACTTTTTCTTCAAACTTCCGCTGTGTCGTTCCTGATCACATGGGCTGCGGACTTTCAGATAAGCCGCAGGATTATCAGTACAATCTTGAGTCCCATATTCAGAACACCTATAAGCTCATCCGCTTCCTTGAGCTCCAGGATATTATCCTGATCGTTCATGATTGGGGAGGAGCTATCGGTTTTGGTCTCGTGACAAGATACCCTGAGCTCTTTGATCGCATCGTGATTCTTAATACCGCCGCTTATCCATCCTCCGAGATCCCGAAAAGAATTGATTTTCTCAAAGGTAGATTCGGGGAGTGGTTAACCAGGAAGTTCAATCTCTTTGCCTGGCCTGCGACCTTCATGACGACAACAAAACGCCTCCCGAAAATGGTGAAGGAAGGATATCTTCTTCCTTATGACAATTACGAGAACCGGATTGCTGTTGCAAAATTCGTCCAGGATATCCCCATGGACGAATCTCATCCTTCATGGCACACGCTGAAGGAAATTGGCGATAAACTTCCGTCTCTCAGGCATCCGAAGCTCATCCTGTGGGGCGGGAAAGACTTTTGTTTTAACCAGCATTTCTTTGAACGATGGATTGAAATCTATCCTGAGGCAAACGCCCGCTGGTTTGCCCGCGCCGGTCACTATGTCCTTGAAGACGAACGCGACGAAGTCTCCCAGGAAATCTGGAATTTCATCAAGTGAATATCGCTCTTCGCATCCAGGACCAGGCGAAGCTTCTGCCCGGAAAACGCGCCGTCGTCCACGGAAATTCATTTTACACCTTCCGGGAATTCGAAGAGCGCTCTAATCAGATGGCCCACTATTTTGAGTCAATCGGCATCAATCGTGGCAAACGGACACTTCTTTTCGTAAAACCCTGTCTCGATTTTTCTGTCATTACTTTTGCCCTCTTCAAGGTCGGTGCGATTCCGGTCCTGATTGATCCCGGTATGGGAGTAAAAAACCTCCTGAACTCGATAGCGCAGGTGAGGCCCTATGGCCTGATCTCGATTGATCTCGTCCACTGGATCAGAAGATTCAAAAGAAGGCCCTTTTCTTCAGTGGAAGTGAATGTCTTTCTCGATGATCTCTTCAGCGGCATGGAGACTTTTCCGAAAACGTATAATCCGGTTCGTGTCACTTCCGATGATCACGCGGCAATTCTTTTTACGAGCGGCGGAACAGGAATTCCCAAGGGAGTAGAGTACACTCACGGCATCCTCAATGCGCAGACGGAAATCCTCCGGAAACTCTTTGGGCTTACGTCGCGGGATATTGACCTGCCGGGTTTTCCTCTGTTTGCTCTCTTCACGCTGGCGATGGGCATGACTTCCGTCATTCCCGATATGGATCCGACAAGGCCCGCCCAATGTGAACCCGAAAAGATCGTTAAAAATATTCTCACTCATCAGGTCACTTTCTGTGCCGGCTCGCCGGCGATCTGGGAAAGAGTGGGGAAGTATTGCGTGAAAAACAATATCCAGCTGGGTTGTGTGAAATACATCGTGATGTTCGGGGCCCCGGTCCGCGCGGAAATGCATCAGCTCTTTTCCCGGGTACTCATAAACGGGGACACTTTCACTCCTTACGGAGCTACTGAAAGTCTTCCTGTGAGTCTCATGAGAGGCAGCGAAGTCCTGAAAGAAACCGCCGCGAAGACAAATCAGGGTTTGGGTGTCTGTATCGGCCGGGCCGTGCCGGGAGCGGAAATTAAAATCATTAATGCTTCGGATATTCCTGAGAGGTCTTTACAAGAAACTCCCGCAGGAACTCCGGGAGAAATAATTGTTGCGGGCCCGATGGTGACACCTTCGTATTTTGAAATGAATGTAGAAAACGAAAAAGCAAAAATCCGGATCGGTGGAAAGCTGTGGCATCGCATGGGCGACGTGGGTTATATCGACGATCAAAAAAGGCTGTGGTTCCTGGGCCGGAAATCTCATCGGCTGGAACTCCCTGACCAGACATTATTTCCCATGGCGGTGGAAGCTATTTTTAACCAGCATCCGGAAGTAAAACGCTCAGCTTTGGTTTCTTTTCACGGTACTCCCGGTCTTGTCATTGAGAGGCATGATGGCAATATCAAGATGACTTCTCAGTTCCTGCAGGAGTTGAAGGAGCTGGGTCAGTCCCATGAGAAGACGCGGTTGATTGAAAACTTCTGGCTCTCCTCAGCGTTTCCGGTAGATATCAGGCACAACATCAAAATCGACCGGCTGAAACTTTCACGAGCGGTCACACAAGGTTTCTCACTATGTCGAAAAAATCTGAGCAGAAGGTGGCCCGTGTCCTCTACATGACAGTGCTCTCGGCCGCTTTTTTGTTACTCGTTTCACCATTTGCCATTCCGGTGATCTTTGCCGGCTCAGTTTCCCTGGCCCTTTTCCCGCTTCTTCTGCGTCTGGAAAATAAGGGCCTTCCCCGGAAAAGAGCTGCTGCCTTACTCACCGTTCTTTTTACGATCCTCATTTCTGTTCCCATCACTTTCTTCATCGCCAAGGGAACGATCACGGTCACCTCGCAGCTCGAAAAAATTAATTTCAACGAGCAGTTAAGAGACCAGGGAATGCAGGGAGTGGTTTCCGATGTTCGCCATGATCTCGTGATCTTTGTGCACAAGCATGCTTCGAAACTCAACCTCGAGGAATTTCTCACCAAAAGAAAAATTGATGGCTACTTGAATGTGACCACGACTTTCCTTTTGAATTTCTTCCGGGGAATCGTCACCAGTCTTCCGGTGATATTCTTGTTTCTTCTGGTGATGGTCCTCTGCACCTATTCCTTCCTGAAAAACGCACACACGGTGAGGAACTTCTTCCAGAAGCTTTTTGGTTTTAGTGAAGGGACGATGGATGATCTGGTCGGAATTTCTATCCGCGACGCCCGGGGGGTTTACGTTTCAAATATCGTCACTGCCTCAGTTCAGTCACTGATTGTCGCTCTCGGAGCGGCCTTCACCGGCATCGGGGATTTCTTTCTTATTTTCTTTGTTACGCTGATCCTGGCCTTTATTCCGGTTGTCGGGGCGGCACCAGTTGCTTTCGCCTGCGCGGGGATTGCCTTCCTGAAAGACAACACCACTGCTGCCATCATTCTGGTTGTGGTCGGGATTTTCTCCGGTCTCATCGACAATATTCTTCGTCCCTGGCTTGCCTCAGTTGGCGAAAGTAAAATTCCACCGATCACTGCCTTCGTGTGTGTTCTCGGAGGGGCCCTTCTTCTCGGCTTCCCCGGTCTCTTTATCGGGCTCCTGGTCGGGTCTTTTGCTTACGACACACTTCCGCTTTTCTGGCGTGAAATAGCCCGCGGTGATAATTCTTATGTGGAAGATATCTCCCAAGAGTCTTAAACTATTCGCATGCGCATTCTAGTAACCGGTGGCGGAGGGTTTCTCGGAACCCACCTCATCCACGAACTCATGAAAAATCCCCGTTACATCGTGACGAATTTCTCCCGTCACACGTACCTTCATCTGGAAGAGATCGGAGTTCCGACCATCAAGGGTGATATCCGCAGTCCGGAAGATGTTGAGCGGGCATTGGCGCTGGGATTTGATACCGTTTTTCACGTCGCTGCTCTGGCCGGTGTCTGGGGAGATCCCGACGATTACTTTGCCATCAATGTCACCGGCACAAAAAACATGCTGGAAAGTGCAAAAAGAAATGGCGTCACGAGATTTGTTCATACTTCTTCTCCCAGTGCTGTCCTGGGGCTGGGCGGTCACATGGGGACGGATGAAACAATTCCTTATCCTGAGACCCATCTCAATCCTTACGGA
>JAKFFP010000086.1:0-9043 GCA_036675045.1 Bacteriovoracales bacterium | reverse complement strand
GCGCCAGCGCGCGGAGGCGTTGATCAGAGTGGTGCCGGACTTCGCGAGTTCTTCCTCGAACATCTTCCGAATCCACGGCGCTTCGTCGTAGTATTCGATCTGGTTGCCGCCTTGTTTCACGTCCTTATCCACTTTGGTAATGTCATCTATGGCACTTTCGCATCCAGGATTTGTTTCCATCACTGATCTCTGCCCTGAGGTCAAAGCTCACATGAGTTATGCCACGACTGAAAACTTCACCGGCGAAATCGTTTCCGGTTACAAGGCCCGCAAAGCATTCATGGCCAAAGGTCCGGCTGAAGCTCTGTGCAAGGTCATCGCTGATGCCAGGAAAGCGGGACTTGGGATAAAAATCTTTGATTGCTACCGCCCGGCCAAGGCCGTCGCATTTTTCCAGGAATGGGCGAAGAGACCCGAAACAAACCAGGCATTGAAAGATATTTATTATCCGGATTATACCCGCGAGCAGCTCTTTGAACTTGGTTACATCGCCAAGCAATCAAGTCACTCCAAGGGAAGTGCGGTTGATCTCACATTGTTTGAACTTGAGTCCGGCAAGGATCTTGATATGGGGACAGCGTTTGATTATTTCGGCGAGCTTTCTCACACTGACAACCTCGGTGTGACAGCGGCCCAGAGAAAGAATCGTTATTTGTTGAAAGGTCTCATGGAAGGAAGAGGCTTTAAGAACTTCTCCCAGGAATGGTGGCATTACTCATTTAAGCCTGAACCGTATCCGGATACTTATTTTGACTTTGATGTGGAGTAAAAACTCAGAATGAGTTTTCAGCGTACTCTAGCTGATAATTTGCGTGGATATTATCAACGTTACGAAACGAGTTCCTGAGATAAACCAGCACCATCAGCGGACTAATGGCCATGAAACTAAGCTTGATTATGATTTTCATATTGCCTCCTTTCCCGCATATTGCCACGGCCCATTGTTAAGAGAGGTTAAGAATCTATGAAGATCCTCCTGTTACTTATCCTTTCTTCCTGTACCAATCTTTTTTATCAGCCTTCCAACCGGCAGTTTTTTAAGCCAGAAGCCTTTAAACTCGCTTACGAAGACATTTATTTCAAAAGCTCAGATGGTACGAAACTCCATGGATGGTTCTTCAAAGGGAAAGGTGAGCCGAAGGGGACGATCGTTCAGTTCCACGGAAATGCAGAAAACATCTCCAGTCACTTCCTGGGACTCGCGTGGCTTATCAACGAAGGTTACAACCTCTTTACCTTTGATTATCGCGGTTACTGGTTATCCGAAGGCGATGCCAATCCGGATGGAGTTTATCTCGATTCATTATCCGCGCTGGAAAAAGGACTCGAACTTCATAAGAGCGCCGGCGGTAAACATTTCGTGATCTTCGGTCAGAGCCTGGGCGGTGCCATTTCCCTGCGGGCGATTCCTGATTTCAAAGACAATAAAGAAATCACTCTCATTGTTCAGGATTCCACCTTCTCCTCTTATGAAGACATCGCGGTCGATAAGCTCAGGAGTGTGTGGTTTCTCTGGCCGTTTTCGCCATTGGGATATGTTCTCATCTCAGATAAATATTCATCGGAAGAGGTTTTTGACCGGATTACCTGGCCCACCCTGGTCATTACCGGCGGAAAGGACGAAGTGATGCCGGCAAAATTCGGAAAACGAATCTTTAAAAAAATTGCGACAAAACACAAATGGTACTGGCATGTCGAAGAAGCGCCTCACATTTCCTCGTTTCACGTTGAAAATGGCCGCTACCGGAAAGAGTTTTTGCGACTTCTTGACCAAATAAATACGAATTAGGTGAGATTTGCCTACAATTATTAGTTACTAGTCTGTCGGATTTAGTCTTATACTTAAATTAAGTTTTTATTTAGGCCCTCTTCAAGGAAGAAAGAGCCGGATGAATCAAGTCAAGAAAACAATATCTGCAGAATCCAGCGACCGGTCCTACGGAGCGTTTTCTCGTATCAATGGCCAGCATGCTTTTAAGGATGCTGTCCCCGGCGGACGGGTGGAATATAAGGCCCGTTACAGAAAAGGCGGGAAAGTTTCTTTCTTTAACTACTCACTGGCTAAAGAAATGGGACTGCTTCCCAAGAACCACGAAGAAAAACTCAATCCTGAACTCGAAAAAGAAATTCTCCGTACATTCAGTATCGTCATCATCAATGAATATGATCTTATCAATGAGCTGAAGTTCCCTGAGGATGAAATTTATCCGCATACCTTTATGGCCACAAGATATCTTCAGCTTCAGCATCCTGATAAGTCGGGAAGAACATCGGGTGACGGACGCACGATCTGGAACGGTTCCATCCGTCACAATGGTCTTACCTGGGATGTATCGAGCTGTGGAACCGGCGGAACAAAACTTTCTCCGGCATGTAACATCAATAAGAAATTCTATCAGACGGGTGATCCTTCCATTTCTTATGGCTGCGGCCTTTCGGAAGTGGGAGAAGGTCTGGAAACCCTCTTCTTCTCGGAAGTTCTGCGTAAGAACGGCTTTCGTACCGAACGCGTTCTTGCCATCGTGGAATATGATAAAGGTATCTCGATCAACGTGCGCGCGAACCCGAATCTCATTCGACCATCGCATTTTCTCGGACACCTGAAGCAGAATAATTTTGAGACACTGAAACAGGTGGCCGATTATTTCATCAAGCGCCAGATTGAAAACAAGGCGTGGGAACAGAGTACTTTCAAGTCAGATAAAGAAAAATATCAGTACCTCGCTAAGCAGGTCGCTAAGTCATTCGCTGAGACTTCTGCCAAATTTGAAGATGAGTACATTTTCTGCTGGATGGACTGGGACGGCGATAACATCCTCATGGATGGTGGAATCATTGACTACGGATCTATCCGTCAGTTCGGTCTCTTCCATGCGGAGTACCGTTATGATGATGTTCAGCGCTTTTCGACGTCCATTCTGGAGCAAAGACAGAAGGCCCGTTATATCGTACAGTGTTTTGCCCAGATCGCTGACTTCCTGACGACTGGGAAGAAAAAAAGTCTTTCTCAGTTCCGTAAAGACAGTAATGTCGAATTCTTCGATAAGCATTTCATTGCCTGTAAGAACAGAAATGTTCTGATCCGCATCGGCTTTAAGAAGAATCACCAGGACTATCTCTTAAAAGAGCATCTCCCGGTGGTGACGAAGTTCCGCAAGGTCTTCAGTTACTTCGAGCGCGCAAAATCCAAGCGCGGAATTTACAAGGTCGCCGACGGCATCAATCGCGATGCGATTTTCTGCATGCGGGATATCCTGCGCGAACTTCCTCAAATCTATCTGACCCGCGGATCGGATCTTGATCCGCAGGAATTTATCGAAGTCATTAAATCTTCTTACGCGAAGAAGTCTGACCTGCGCCTGACTCTTCTTAGAATGAAACAGATCAAGCGCTTCCAGTCGCTTTATATGTCGATGGTGCGCTCGCTTGAGAAGCACGCCAATGTCACCAGAACTCAATTCCTGCTTGATCTCACTATGCGCTCATCGGTTATCAACCGGTATGACCGCGTAACAGGTGATTCCATCTCTTTCATCGTTCAGAAAGTGATGAGAATGAGACCGAAACTAACTGCCGATGAGCTCTATATCCTCGCGGAGCAGTTCTCTACCTATCAAAACCTAGATCCGGATCAGCAGACTTCACTGTCTACAGTTCCGGAACGGCACCGGATAATCATGAAGGGTTTCACCTCCATTGTCCGTGAATGCCGTGAGGGGCTATGAAGCTTGTCCTCTATAGCGGTGGATTAGAGAAAGAAAATCGCTCCCTCGACCGCTCCTTCCTGGATCTCCTGCATAAAAAAAATCCAGTTGTTACCTTTATCCCGTCTTCATCTTATCTCTCAGACCACGAGTTCAAGGCATTCGTTAAGCATTATTCAAAATACAAGATCACACGCTTTATCCATTTTCCGGTGGACGTTCCTTTTGACCGGATCATCTTCCAGGAAGTGATGAGAAGTGACGTGATTCATCTCGCCGGTGGAAATACTTTCTATTTCCTGAATTCTTTGAGGAAGACGAAGCTTCTTACCGAGCTAAGAAAATATGCGGAGAAGGGTGGAATCCTCACGGGCCTTTCCGCTGGCGCCATTCTCATGACTGAGAACATCGACATGGCCGCCTATCCCGATTTTGATCGCGATGAAAATGTCGTGAATCTGAAAAATCTTTCTGCCCTCCATCTATTGAACTTCGCTTTTTTTCCTCACTTCAAGAATTCCGCGCGCTACGATGCTGTCTTCAGAAGATATTCAAAGATAAAAAAGAAAGTCATCTACGCCTGTCCGGACGGAGCGGGGATTGTTGTCTGCGATGACAAGATGAGCTTTGTGGGCCCCTGTTACGGTTTTGCCGGCGGACAAAAATTCACTGTTAACTGACGGACAAATCGATTTCCACTAAGAGCGGGAGATGATCGGAGAGTTTTCTCCATCTGGCACCCGACAATGCCGTCGCTTTCACCGGTGTGATCTTATGCACGAAGATCCGGTCGAGCGAGAGCATCGGCATGAATGAAGGGAAGGTCTTCGGATATCTCCCGTGAAGATGGCGAAAGACTTCCTTGCTCGAGAGCTGGTTCTCAATCCATGGTGAAATTTTCTTATTCCAGTCGTTGAAGTCACCCACCAGGATCCAGGGCTGGTCGCCTTCTTCGAGCATGTGGCGAATGAGCATGTCGGCCTGTTTATCACGGCCTTTTTGCGTGAGATCGAGGTGAGTGTTGGCCAGGACCAGTTCTTTTTCCATGCCGGGAATTTTGACGTGGCATTTGAGAAGACCCCGCTGTTCCAGTTTGTTGGTCGAAATAACATGATTGGACCAGCTCACGATAGGAAACTTGGAAAGAATGGCATTTCCGTGATGGCCTTCCTGGTACACAGCATTTTTCCCATAAGAGAAGTGCGACCAGACACTGTCGGCGAGAAATTCAAACTGGGCCGTGGTATCCCAGCCGGTAATCGGAACTTCTGAATGATCTCCCAGAACTTCCTGCAGAAACAAAATGTCGGCATCCAGCTCGCGAAGTGCATCCCTGATCTGCGCCAGGATAAATTCCTGGTTGGTGATCGTGAAGCCCTTGTGAATATTGTAGGAAAGGATTCTCAGTTTCATTTTTATAACCAATAACGGAAGATGAAATAAAGTCGGCCCATCATCCGGTCTGCGAAGGTAAGTGCTTTCATACTTTCTGGTGTCACCAGTTCAAGCTTGCCGGTGAGCTCGAGGAAATGATCCTCGATTCTTTTCATGTTCTCATCTCCCTGAATGACGAGATCCACTTCCAGATCGTGTATCAGACTTCGATGGTTAAGGTTCGTGGAACCTACAGTCATCCAGTCATCAATTATATAATTTTTGGCATGTAAGACGGAATCGGAATATTGGAAAACTTTGACTCCTTTACTGAGAAGGTAAGGATAGTAAAAAAACTGCAGCGTCCGGAAAAGTTTCACATCGGTTTTCCAGGTGGTGAGAAGTCTGACATCCACACCCCGCGCAGCCGCCGCTCCGAGAAGACTGATGAGACGCCGGCGGGGGATGAAGTAAGGAGTAACGAACCAGATACGTTTTTGCGCGCGGTGAATACGATTCAGGAAATTTTTATAAAAATACCTTTTCATGAGAAGCGTGTGATTCATCCGGAGGGGAGAATGCCGCCAGTTTGAACGTGGAAGTTTTTTCAGGATCTTTTTGTAGCGATAATAGTCCCGCAGTTTCCAGTTCCGCTTGAAATTGAGAACAGCGTATTTCACCATCGGGCCGGTCACCCTGATACCCATGTCTTTCCAGGCATTCGAATGATAGAAGCTTGTGTGTTCAGCGGTGAAGTTAAAGCTTCCGGCGTACATGATGTTTTCATCAATGGTTACGATTTTACGATGATTGCGATTATTGATCCTCAGAAGGCGCAGTAGATAAATCTGGAACTTGCGCAGAAAGTTCACGTTGCCGGAAAAGGGATGAAAGAAGGGAAGTGGGTTGTATGTCTTAACTGTGACTCCGCGTTTTTCAAAAAGTCCTGAAAGATGCTCGTAAAAATTATACGAGCCCACGCCGTCCACGATCACCTGAACTTTTACTCCGCGAATCTGCGCCGCTACCAGATGAGCGGCCATTTTCTTGCCGAGGAGATCATTATTAAAGATATACATCTCCACCGTGATGGTTTCCCGGGCGGCCTCAATGTCTTTGATCAAGCGATCAAAGAACTGGTCTCCATTAAAGAACAGTTCCTCAGATTCCCAATATTTCATTATTATTCCGGTTCGGATTATTCACCGGTTACTAAAGTGGACTGTCATTGTCGGTGAATAAGACTTTCCTAAACCTTATCGCTGTTTCTTACGATAATCAGGTAAATATAATCAGAGTAGAGACAAATGGCACTGACCAAAGAAGCATTCTTTAACATGGTGAAATCGGCGAACGCCTCCGGCGTGAGTGATATTCATCTGCGGACTGATGAAAAACCATGTTTTCGGCTGAGAGGAGATCTGGTTCAGGTGAAGTCTGACCCTCTTAGTAACGATGACTTGAAACTTGTCTGTAGTCTTATGATCAGAGATGCGGAAATCATGTCGAAGCTCGACAAGGTCAAAGAGCACGACGGGTCATTCGCCGTCCCGAATGTTTGCCGCGTTCGCTACAATCTCATGCGCTACCAGGGAAAGCTTGGTCTCATTCTCCGTTTGATCAGTGATAAAGTTCCGACCACTGAGGAACTGAAGCTTCCCACCGTCATTAATAAGATTGCCAGTGCCAATGCGGGACTTGTCCTCGTTACCGGTGCTACCGGTTCGGGTAAATCTTCCACTCTCGCTGCCATGATAAATTACATTAATAAGACTTCCGCCGTTCACGTCCTGACGCTGGAAGATCCGGTTGAGTATATTCACAATCCAATCAAGGCCCGTGTTACCCAGAGAGAAATCGGCGCGGATACTTCGGACTTCAATTCAGCTTTGCGATCGGCCCTTCGCCAGGATCCTGATATCATCCTGATCGGTGAGATGCGGGATGCTGAAACAATCTCGATTGCCCTCAAGGCAGCTGAGACAGGTCACCTGGTTTTCGGAACTGTCCATACGACCGACGCGCTCTCAACTATCGGTCGTCTTATTTCCATGTTTCCACCGGAAGAGCAGCACGTGGTCCGTACCCGTATTGCAGATAACCTCCATGCCACCATTTCCCAAAGGTTACTTAAAACCTCTGACGGAAAAGGGAGAGTTGCAGCTCAGGAAATCATGATTAATAATCCCGGAATTAAGGAATCCATTCTGGATCCTGTAAAGACAGCGGAAATTTATACCTACATCGTGAAAGGTAAAAACGGTTCAGGTGCTCAGAGCTTTGATCAGGCCATCACCAGGCTCTATAAACAGGGCCTTATCACCTTGGACGAGGCAAAATCGAACGCTACAAAACCTGAGGATTTCGAGAGAAATCTCATGTTCGGCGAAGACCAGGAATAGCCGTCTCCATCTTGCGTTTTCTGTTTCCCGCCTTATGATAGATTCATTACTTTTAAGGATGAAATGAACCTATCATTCCGCCATTTTTACTGGCGCTGGACGAAGAATCTAGTACTCCTCTTTTTAGCCGTCGCTGTCGTCATGACTGTTGTCAGGATCGGCTTCGCTTTTTATTTTGGGGAAACATCAGAAGTCCTGAAAGATATGTCTTTGTTCCGGACGGCTCTTTTCCTGGGTCTGCGTTTTGATCTCATGCCACTGGCCTACATTAATGCCATTCCCTTTATCATCCTGAATCTCAGTTATTTTATTCCGGGAAAATCCGTCATCAGGATTTCCCGAACCCTCACCATCAGCATTCTTATTTTTGGTTACACTGCGCTCGTATGGTTATACGTGATGGATCTCGCTTTCTACTCGTATTACCAGGATCACATGAATATTCTCTTCTTCGGGCTGTTCGAAGATGATACATACGCGGTCCTTATGTCTGTATGGAAGAACTATAATGTTCCGGTCGTACTGGCACTCATTTTTCTCGTCCATTGGCTCTGGTATCGTTTCATAAAACTCATGTTCTCTCCTTTTGAATTTGACCTGAAACCCAGGAAGTTCGACTGGAAGATGCCTCTCACTTTTCTGGCAGGACTGGTCATTACAGCTTTTTTTGCTCGTGGCACTTTCAACCGCCTTCCTCTTTCGATCGAAGATGCTCATTTCAGTAATAATGATTTTATGAACGAAGTTGCCCTGAACGGACCAATCTCGCTTAACCGCGCGATCAAGATCAGGAAAACATACGGCAAGGGAGAATTCGATTTCACCGCCGCCATGGGCTTTTCTTCCTGGCAGGAGGCCTATGAAGCCGCCTTCGGTAAAAAGCCTTCCGGGAAAAATATTTATGAGAGTCTGAAGCAAAGAACCGCTTTCAATCCCGAACTCGATAAGAATCCCCGCCATGTTGTCATGGTCGTCATGGAAAGTTTCGGTACTTACTGGAACGAGGAAAACGCGAAAGATTTCCAGATCCTTGGAGAACTGAAAAACCATTTTAATGACGGATATCTTTTCAAAAATTTTCTGCCGGCCGAGAACGGAACGATCGGAAGCATGGTTTCCATTGCCACTTCTCAACCCATCCGTCCGGGGGCGCGTTTTCTCTCGGAAGGAGAATTCGTTAACACACATATTCGTAGCTCGGGCCATCTCCCTTTCAAGGCGAAAGGATACGATACCCATTTTATCTACGGCGGAAAACTTGGATGGCGATACCTCGGAAAATTTCTTGGTGCCCAGAAATACGATCATCTCTGGGGTGCTGATGAAATGAAGGAAGCGATGCCTGAACTCAATAATATCGAGGAACGTGATGTGGGTAATGAGTGGGGGATCTTTGACGAATATCTTTTCTCATTCATAGAAGAGCAGATCAGAACGGCGACAAAGCCGCAATTCTTTCTTGTACTCACGACTTCCAACCATCCGCCTTTTGAATTTCCCACGACGTACAGACCGAAACCGGTGGTGCTGACGAAAGAGCGCATGGACCGGATTACATTTGAT
>JAKFFP010000373.1:0-9177 GCA_036675045.1 Bacteriovoracales bacterium | reverse complement strand
GTCGGGCGTCTTTTCCTGCGTCGCGAAAAGATCGGCCAGGCCCTCCATCAGGCTTTCTCCGGCAAGGGCGGCATCGATCAGGTGGATTGTCTCCGCACCCAGAACGGCCGGACCGTCGAGCAGCAGCAACCGGGTCCTTCCACGCTTCGCCATTGCATCGAAATAGGCGCCGGTCCCGAGAGCCAAGATTTCGCGCGCCGTGCCGATTGCCGCTTCGGAGGCAATCTCGATCTCGGCCGCGACCTTGCCGGCCTCACGCTCGATCACCGCGCGAAACAACGCCTTTTTGTCCTCGAAATGATGGTAGAGGGCACCCCGCGTCACGCCGGCGGCCGCGACGATTTCAGGCGTTGCCGTTTCGGCATAGCCCTTCTCGACGAACAGCTCCCGGGCCGCGTCGATCAGCGCCATGCGCATGCTGTCGGTTCGTTCCTTATTGCTGCGTCGCATTTTTTACCTTTACATACAATCTGAATGTATGTTATTGAAATAAACATGCAGATTGTATGTTATTTTTCAGAAGGAGGAAAGCCATGAAGATCACCAGTTATTATCCCGTCATCATGACCAACGACGTCGAGGAGACGGCGGCATTCTACATCCGGCATTTCGGTTTCGAAGCGCTGTTCTCCGCCGACTGGTACGTGCATCTGCAATCGAAACACAACGAGCATGTCGCCCTTGCCGTGCTCGACGGCCGGCATGAGACCATCCCTAAATCCAGCCGCGGAACCGCCGCCGGCCTGCTCCTCAACTTCGAGGTCGAGGATCCCGATGCGCTTTACGCCGAGTTTCAGGCAGCCGGCCTGCCGATCCTGAAAGCGCTCTGCGACGAGGATTTCGGGCAAAGACATTTCATCACCGCCGATCCGAACGGCGTGCTGATCGACGTGATCAAGCCAATTCCGCCAAGCGCGGAGTTTGCCGCGCAGTATGAAGCTTCGGCCTTGCCGGGCTGAAAAGCCGGCAAAAAGCCGGAAGCTCCGGCCATGCTCTTCTTTTCCCTTTCAAAATACGGGAATTTCGCTATTACCGGATACCGGCTGACACATAATCCCAGGCGGTTCCGGATGACCAAATTCGACGTGCTCGCGATCGGCAACGCCATCGTGGACATCATTGCGCGCTGCGACGACGCATTCCTCGTTCACAACGGCATCATCAAGAGCGCGATGAACCTGATCGACGCGGAGAGGGCGGAACTTCTCTATTCGCGCATGGGTCCGGCGCTCGAAGCCTCCGGCGGCAGCGCCGGCAATACGGCTGCGGGCGTTGCCAGCCTCAATCATTGATAGAGAACAGCGCGAATTTTCTGCAAGTTTTCTTTCCTCTTGTGTAGAGGGCGAAGCTAAACCGCAGGATCCTTTATGGGAGCGTGAAAGCTGCGCCCGCTGCAGGATGGTCCTGAGTGAAAAAAGATTTGCGGTTCAGAGGATCCTGGAAAACGGGGAAATCCATTTCTACGATGACATCGTATGTGCCATGAAACATTCCCACTCTCCTGATGAAGGGAAACTCTATGTTCGTCCGGATGGAGACGAGAAATGGATCCCGGCCGAAGAGGCAACTTACGAATCAGGACTTCGCACTCCGATGAACTCGGGTTTCGGTGCTGTCAAAAGCAAAGGTCCAGTGAGTTTCCAGGAAATTCTCCATCACTACAAGGACCACTTATGAATCAGGCAATCCTTCTGGGGAAACTTGAGCTGAAAGAAACCCTGCGTGCCAGGTGGTATCAACTATACCTTCTTTCCGTGTCGCTGATGATATCCCTTTTCTTTTACTTCGGGCTGGCGGAATCAAGAGTCCTTGGTTTCACAGGTCTTGGACGCCTCCTTCTCACTCTTATCCAGATGAGCATTGTGGTGCTGCCCATTTTCACTATGATGAGCACAGTCCGGACACTGGTAGGTGACCGCGAGACGGGTGTCTGGGAATACAATCTTTCAGTACCGGTTAAGCTCTCATCTTTTTACTGGGGCCGAGGAACCGGAAGGTTCCTGGCACTCTATCTTCCTCTCGTCGCCGGCATGTATGCCGGAGGATTGATGAGTCTTTTAAAAGGCCAGTTTGTCCCCTGGTCGGTGATCGCTCTTTACGTCATCTTTATCGGGGCCAATCTTTTGTGCTTCACTGGTCTCGCCCTCCTTTTGTCAGTCTATTCGCGTTCACAGGAAATGGCGTTGGGACTGGCGTTTATTCTCTGGCTTATTTTTGAAGGTCTGATGGATGCACTCCTTCTGGGCTTATTAGTTAAGCAAAGGGTGCTCGCGGAAATCATCCTGAGTGCTGCTTTCCTGAATCCACTTCAGGCATTTCGTATGGCCGCCATTGCCCTGTTTGATCCGGAGCTCACTGTCCTGGGGCCAATTGCTTACACTATCATCGAGAAAATCGGTCGCACCATGCTTCTTTCCTGGGCAGTCATCTGGCCTGCATTTGCCGGTCTCCTACTCGCCTACTTCGGCTTCGTAGGATTTAAAAGGAGAGATCTTGTATGAAAAAGAAATTAATCGTTCGCTTGTTACTCGCCATGATCATCATGGGTTGTTATGCACTCATGTATTTCCAGCCGATGTGGAGCTTTGAATTTGTAGCACCTCAGTATCCGCAGGGACTTGAACTTCAGGTCTACCTGAACGGAGCACGAGGGGATGTGTTTGAAATCGACATCATTAATCACTATATTGGAATGTCTAAGCTGGGGGACGCCGCAGTTAATGAAAGGGCCATTGCCCCCTTTGCGCTGATGGCGCTTTCGGGTCTGGTCTTGCTGGTGGCGATCGTTCCGCACAAGATATTCGGAAGGATCATGTCACTGCCAATCCTGGGTTTTCCCGTGGCCTTCGTGAGTATTTTCTTTCTCTGGCTGTACCGATTCGGGCACAATCTGGATCCGGCGGCCCCGGTCGATCTGACGCCCTTTACGCCGACGATTCTGGGGACCGGTATCATCGGGCAGTTCCATACATTCGCCTTACCCGGAGTGGGATTTTATCTGGCATGCCTGGCCGCAGGCCTCACCCTGATTCTCCTTTGTCCGCACACGGCCTTGCCGGAAGGTGAAAAGAAGCGAACTAGCTCTCCGGAGAAAGTGCCGCCAGGGCAATCTCTATCATCGTTGTAAACATGCGCTCTCTTTCGTGAGAGGAGCAGGCTTTACCGGAAACAAAAGTGTCACTGACGGTGAGGACACTGAGGGCGCGACAATGTTTCCGTGCCGCAATCGTGTAGAGAGCTGATGATTCCATTTCCACTGCCAGGCCTCCGTGCTTAGCCCAGAGTTTCCACTCCTCAGTGTCTTCGCCATAAAAGACATCCGCCGACAGAACATTTCCTACGTGATGCCTTAGTCCGTTTTTTTTCGCGAAAAGATGGGCCTTTAAAAGAAGCTCAAAATCCGCGGAAGGCGCAAAGTCCATGCCCCGGAAAGTTCTTTGATTGACATTGGATTCCGTGCAGGAACTCATGGCAAGGATAACGTCCTTAAGCCCGACATCCTCCTGCAATGATCCGCAGGAGCCAACGCGGATAAGATTTTTTGCGCCGTAGGAATCAATCAGCTCATTAACGTAAATGGAAAGCGAAGGAAGTCCCATCCCCGTTCCCTGTACGGAAATTCTCTGCCCCTGGTAATAACCAGTATAGCCAAACATTCCCCGGACAACGGAATAACATTTCACATCCGTCAGGAGGTTCTCGGCGATAAATCTCGCACGTAATGGGTCTCCGGGCAAAAGTACGCTCTCTGCGATTTCGCCTTCCCGGGCATCGATGTGAAGGCTCATTCAAAGACTCCTTGTTTCTATTCTTATGTATGCCAGATTGGTTGATCAAAACATGATGCACATCATGTCCAGAAAACATTCCCCGGGCGAGAATAGAAAATGCTTGAATATATTTCCCGATACATAGTCATGCCCAGCTGGATCGATATGACGGCGGCGATGGTTGCGGAGAAATATTCCGGTAAGGATGTGGCAACGGTGCACCTTGAGCAAGTTCATTTCCAGGCGCCGATCAAGGTCGGTGAACACGTCAAAGTCACTGCCAGGCTGTTGGAGGTGGGAACGACCTCAATGATAATCGAAGTGGAAGTCGAATCAGAAAACGTTAAGACCTCGACCCTCAGGAAGGCAACAAAGGCCCGGCTGACCTTCGTTGCCCTCGATAAAGATATGAAACCGACCAGCGTTTGCTAATGGCAGGTTTTCTCTTCTTTACAGGCGCACTCCTTGCACTCGCAGGCCTCAGTTTTCCCTTTTTTACAGTTTTCTTTGCACTCTTTAGTGCATTCACATTTTTCGTGTGAGTGTTCGTGATTGGAGGCAAAAGCTACCGGAAGAGAAAACGAAAGAATCATGGTGAGTAAGGCAAGATTTTTCATAGGAACCCCTTTTCGTATGTCCTGCCTTAATGACGATGGAGATGAAGTTTTGTGACAGGATCAGGGCCAGCGGGTCTGAAGCTGGAAACCGAAAGAGCGATTGAGAAGTGAATTATTGAAATGTCTCAGGACATTACGGAGATACAGAAGCTCAAAGGGGAAAGAAGGCTATTGAGCTGGGACGACAAATAAAAAAACCACTCTTCCTGTGAGGAGAGAGTGGTTCGTTAAATCTATTAAAAATTACCCTGGGTGAATTTATCCGATAGAACCTCCCGGTAGATATTCTGAGAATACCACCGGCAAAAAAATCACGTTATGATCTAAATCAGGCTCCTGGTGTGTTCCAAAATTTTACAGGCGTCGCAGTCACGGAAAATTCTTTTTCAAGCGTAAAACTTTCTCCCCTTCCCTGAAGACTGAAGTGAGATGAATCATTGATGAAAACGACACTTGCTCCGGCATGGAACTGCCGGAAGGTGTCCTTGTCCGGATGACTCATGCTTGTCCCCAGAGATAAACCTTGCCGGTAAAGCCTTCTTTGAAAGGCGCATCACCGGGTCTGAGTTCCATAAAGCCGTCAGAATCGCGTAGCTGGAAAAAATCCCCAGAGCCGTTCCCCTTCAACGGGGTCGCAAAAGTTTGGGTACCTTCGTGATAAATTTTCACCAGACAATAATAGGTCATATTATTATTGAATTTCACTTCCTCACTGAGTCTCGCCTCCGGGACCGGCCGGATCATCCCCGATAGAGAATGTTCAAGGCACGGAATGATGAACTTTCTTAAATTGATCAGGCAAGAGACCGGATTTCCCGGAAGACCGAAGACGAGTTTCTCATCATTCGTTTTTCCGAACCACAATGGCTTTCCGGGACGCTGGGAAACTTTATGAAAGACTTCGGTCACTCCACACTCTTTAAGTAATTGCGGAACAAAATCAAATTTTCCGGCGGACACACCACCGGTGAGAAGGAGCACATCACAGCTCGTCAGAAGCTCACGCATTTTTCCGGAAATTTTGCCCTCATCGTCTTTCAGCTTGAAAATCAGAACGTCGTTATAACCGTGGGCCGCTAATTCATGCTTAAGTGAGAGACCATTTGACCAGCGGATCTCCGAAAGAGAAGGAGTCTCGTGGACATGGACCAGTTCATCACCCGTACTGAGAATAGCGATTTTGGGTGTCGACTGCACCGGCACTTCTGAGCATCCCACTGAGGCGAGAATGGAAGTCACTGTTGACCGAATCCGCGTCCCCGCATTCAGGACTTTTGCTCCCGCCAGATAATCACTTCCCTGCGGATGAAAATTGGAGGAAAGAGTCTTCTCATCGGCGATGAGATTTGCTTCATCACCTGTGATTTTCAGATCTTCATAGCGGATAACCATATCTGAACCAGCAGGTAGGGGCGCACCCGTCATGATCTCAAACGCCACTGCGCCGGAGGGAAGCTCAGGTGAATGAGCGCCTGCCGCCACGGTTCCCAGAATTTTAAATGTCTTTGTGGTTTTAAGAAGCGAGCTGTTTATCGCCACGCCGTCCATGGTGACCCGGTGAAAGGGCGGCTGATCAGCGTCCGCAAAAATGTCTTCCGCCAGATTTCTTCCCAGGGAAAAATCCAGTTTCACGTATTCAGTCCTCTGTCTTAGACGACAGGACAAAATCGCGGCGAGGGCCTCGTCAGATGTAATCATCGTTTCCCCTTCAAAATGGAAGAACAACTCTGTTTCCGGAGTTGCCGTGTCTTAAACTCCATGTCCCGCCGGATTAAGGGGTTTAAGCTAAGGAATGAATGGCGCAATTCTGGCAGTAAAATGATGTAAATCATAGTCAAATGATACTCAAGAAAATAACATTAGATGGGAAAGAAAAAAATGCCCGAACTCCCCGAAGTAATGCTAGAGCTATAATAACAACAACGAATCCAATGGTTTGAAAGTAATCTGTCTGTCTCCCCTGTTTTCTGTTTTCTATTTGTTCCCATTCACATTTTTCTGTTTCTTTTAACTTCACTGAAAAAGTTCGATGCGTTCGATTGAATTGCGATATCGAAACTCTCCGATAAGGGGTTAATTAACCACTGGTCAGGAGAACAAAATGTCACACACGTTACCGCCGTTCAAAGTTCGAGAGGTCGTTGAAACATACGACAAGGTTCTGAAGTTGAAGACCACAGCACAAATGTGTGGAGTTGCGAGAAACACGGTAAGAAGAATTATCCGTGAGAAAGGATTACCTCGTGGAAGAATGCAAAAGCTAAAAGAAAGCAACGAACAGTTATCAAAAGTTGGAACTATCAATCCCAAATGCACATGGAATCCAACCAGCTCGAAGCTGTTTTGCTCTTTGCAGAGTTTGAAAGGCGGCGCAATTATCGGCCCTCACTTATTAGAGCAATCTCAAAATACCGCAGACTTAATGAAGGGCATGGCAGATGAGCTTGGGATTGGAGAATCAAAGGTAAACACGCTTAAGCTAGAGTTTCTGTTTCATGAGTACATCTTGTACCAGAATTGCCTGGCAAGAGCGTCTGCGGTCTTGGAGGACCTAAACCTACCGACGGATAAAAAGATTCGATTACATACCCAATTGATTGAAGCTGGTCATAGAAGTATGAGCAAAGCTATGTCTGTGCTTAATGAACTGGAAGGAACGCCAACCATTCCTGCTAGATTGAGCATTTCACAAAACAATATCAACATGACTATTGGCGAGTCTTAGATTTAGCTGGAAGGTATTTCTGAAGAAGTAGCTCGAGTTCCTGATTGCCGTGAAGACAAGGCCAGATTTCAACCTTCCAGTTCTCAAATAACAGCTTCATATATTTGAGAAACACTTTTTTCGGAGCATCCTTAATTAGTAGCAGGCGGATGAAAGCATCACGATAATCGTCGTCATATTGAGTGACAGTGAAGTTGTAGAATGGCTCAGCTTTTATACCTCTGATTAGATAAGAAAGAAGGAACTGCCCTTCAAGTCTTTCATTTATTTTCTGGATTTTGCTGATGTTGGCTTCCTCAAGCTCATCCTCGATATCCATCAAGAAATAATCATCAAACTCTTCAACCCTGTACAGCCAGCCACAATAATCAAACTGCTGTTCCCTCTTACCTTTATAAAACGTAGACATTGTCTGAGAGAACAGAGTTCTCCCGCCTATTTCTGTTGGGTCTTGGAATAACTCAGGAACGCTAAGTCTCAGAACCCTTTCCCGTAGAGCGATTGTTTCCAACAGAAATGGCACTGAACCATGTTTTGGCCCTAAAATAGACTCGGCTACCTGAAGGTAAATTTCTTTACTCCAAATACAACTAGAAGGATGTATCGTATTGTACATATGAGTCCGACGCTCATCAAAAAGGTCTTGAATTTTGTACACCATCTTCTCAAAATGAGACATGCCTTCGGCCCACTTAAAATCTTCTTCTAGTTCCCTGACCTGACGGGAATACGTTCCGTAAGAGTATTTCAAATACTCAAGAGCAGACATGCCTTGGCTAAAATCACAATAAGTGCCTACCCAGGAGTTGATGATATTTAAATATGAATCAACGAAATCTGGTTTTAGTTCGGGCTTCAAAAAATCTAAGTCGGATTCATCAGTGTCTTTCGTATTCAGTTCAACCTCCCGAAAGGAACCTGGTAATACTTGCAGGCGGCAACCATGGTATTACAATGAAGTTTCAAAACGGGTTTGATAGAACCTTCTTTGTCTCGCTGATAACCCCCGGCGAGAGAAACAGCCACAGGAATGTTATATTTCTTCGTGAAACTGAAGACGGCCTTATCTCTTGCGAACATCATTTGAGTTGTTAAGTAACCGCCTAAACCGTCGTCAACATGACTGTCCACTCCAGCATTGTAGATTATCAAATCGCAATCTTTGAACTGCTCAAGTTTTTGAGGGAGAGCTTTCATCCAAACCTTCGGGTACTCAGTGGCCATATCATCATAACCAAAACTATAAACATGCAAGTAATCGAGGCCCAGCTTATTTTTGATATCTAAAATTCCATCACTGGGATGACAGTCTAAATCAATGATTCCAACTTTCGATGCTCCCTGTTTATGGGCCTCGAGTGCTGCCAGCACCAAAAAATTCAGAGAGCAGAAGCCTGAACCGAAACCATGATGAGCGTGATGGGCCCCACTTGTAGGACTCCAGCTCACTTCACCTGTCTTAAAGGCATTTAAGGTTGCATCCACCATACTCCCACAAACATAAGGTAAAGCTCTTGCTACTTCTGGGTTCAAGTTCCCGAAGCCGTTTCTGACCGTACAATCCAAAAGCCCATTAACATACTCAGCATCATGCACTTGGTACAACTGCTCTCTCGTTACTGGCCGTACAGGTGATAAAGCTAATTCAATTCCAAGCTCTTTCCAGGCCTCTACAACCTGAGCTGGTTTGCCCGCTGAAGGTGAAAATGAATCGTTGCTGGTTACATTCTGGCGGTCATCATAGAAAATCTTCATGGAACCTCCAAGGTGGTCAAAATCAACTGTTTTTGAATATGTTTAATTGCGATGTCGAAACTTTTGTAACTTATGGTCCGATAGGCGCGGATTTTAGCGAAGGTTTTGGGACGGACTCAATTTCTCTCAATGCTCTTTGCACTGATGATTTAGAAAGATTTAATGCTTCCCCGATTTCTCGGAGTGATTTGCCACTCGTTCTTAAACAATGAATTTCAATTAAAAGGCTCTTTGTTAGCTTCGGCTTCCTTCCACAAGTCCAGCCAGAACCAGTCTTTTCAGCGGCCAGTTTCTTTGCAGCTAAAGCCGT
>JAKFFP010000192.1:0-9190 GCA_036675045.1 Bacteriovoracales bacterium | reverse complement strand
CTTTTACGCAGGGCTTCGACGGCGCCGGCGAAGCCCTGCTCAATAAAATCAGCTAAGCCGCTTTCCTCTCGTACACTCCCACCGTATTCCGGATCCATTTAAGAAAATCTGCTCCCGCCATAAGTTCACGGGAAATCCCACTTTTTTCCAGGAAGATCCGCGAAAGACAGGATTTAAGCAAAATGATCGTGAAGAATCTGAAAAGGAGTCAGTGTTTCAGGGCCTTGTAAATTCCCTCGTATCGGGAAGGAAGGTGAAGGGTAACTTTCTTTCCGTCTTTCATCAGGCGATTTGTTTCTTTCGAGAAAATCGCCAGCGATGTGGGATCGATGTACTTCAGCTTTTTCAGATTGATTTCCACGGATCGGTATGCGGAAAGATCATTCAGGATCTGCCGCTGCTTCAGGGCCGAAAAGAAACAAAGCGAATGCTCGAATTCAAGTATTGCTTCATCGCCCTCGTTTCTCAGTTGATAAATCGGTTTCAGGGAAATTCTGGCGCCGTGGAAATAGGCAACGATTGCTTTTACGATAACACCGGCGATGATGCCGATCAGAAGATCTACCGCGAGGGTGAAGGCAATGGTGGCCAGGAAGGCAATGAATGAGCTTCGTCCCATTTTCTTCATTTCCAGGAACTGCCTTGGGTGAGCAAGGCGGTACCCCACCATGACGAGAATCGCGGCCAGCGCCGAAAGTGGAATCATGTTAAGGGCCGAAGGGAAAAGGGCGGCAAAGATCACGATGAAAAGCCCATGGGAGAAATTCGCCAAAGGAGTCTTTGCTCCCTGAGAAATATTGGCCGAAGAGCGGACAATTTCAGCGATGATCGGGAGTCCTCCGATGAGTCCGCAACAAAGGTTTACGACTCCTTTACTCCAGAACTCACGGTCGAAATCGGATTCGCGCTGGAGCGGATCGAGCTTATCCACAGCACTCGCCGAAAGGATCGATTCAAGCGAGGCCACAAAATAGATCGAGATGATAGCCAGGAGGGATTCTTTACTGGTGATCATGTCAAAAGACGGAAAGAGGAAGAACTCTCCGAGCTTAAGCGGAATCCTTACCATAATGACGTCAGTAAAGTTGTAGGCAATTCCCATGGCAAGGAGAACCACCATCAGTGGAGCGGGAATGATTTTTGCAAATGCAATTTTAAGATACGGGTACGCGATCAGGATCGCAAACGCCAACGCTCCAATGAGGGCAGCGTGCGGATTGAGATTCATGATGGATGTGGGAATCTGAATAATGGAGTCGATCACGGACCCGTGGGCCTTCTGGCCGAAGACCGTATGAATCTGCTTGATGACGATAATGAGACCAATGGAAGTGAGCATTCCGTGAACAACCGAGGTGGGAAAGAAAGCGACAAATCGCCCGAAGCGGAAAAGTCCACTCAGAATCTGAAGCGCACCAACGATCACCACCGCTGCCAGGAAACGCTTGAAGCCCATGATGGGATCACCGAATGAAAGACTCTGGATTCCGGCCAGGACAACAACGATCAGCCCGGCGGCCGGGCCATTGATCGTGACAAAGGATCCTCCGAGATAAGCACCGATAATTCCACCCAGCGCAGCGGAAATGAGACCGGCCGTCGAGGGCGCGCCGGAGGCGATGGAAATTCCCAGCGATAACGGGAGAGCAATCAGGAAGACTACGAGTCCAGCCTTCACATCATCGGCATATGTCCGGTCCAGCATCAGAAAAGCTCCAGAGGTTATTAACTCCAGTATATGGAACATAAGCAGGAGATAAATTGAATAATAATGAAATATTCTTCATCTGACCAGATTCCCCGGAGAATGGACATCTCTCATGGATAGGGTAAACTTTCTCATCCATGCACATCAAAAAAGACCTTCCTCCCCGCTATTATCTGGATCACTTCAGAGACATGATTAGTGCCATCGGAAAGAATCACTACTCTTTCCTGGGTCCGGAACATCAAGCTTTTCTTAAAGACTTTCAATCCCTCTCGGAAGACGCTCAATGCCTGTATGTCCGGTTCGTTAACCGGAAAGGGAAATATTTTTTCCGTGAATCTCTCCGCTATCCCGAAATCGGGAGCGTTGATCATGCGCTTGAGGAATTAAAAGAGAGAGACTTCGTCACTCTTCCGGAAAGCAGTGATCTCAAAAAGATTTTTGAAGGTCTGGCAAAGGAAAAACTCCTGGAGTTCAGCGAGTTCCTCTCGCTTCCGGTAAAAAAGTCATGGCCGAAACCCAGATTCCTTGAAGTGCTGGCGGATATCGATCATGGATCTTTTCCCATGGAGCGACTGGGCCATTGTGTGGTTCAGCGGAAGCTGGATGAACTCTCCTATCTTTTATTTCTTTATTTCGGGGAGATCAGCGAAAACCTTTCGCTCTATACGCTGAGAGATCTCGGGATCTGGAGCGAAAATAAAAGACCAGATTTTGTGCCGAAGTTCACATCAAGAGATGAAGCGGCCACTCATTATTTCTACGCCAGGCTCATCGATCAGATGGAAACCAATAAATATGATCATTCGCTCATTGTGAACTGGCCCTCGCCGATTAACGAGCAGAGTCTTTATCTTCGCGAGACAATGATCGTGGCGTTGGGAGAAGAACTTCGTAAAAGTGAACGACTTCAGGAAGCGCTCGCTGTCCTTGAGAAAGCGACCATTCATCCGGGGCGCGAAAGAAGAATCAGGCTTCTTTATCAGATGGGAGAACTTGAGAGGACATTGGATGAGCTTCATCTTGTTCTGGAGAATCCGTCTTCGGACGAGGAACTTCTCTTTGCGGAAGACTTCCTGGATCGAAAATTTCACCAGAAGAAACGTTCCGCACTTTCGCAGCTGCTTCAGGAAGCTGAGACCCTTCAGATCGATGAAGCGTATTACCGGCAACCGGAAGAAGGAGTCAAAGACACTCTCAGCCGTCGCGGAATGATCGTTCATCATTCCGAAAACGCCGTATGGCGGACACTCTTTGGCGTTCTCTTCTGGCATGAGATCTTTGAATCAGAGTTCAGCACATTCCATTCACCCTTTGAACGCCTTCCGGAAGAGCTGGGATCGGCGCAATTTTTTATTAAACATCACGAGGCCATTACAACAAAGCTTCACCTTCTGAATTCATTCGATGATTTCCGGTTATACGTTGAGAAACTCAAACAGGAAAAAGGCACGGATAAAAACGGCATTTTCGGATGGAGTGAGGAAACCCTCAATGCCGTCATGGATATCTGTCGTTATGCCCCGGTGGAAAAGATCGCCGCCATTCTCGTATTCCTGGCCTCAGATTTTCACCGCCGGATGCGCGGGTTTCCTGATCTTCTTATCATCGAAGACGGAAAAGTGAGATTCGCGGAGGTCAAGGCCCCTGGTGATTCGCTCCGGAGCCATCAGCTGCTTCAGATGAAGGTCCTCGAAAAAGCGGGCTTTCCGGTGGAGATCCTTAAAGTGGAATATCGCGTGAACCCCGAACAGACTTATGTCGTGGTCGATCTCGAGACTACCGGAGGCATGCCCCCCTATCACCGGATCACTGAAATAGGCGCGGTGAAAATCAGGGGTGGTGAGATCATTGACCGTTTTGAAACGCTGGTTAATCCGAAGAAGAAAATCTCTGAGGAGATCCAGAAGCTCACTCATATCTCCAATGAGATGGTAAAAGATGCGCCTCTGTTTTCGGAAGTCGCTCATGCCTTCCAGGAATTTTCCAGGGACGCAATCTTTGTCGCTCATAATGTCCAGTTTGATTACAGCTTTCTTCAGGCGGAATTCGGAAAACTCGAGAAAAAATTCGTGAGGCCGCATCTTTGCACGAAAGCTCTCATGCGAAAATACTTTCCGGATCTCGCATCCTATAGCCTCGCCAATCTTACTGCTCACTTCCAGGTCCCGCTTCTTCAGCATCACCGCGCCATGTGCGACGCTGAAGCGACAGCAAAACTTTTCCTCATCCTGAACCAGAAGCGCTGATCAATAAGCGATCACCCGCTCAAGCAGCACGCCATAATCCTGGTCTTTTTCCGTCGCCCGTTTCTCAGTGTTCTGGACAGAGGTATCGATGTACCAGCCTTTTCCGAGTGAGTGTCGGATCCCGGAGTTCATTCCCTCCCGTCCTCCGCCAACGCGAAGAGAAGTTTTTCTCCCGAGCCCGAACTGGGCGGTGGCGTTTTTAGATTCAGGATCGAAGCCGACGTACTCCACCGGACTTCCGGCGAGGAAGTAGAGAACAGAAAGTGAGAGAATTCCATTGGCGAGGATCTGGTTTGTTTTCTGGGCAGCTGTCTTGTCATCCGGATCAAGATCCTGCAGCGGTCGCCCGAAGAGAAGAACGGCATAGATATCATTTTGCGGAAGTGGCGGTTCACTCCGGAAAGAATAGCGGGGGTCGTCCACCGGCCCCTCGAGTTCCAGCGTGATTTTGTATTCTGGAAGCGGAAATTCTATGATGGAAGAAAGGACAGGATCAAGTGGTGCGTGGAATTTCACCACCATCTTCTTCACCCGGATCGGCCTTCGGAAAATTTCCGTCTTAAGCGGCAATGCTGTCACATGGCCCTTCCTGATTTTTCCGTCAGCGATCAGGAGATCAAAGTTCAGTCTTACGGGCTCATCCAGGAGATTGGTCCTGATATGCAATGATTTACGGTTGAGGGCCGTTAAATGAAGGATCAGATCAGTAGATTCTTTTTCTTCCTCCGGTGGTTTCCAGGGTCCCTTCTTGAAGCGTTTATCCGGAAGGAATTGCGGGGGGGGAGATTTCTTAGACAGCTTCGGAAGCTCAATCTTAACTTCATGGAAGACGAGACCTATCTCCATTTCATCCGGCTTGAAAGTCATGACCGGAAGATGTGCATCTGCTTCTAAATCCATGTTCAGGATTTCCTTCGAAGAAGAAAGTTTGATGTTGGTGATCGAATGCACTTTCACTTCCCCTTCCTCGCCCTTGTCCAGTCCGAAATTCATGACGATAAGTCCATCCATCACATTGAGCGGTGCCGGGAGTTCGCGAAATGCGGCGGGGGCCCTTTTAGAATAGGTCTTTCTGAATTCGGGTATCCGGACTTCACCTTTAACGGTGGAAAGAAAATCTGTTTTGAACTGAACGCTACTAAGGTCATCCGTCAGCGGCAGATCGAGAACCCCGGTGATATCAAACGCTGCTTCTTCCACGGAACCCGTGAGACGGAGGGGAATATTTTCCGGCGTGACTTCTCCCGCAAGAGAAAGTTTTCTCACAAAATAGGGTCCAATCGATTTGATTTTTTCCGGGATCTCAATCGCCTCTGGACCTATTATTTCAAACCCTCCGGGATCAGCTGTCAGGCTTATCTTCATGGCCTGGGCCTTAAGTGCTCTTGCCCTCTTCTCGAGGAGAAAATCAAAATGCCTGGTGGAATCATCGATTGTCAGGCGGATGGAATCAAATTTTACATTCATGTCGGGAACGACACCGCTCCAGAGAACTTTCCACCAGCCATAGATATCGGGAGGAGTTGTCTTTTCCGGGAAATTTTCCTCTTTCTTTGTCAGGGCAAGCTCGAGCTGGGGGGAACGCACCAGGAAAGGCTTGTGAGTGCGCGATTGAAATCCTTCGCCGAATTGAAAGAGAAGATCGAAACCCCAGGATATCTCGGAAAAACAGCTATAGAGATTCGTTCCCTCTTTTTTATACCGGAAGCATAAATCGCGGATCTCACCGGTGAGTTGCCGTTCATTCCATTTTTTCCACTCGTGGTTTATCTCCATCTTCTTCCAGGACCATGACTCAAGAATCATGGAGCGCTTAAGTACCCAGGAGATATTCGTCTCATTCACGATGATCGTTGGATCCACAAAGAAGATGAGAAGGCACACCAGCACGATGCTGATGATAAGACTGATGAATCCCAGGACGAGATAGAAAATCCTTTTCATCAGAAAGTCCCCCCGAGTCCCGCGAAATAAAAATTCCCGGAATCTTCCGTGGGAGAGATTGAAAGCGCCCGTGCCCAGTATCCCTGGATAAGCCCGATCGGTGAAAGCCAGCGAAGACCAACCCCGGGTGAGTACCATAATCGTGATGTGAGGGAGAATGACTCTTCTCCGAAGTAGCCACTGTCATGAAATGCGAAGGCCTCGACTTTCTGATGAAAGAAATGCGTTTGCCTCAGTTCAAATTTTCCGATGACCCGGGTAAGGGCACCAGCTCCGTTATTATCGGGAAGAGTTCTTAAAAGATAACCCCTGAGATCATCACTGCCGCCTCCGAAGAATTTTACTTCCGGAGGAAGCTTGTTGAGATCATCGAGCTTCCTGATGAATGCCGTCCCCGCCTTTAACCTGAAACCTCCCACGATGGCGCCCCTCCCGGAATTGGTGAGCGAACCGAGCTGCACGAAAGTCGTATCAAGTCTGGTCAGAGACCGGGCAAATCCCAGTGCCGGATGACGATAGGATAGTGTCACACCCAGCTGGTTACCATCCTGAGGGTGCACATCAAACAGCTCATACTGATGGGCCGTTCTCAAAAAACTCCCTTCCAGTAAACCGGTAGAAAAGTTGCGGGTGACGCTTTCCGCCTGGGACTTGAACTTACCGCTTTCTACTGCCGGGCCTACAATCCAGGTGGTGCCGTGCTGATGAAAATCCTTTGTCCACTTGAACTGGGGCCTTAACCGCGCCAGTGATTGCTCATAATCAAACTGTGATTCACGGATGAGTTCAAACTGGGTGAAGAAAGACTGCCTGGGTTTCTCAGTCCAGGGAAAAAAATCCGAAGTGAGATTGAGAGACTGCACTCTCAGTGACAACTCAGCCGTCGCGGCCAGCAGGCTCGCCATTTTTCCTTCACGGTTATTCGCCCAGCGGGCACGGACAAAAGGACCCGCCTCTGTGCTTGCTCCTGCTCCATAGCGAAGGGTTCGCGGAGGACCGGTAATGAATTTCTGCTCGAGAGAAAATTTCTTTCCATCTTCACTGCAGTTTTCAAGGAAATATGTTGCCTGCACCACTTCGGCGCGGACCAGTCTTTTTTCGGTTAGACTAAGGAGATCTCCGTTAAAACGCTGATCCTCTGTCATCGGGTAAAACCGAAGTAAGGCATTCTCATGCAAACCCGTTATCTGTTCGCGGGTAATTTCCCCAAAGCGATGTTTGACTTTCGGATCAAGAATGAGTGCGACGGTATCGTTTAAAACATTCACCTGCGATTTGACCTTGCCACAGGGATATCCTCGTCTTCTTAGCTGTGCCTGAGCTTCCGCCTCGATGGAATTCAGCATCCCGGTATTGAGAACTCTTTTCCGGTACAGGCGACGAACATCCTTCCGGATCTTCTTCCCGAGACCGGCATTATCGGAAATGACCCGGATGCTTTTCACATTGGATTTCCGGCCTTTCCGGACAATCAGGACATCCTCTTTGACTTCGAATTTCGGCGATAAATAGCCCCGCGATTGAAGCATGCCACGGAGGAATTGTTCGGCCTGGTAAGGGGGGATATATTTCCAGGCATGGGAGGAAGGATCACCGCAGAAAAGTTTCCGTTCGGTGTCAGAGAAATCGATCTTCTTTCCGAGCATTCTGACTTCCGGGCAATAGTTCACATCCCCGTAGGAGATTGAGGAGAAAATCATCAGCATGAAGAGCACTATTGGCCTCATACAGAATCATTTGCAAAGCGAAGACCAATACTCAGGAAACGTTGCGGATTTTTAACTGATTGATGATCTTTGTGACACCCGGCACTTCAGCCGCGATATCTTCGGCATGCCAGCGCATCAGACGCGAGTCAACATAGCCCGCCAGATGCACTTCGTCCCCGATGACTTCCACGTCAATGAAGGAAGCATCGAGCTTCCGGTCAGCCGTCATGAGACGACAAATATCATCCTGAATCCGGTCACTGCTTCTGGTATAATTTTTCGGACCTTTCCCGAAGTATTTCCCGGACCCGGTGATGTCTTTCGGAGTGTAATCAGCATAGAACTCATCATCATTTCGTCCGCCATAACCATCTTTCCTGATAACAGAAGATTTTCCATAGAAATCCCGGAGATGCCCTCCGAGACTTCCATCGAATTCTTGCGGATCGGCGTCTTCCAGGAGACTTCGCCGACGCCCGGCGCCTTGGCCAGCTGCACCGGCGTGGTCTGGTGCTTGGAATTGGCGCGGGCGATCGCGGCGGCCTGCTGGGCGGCCTTGACCACGCCCTGGGTGCCCAGTTCATTGGTGGCGGCAAAGCCCCATGCGCCGTTGACCAGCACGCGGATGCCGATGCCGGTCGACTCGGTGTTGACCACGTTCTGGACCTTGTCCTCGCGCGTGATCACGAACTGGCGCAGGTAGCGGCCAATGCGCACGTCGCAGTAGGACGCGCCGGCGGCGGTCGCGGCGCCCATGGCGGCGTCGGCCAGGGCCTTCTTCTTGGCCACGTCGATGGTTTCCACCAGCGCCTCGGCGGCAATGGCACGACCGAAGGGCAGCATGAGCCCGGCCACACCAACGCCGGTCATCGACAGGAATGAGCGTCTATCCACTTGTGTAACTCCCCGGAAAGGCCGGCGCGGCAGCAGCTGCCACACCCGGCAAGAGACGAAGGCAAAGGCCCCCCGCGACTGTGCTCAGGGGCGCTACGGCCCGTCAAGTGACGTTCGGGCTATATGACCAGGGCGCACAGCGCTCGATACGCCGAAGTGTGGACTGTGTCGGCGCCTGTTGACGGGCCCGGGCGAACCGGCCTGATGCGACCCGCCACAATCGGCATGGTCAATGCATTTTCGGCGATTGCCGCCGTGTGGCCGATGCCCTGCCCCCAAAGCGTTGAAACCAATGCCGCAGTCCCGAACCGGTCGCATTCCACGCTCGTGCCTCGTTCACTCCGCCCCTTCTCCCGCGTCCTGCGCGCCAGTTTCCTGGTGCTGCTGCTGCTCGGGTTGATGGCGCGGCCGGCGCCGGGGCTGGGATGCGACCTGCTCGCCAATGATCACGGCAGTGACGTGACCGCGATGCCCGACCAGGGACAAACCGACACCGATCCCTGCGCCCCGCACTGTGACCATGCGCCTGCCAAGGGTGCCCACACGCTGATGCAGCCCTGCTTTGCCGGCGCATCGGTCGATGCCTCGGCCACGCCATGGGTGCTGGTCGACACGCGGGCATCGCCCGTGCCCACTCCCGATTGCGTGCCGGTTCCCCGGTTGCAACACGCGGCACCATTCAGGCC
>JAKFFP010000193.1:0-9389 GCA_036675045.1 Bacteriovoracales bacterium | reverse complement strand
GGAGCTTAGTTACAGGAAGGAAGACCTTTGTTCTGCTGATCAATCACACCCTGGACAGTACAGACATTGATGCCCGCTTTCTTCATGTGTTCCATAAGAAGTTTCGAAGCAATGACTGATTGCGAGTGAATGTCGTGGAAGAGTACGACTCCGCCCTTGTGAGCACTCATCTGCTTCAGTGAGCGGGCAAGAATCGATTGAGGATTCTTATCCTGCCAGTCGAGTGTATCAACGTTCCAGAAGACGTGAACCAGATTCGCGTTCGCGATGACCTGACGGATGGCCGTTACACCGACACCGGCTCCGTAAGGAAGCCGGAAGAGCTTGATGGTTTTACCGGTTTGATTTTCGATGACGGCCTTCGCCTGAACGATCTCTCTATCACGGCCCTGAGGTCCGAGCTTAGTGATCTGAGCATGGGTATAAGAGTGGCTGGCGAGATCATGTCCGTTATCCACAATTGATTTTGTGATTCCCGGCAGTGCCTTGACCTGTTGAGCGAGAACAAAGAATGTGGCCTTGTATCCGAGGTTATTCAGATTCGTGAGAACCTGCGGTGTCGTTTTTCCGCCCGGGCCATCATCATAGGTGATTGACCAGGTATTGGCAGGAAATCCTCGACCGGTAATATTACCTGCGGCTCCCACCGCCGGATAAATAACATCACCAGAAGTACTGCGGCCTTGCTTCAGCTCCTTGATGAGCTTATGGATGTCGCCGGAAACAGTTCTCACATTTTTTTTAAATTTTTTGAAATCCTTATCCTGAGACGCCTCATCTACCGCAGCTCTCAAAGCATCCGAATCCACTTCATATGTTGCGAGATCTTTATTATAAGCACGACGGGTAGCGCGGAGAAGAATCATATTGTCGCGGATAATTTTCGCTGATCCACTCATCGACTTGTTCGACTTCATCTCGTCGTGAGTCGCCTTCAGAAGATCATAAAGCTGAGTCTGTTTTTCTGTGAGGTTTGAAAGGACCATCGGACGAAGGTTTTCCGGAAGCTCTTTCCCATCTGTGCGGATACCGTCAAGGAAGGCACCAATCTGTGCCAGGGCTTCGCGGGCGTTTTCTTTCTGTTCCGGAGAATGCTCAGGCAATGCACTCGTCATCACGAGATTAATGTAGAGATCATTAATTTCCTCTTCGAAGCCATCCACGAATGTGCGGACGGAAAGAAGTTCGCTGTAGGTTTTTCCTTCCAACGCCTTTGCCGGATCCTGATCAAGTTCCTGGTCATACTTTTCAAGGAGAACCTGGCCGTAAAGATAAGAGTGATAGATATTTTTCGTGAGTTCCGAGACACGCTTGGTGAAATCTTTTGAGACCTTCGCATTCGCGACCGAACGATTGACCTGCTCTTTGGCGACTGCCGGATCTTTGTAGGCGACGTACTGATTACTGGAACAGGAAACAAGTGTCGCAAGCGCCAGCACATTTAACTTCATAGATTTCATCTTCCCTCCGGGGATTATTTTTCAATCATTAACATCGTATCGTGCGCGTCCCTTCCGCCCTAGGCTGCATTTATTTCCTGACTCTTTGACTCCCCCCCATTCTGTGATAGAACTATTTGAAATCATGCTCTCACTTATGTTGCTTCTCATTTCTGTCGTCGCAGGTTTTCTCGGATCGATTCTCGGTCTGGGCGGCGGGACTATCGTGGTTCCCTTTCTGACTCTGGTGCTGGGTATCGACATCCGCTACGCCATCGCCGCCAGTCTCATCTCCATCGTCGCCACTTCATCCGGAGCTGCGGCGAGTTTTCTCCGCGATCACCTGACGAATCTTCGCGTGGCCGTTCTTCTCGAAGTGGGAACCGTCATCGGTGCCATGACAGGCTTTCTCATCACATCTTCCATCTCAAGTCGCTGGCTCTATATGGTCTTTGGAGTTTTTCTTTTCTTCTCTGCCGTGATGATGCTCATGAAGAAAAAAGACAGCATCACAAATACCGATCACCCCTGGTCAAAAAAATTAAATCTCGCGGGAAATTACCGCCACGAAAATGGGCAGATGATCGAATACAAAGTCGATCACGTGCCCTTCGGCATCTTCACCATGTTCTTTGCCGGCATCATGTCGGCTCTTCTGGGCATCGGTTCGGGTATCTTCAAGGTCCTCGCCATGGATAATGCCATGAAGATGCCGCTTAAAGTTTCTTCGGCCACTTCCAATTTCATGATCGGAGTTACTGCTGCCGGAAGTGCCGGAGCATTTCTTCTACAAGGTGATATTCGTCCGGATATTGCTTCCCCGGTGGCGGTGGGAATTATCATCGGCGCTTTCATCGGCGGAAAAACCATGCCGAAAATGAAAGCGGCCACTATCAGGAAGATCTTTGTGGTCGCCATGGTGATCGTTGCTTATCAGATGCTGAAAAAGGCTTTCTCATGAAACCCGATGACAAAGCATATGAGCTGGAACTTCTCATTGCAAAATTTCTTCGCTACGGCGTAGTCTTCTGCGGGATTCTCATTTTCGTCGGCTGGATTTTGAATCTCAATTGGGACGCGAATCCCTTTTTCATCTATAAGGACTATGATCCGATTCCTTTCTGGGATCTCATCTCTCACTATGTCCGTATTAAAAATATTGGCGGGCTGATCTCTTTTGCGGGACTGGCGGGATTGGTTTCGCTTCCTGTGTGGCGGGTGTTTCTCACCGGAATTCTTTTCATCAAGCAAAAAGAACGCGCCCTTGCGGTCATCGCGTTCTTTGTTTTTACACTACTTGTGATTTCATTCTTACTCGGCGTGACCGTCGAGTAATTACCAGCTGAGCTTAAGAAGTGCCTGGAGGACTTTCTCGTCCTTGTGTTTCTGCTGGAAACGATTGAGGAAGTAACCGTACTCGGCTCCCACTTCCAGGCGATTCGGTTTTGCCCAGATCCCGTTACCAAGATCCCAGAGAAGCTGTGGCTGTGAAGTGAGAAATCTTCCTTTCTCATCAGCACCGAAAGGAATCCCGTCCTGGTCACCGTCTCCGTCCCACGGAGAAGCGGCCACGAATCCAGTGAACTTGAATCTTCTCCAACGGCTCCACTCGTGTGACATCTGCCAGAACATACCTAACTGGATTCCGACGCCCGGATCAAGCGGGTTATCACGAACGACGGTATTGAATGAGAAGAAGTCAAAGCCTGGCATCGCCAGATCCGCCTGAAGACCATAGAAGTAATTCCGGAAAGAGAATTGACCGTTACCCGATCCATTTTCAAATTCTCCGCGGAATGAGAGATCGCGCAGGAAACCATTTCCAAAATTAAGGCCGAAGAGTTTTGACCAACTGAGAGTGGCAGAGGTTCCGCCGAAGAACTGGCTATTCCCGCTTTTGTGGGCGGAAAAAGGATCGGTAATGTCATAGTAGAAAAAGACTGTTCCAAGCTCCCACAGGCCGAAATGCTCGATGGTGTAAGTGATCCTCTCTTTTTCATAACCCTGGTCGTCACGGAAATTGTTCCCGTGAAGAAGAGAGATACTGGTCGCCATGGCGGAAGTCGTGAGAACCAAAAAGAGTAACGCGGCAAAGAACTTTGAAATCATTGTGGAGCTCCTAAAGGATTTTTCATTTCGTACCAATTTAATCAAATAATGGGGAGCATCTTTTGTGGAAAAAGTGTCCGGCTCCCCTCATTCCTATGCCCATGGTAAAATTTTGAAAGATGGTCCAAGGAGGGATGTCATGAAAATCCTAAGTATTATTTGTTTATTCGCAATTATGAGCTGTTCTCACGACAGACATCCGGCTTCCGCCGCCAATGCTTCTCAGGTCGCATATGACACTACCGCCCTCGGAAATGTTCTCGCTTACGCCACCAAGAGAATGGATAAGCAGGACGTTTGTTTCGATATCAATCTCGAAATGAAAGGTGCCCGCCAGGCGGACATCCTACCTAGTAACTGGACGGTGGCCTGGGTTGATCAGCAGAACCAATATCACCTTCTGAAAATGAATCAGCGTGATCCGGCTTCGACTCCGCATGGCGGTCAGGTCGTAGCTCCCTATGGTGCTTACCAGGAATGGAAAAATCAATTCACAACCTGTGCCTCAAAAGCGAATTTTAAAGATGTGAAAACGATTGTCCTTACGCCGAAAGAATTTCCGTGGAAAGGAAATCGCGAACTCAGTCTGACCTGGCACTGATTAAAAAAATATTCTTATTTCAGAGGGCCCCATCGGGGCCCTTTTTCGTTGCAGCAAAGCCGATTTCAAATGCCAATTTGTCCACTTTCGATCATTATGGGATTGATCAAGGAGATTGTGGATGATGAAGTATTTTAAGGGTTCGATCCTGTTATCGGTTTTCGGTGCATTTTGCGCGTACGGTGTGGGTTACTACTATACCGGTACCGTCGCCGGAGCTCTCTCTGCTTTATTCCTCGCGACCGTTCTCAGTGTCCTCGAGGTTTCACTTTCCTTTGATAACGCTGTCGTGAATGCGCTCGTTCTGAAAAAAATGACTCCGCTATGGCAGCACAGATTCCTTACCTGGGGTATCGCGATCGCCGTCTTCGGTATGCGTCTCGTTTTCCCTCTCGCCCTGGTCGGCGTCACCGCTCACGTCAATCCCATCGATGCCCTTATCCTTGCGGCAAAACATCCTGAAGAATACAAAAAGATCATGCTGGACGCTCACGTGAGTATCGCCGCCTATGGTGGTGCCTTCCTCATGATGGTGGCGCTGAAATATTTCTTCGATGAAGGAAAAGAAATTCACTGGGTCAGTGTCATCGAAAAGCCCATCGCAAAACTCGGAAGGGTTGAAGCGGTTTCGATCGGTCTTACCATCGTCGCCATTTATCTTTGCTCTACCTATCAGAAAGAACATGAAACCATGACTTTCCTCGTGAGCGGTCTCTGGGGACTTATCACTTATATCATCGTGGATGGAATCGGTGCCTTTCTCCAGGCGCCGGATGAAACAGCTGGCATCGATCTCAACAAGGCCAGCATGGGCATGTTCCTGTATCTCGAAGTCCTCGATGCTTCATTCTCGTTCGACGGCGTGGTTGGTGCTTTCGCGATCACGAATAACCTCTTTATCATTATGATCGGTCTCGGCATCGGTGCGATGTTCGTCCGAAGTCTTACCATCATGCTGGTAGATAAAGGCACCCTGGCCGAGTACCGTTACCTCGAGCACGGAGCTTTTTATGCCATCGGAATTTTGGCCGTGATCATGTTCGCTAATACGATCTTCCACATTCCGGAAGTTATCACCGGTCTTCTCGGTGCTGCCTTCATCGGTCTGTCACTATGGTCGTCCATTAGCTACAACAAAAAACATACGCACGCATGAGTGAGAGACTCATCAATGCTCTTGATGAGGTAAAACATCTCCCTGAGATCACTCTGGGCTCCATCGTCGACCGTCTCGGCGATGAGTCCCTGCTGATTGTTTCCCTGATAGCGATTCTTCCTTTTATGCAGCCCATTCCGATCCCGGGAGTATCAACCCTTCTCGGGCTCGTGGTTTTTCTCCAGGGATTTGGTCTACTCATTCACGGAAAGCCACTTCTCACCCGCGGAATGAGGAATATCAGGCTGACCAATCACAAAATGATGATGATTCATAAAGCGGCGGTGAAGTTTGATAAATTCACATCGAAGCTCTCTTTATTTAAACATCCGGTTATCAGTTCCCGCGGTCCACGCATTATGAGCGGGATTACCATCATGTTTGCCGCTGCCTTTCTGTCTCTTCCCCTGCCTATTCCATTTTCCAATTTCATCCCCGCCCTTTGCATATTCTTTATCTGCGCAGGACTTCTGGAAAGTGATCTCATGCTGGTCATCTTCGGACACGGCATTGCGGCCACGGTAATATGGATGATCTTCGCGTCCTCGCAAATAATCAGTGAGAAATTTCAGGTGTGGTTCTGATTCTGCTTCTTGCTGACTTACTCGGGAAGAGTACAGCCCGTGTTGCCACCACCAAGTGAGATCGTTTCAGGCTTAATCTCAATCGGTTTCTTCGCCTTATCATCGCAATCTTCTTCTTTCTTCAGCGCTGGATGAACTGGCTTTGTTTCTGTGGTTTTCGTTTCCACGGTTTTAGTGGTGGTTTCTTTTTTGGCCGGGGAGACGGCGTTACAGGAAAGGGAAACAATCATCAGGAGGAGAATAGCTTTCATTATTTATCCTTGCTGTAGTTGAACATTTTGAGACTGAAGAAGAAACGATACCAGGTGCGCGGAAGAATTCCTATGATTCGCACCAGACCCGCGAACATAAATGGGAAGTGATAAGTCATTTTCTTTTTTTCGATCGCGCGACCGATGAGACGCGCGGCTTTGGGAGAAGTCATGAGAAATGGCATCGGGTGATGATTGCTTTTCGTAAGCGGTGTATCCACGAAGCCCGGATTGATCGTCGTCACATTGATATTGAACTGTCGCAGATCGAGGTGAAGGGATTCGCAGTATTTCTGTACCGCCGACTTGGTGGCACTATAAGCGGATACTCCCGGAAGACCGTTATAACCGGCGATGCTGGCAACGGCGACGAGCTGACCCTTTGATCTGGGAATCATCACATCCAGGGCTGCCTCAAAGGCGTACATCACACCCAGAAGGTTCACGTGAACCATTTTATAGCTGAATTCGAAATCAGGAACTTTGGTTTTGAACTTGTATCCAATGCCGGCGTTTGCGATGAGAAGATCGAGCCCGATGACAGAAGAAAAATCACGGATGGCCTTTTTTACTTCATCCCGATTGGAGACATCAACCTGGTAGAAGGCAACACTGTCTTTAATCAACGCAAAACTCTCATCGTATTTCAGCTTATCCCGCCCGCAGACTCCGACTTTCCAGCCTTTCTCTACGTAATATTTGGCGAGCTCAGCACCGATTCCGGTGGTTCCACCGGTGATGAAAACAGATTTCATTTCAATCCTTTGAGTGGACAAATGATAACATATGCTGCGCCCCGAAATCAGTATTTTTCCATGGATTTGGCTTGACGATAACGGGGTAGGTCTTTATATTTGGTGAACATTTACAGCTCCGGGGGAGTAGTTAAGTTGGTTATAACGTCTGCCTGTCACGCAGAAGGCCGCGGGTTCGAGTCCCGTCTCTCCCGCCATCTTTAAATTTAAAATAAAAAAGCCACCCTCGCGGTGGCTTTTTTTTTAAGCGTAATGAAGTTGGAGTATCAGGGAGTGTTCCTAAACCTCAGAAGCTGAATGACGAGTTTTTTACATTCACCGAAAAAACGTTCCTGCTCATTGAATAAGCAGGTCTCAAGGTCGTTTCGACCATAGGGCTTACAGAGAAGTTGAATATCGTTGAAACACGGCTTTCCGAGCTGCCGGAATAGCTTCTCTTCAATTTGCATTTCTTTCCTACAGATCTCGCTCTTAACCTTTAAGCTTTTCAGGCAGCCCATGCGCTGACGCCCCTTGAGCGATCCACATTCTGATTTTTTTAATTCTTCGGCGCACTTTTCTTCGATTCGCGCCTTACCCATGAGCGGAACTAACATCAGAACAATAATAAACATCTTTTTCATCGAGCCACCTTACCTGGACAATGAGGATCAACTTCGAAATCAACAGCAGTATACCCCTTGACTGCAAGCGATTGAGAATCAATTTCTTTAATGCGCAGATGGATTTTAATCTCATCGGCCGAGGGTTGAATCTGGCACAAGTGCTTAACCAGCGGCTGACGGAGAAAAAATAAATGTGGCCGCAGGGCGAGCTTGTCCAGGACGTTCATGTGAGGCTCCTCCCATTTCTCCCGGTGAGTGAAATAGTCAATTTGAGGCCCGCAGGGAATTTCATTTGCTTCCCGGTAGCAATTGAAAGAGTAGAGCGGAATCCGGTCCCGGGCGTCAGCAAACATCGACCAGTGCTGGCGCATGTAGTAAACCATCAGGACCTGATCGAGCTTCTTCGGAAACCGCAGGCCCGAAAGGTACACTACTGACTGAACAGCAATGGAGAAGCACCAGAGGAGCGCTAATACCGCAGGAATCCCCCACTTCTTATCCCCAGTGTTTCGATTATCAAGGCTCAGGAATATGAGCCACCAGCAAAACATCACGGGGTGGTAGAAGCCAACATTGAAAGTTGCGGTGGCGACGATCTGATAAAAGAGAAAGAAAATTACCGCAAATAATTTCCATGGCGTAAACAGGAGAAGCCCGAACCCGATCTCAAAGAATGGTGTGATCCGCGACAGTATTTCGAAATTCCAGTCCTGGCCGAAGGGTAATACCCATTCCCGCGCAAGACCCGGAAAGCTCCAGAGAAGATTCAGCGCTGTCCCCCATTCAGTCCAGATCGGAACGATACGGAAAATCCCATTTTGTAGGTACATGACGGCGATCTGGAAAATGAAAGCGCGTTTCACCCACTTGAAGGATTTTCCTTCTCCTCCGAGGATCAGCGAGTGCCACAACAGAAGGATGACAAAAAAAGTATCCCCGAGGTCCATGATGAGGATGTTGCGATGGAAGATCAGGGACATGAAAAAAGCCAGTCCGAGAGAAACTTTCCACGAGGCCCCACGGTAAACACCCCAGGCACTTAACATGAGAACAGTAATGAAAAGGAACTCACTTCGCAGCCAGAAAATCTTTGCCCATGATGACCAGGCGTGAAAACTGAGCTGAAGATCCAGCGGAAAAAGAGAATCAGGGGCGAAGTAGTCTGAATATGAAAGGAAAAGGAGAAGGCAAAAACAAAAGGTAAAGCTGTATAGAATCCTGTCAGCGACAGAGGGATTAATCCGAGATAAAAATCCCAATGAACTAGGATCCCTGATAGCTGCCGTAATTGGCGAAAACGGAAACGTCTGTTCCGATGAAGTTCTCGATCGATTTGACCACCAAAACGGGCTTCACGTACTTTTTCTTCGGTTCCGGATCAGACTTTGTTTTATCTTTGTCGTTTGCCATTTCAATCTCACTATTTAGGTAAAGATATCACGGGAATTAATCCCATCCCAATTTTTTAATCTTTATAATTATACCGGCACCATTGTCATCCGGAATCCAGTGTTTATCACCTACCCCAACCCATCTTATGCCAGAATAAAGAGGATTTTTCCGGAGATGGGCCACCCCTTCTTCAGATATCGGTCGGGCTTCTAGCTCGCCCAGAATATGGCCGAATTTCTTAAGGCGTGACCGAACGACTTCCGCCCATTTCACCAGTTCCTTAACAGAGACTCCTCCTTTATGAGAAGTGGCCGGGTACCAGTGACTGAGGACTCCGGATGACCGAAGGATTTCCCAGAGGGGGTCTTCGTCAGGAGAAAGATCACCCGCCCGAAGTGCCTGAATGAATCGTCCCGGAGCATGGAAGAGTTCACAGGAGATCTTTCGCTCGAGCGCCCAGGTGGTGAGTATCGAATGGAAAAGTTCTTTCAAAGAAG
>JAKFFP010000195.1:0-9394 GCA_036675045.1 Bacteriovoracales bacterium | reverse complement strand
GCGAAAGATAAAGTGATGATGGGTGTTGCCCGTAAGTCGATGATGATTTCTGAGAAAGAGAAGCGTCTCACTGCTTATCACGAAGCTGGACACACTCTCGTGGGAATGAATCTCCCTTACACGGATCCTATTCACAAAGTTTCCATCATCCCTCGCGGCCAGGCCCTGGGTGTGACGATGACTCTTCCGAATGAAGACATGCTCAATCTCTCGAAGGAGAAAGGCGAGAATTTCATTTCCTTCCTCATGGGTGGACGAGTTGCTGAAGAAATCGTTTACGGCGAAATGACCAATGGTGCTTCTAACGATATCGAGCGCGCGACCGACATCGCCCGCAATATGGTCTGTAACTGGGGTATGTCTGATAAGCTCGGACCTATCAATTACACAAAACAGAATCAGGGCATGATGTACGGTGGAGAGTCTGTTTCCTTCTCGGATGAAACATCCCGTAAGATCGACACCGAGATCGCTCACTTCGTTCAGAAGAACTACGACATCGCAAAGACCATCCTTCAGAAAAATATCGAGGCCCTCCACCGTGTGGCGGAAGCTCTCGTCCTGTGGGAAACTCTCGATGCTGAACAGATCAAGGATATCGTGGACGGTAAGGACATCGGGAAGCCCGAAATGACCAAGAAGCCAACTGATACGACAACTCCTCCTGCCGGAACCGCTTCAGCACCTGTCACAGGTGGCGGTATCTTCGGTGCCAAACCAACTCCAGCTTAATATGAAACGAATGGGGGTGATGAATATCACCCCCAATTCTTTTTCCGATGGGGGAGAGTTCGATCTTTCCCGAATGAATTCATCCGCCGATGCGTGGGATGTGGGTGCTGAATCCACGGCGCCCATGAATGCTTCCATTTCTCCCGATTTAGAGTGGGCAAGACTTGAGCCTCATTTGCCGGAACTTCTGAAAGTTCCTCTCCTCTCAATTGATACCTATCATCCGGAAACGATCTTCCGCATGTCTTCATTCCGGAAGAATCTCATCTGGAACGATGTCTCGGGAAAGTTTGATGAGCATGTGGAGAATTTTCTCTCACTGGATTCAACTTTCCATTATGTCCTCTGCCATAATCTTGTTCCCTCGAGAGACCTCACGGGAAGACATATGGATTACGCTACCGGAACTACACTGGATGATCTGACGGAATTTTTTCTCAAGTATAAGCATCCCAGAGTCATCTTTGATCCGTGCCTGGGTTTTTCCAAAACCTATGAAGAAAACTGGATGATCCTGGAGAACATGGGTGAGCTCCAGAAGCGAGTGAGACATGAAAGATGGCTGATAGGTTTTTCGCGGAAGTCTTTTCTAAGAAAGAAGTTTGGATTGGAACTTACTCAGAGAGAAGAACTCGATCAGAAACATATCCAGGTTCTGAGTGAAGTGCTGGCGAATATGACGGGTGAACTTTGGATAAGGACTCACCGACCGGAGCTTCTGTAGTTTCACCCTGCCTTACATGTCTTCCAGAATTTCGTTCACATCCTGATACTCTTCCGGAAATTCATCCTCAAAGCTTGCGTCGAGGGCCTCTTCTGCCTGAACCAGCGCCTCGTATTTCAGATGCTGATTCACCATCAGGACAGAAAGAGAGGCCACTAATAATCCGGATGCAGCGATACCGGTCATCCAGTTCTTTTTTTCAGGTAGCTCAAGAGCTCGCAGAGACCCCGCCGCCTGAGGGACATTTTTTTTCATGAAGCTTTCAAATGTATCACTCATACATCGAATCCTTTCTTCAATAATTTATCTCTCAGGCCTTTCCGCGCCTCAAACAATCTCGATTTCACCGTGCCCGAAGGGACTGATAAAATTCCCGCCATCTCTTCCACACTCTGGCCTTCGTAATAATGAAGGACCAGAATTTCTCTTTCGTCTGCGTCCATTTCCAGAAGGCCCTCCCGGACCGCTCTTCTTTCCGGTGATAGGAGCTCCACATAATCTTCTTCGACGGCTGGGGCACGACGGTGGCTTCTTAAATAATCGCGGGCGGTGTTGATCGCAATTTGGTAGAGCCAGGTCGAGAGCTTACTTTTCCGCATGAAATAGGGAAGCTGGGTCCAGGCCTTTAGAAACGCTTCGTGCGTAAGTTCCTGGGCCACAGCTTCACTTCCGGTCATCCCTTCGATGGCGCGCTTTATCTTCTTCCCGTGAGACTGATACAGCGCCTGGAATTCTTCTTCCGAGGTCCGGAAAATTACCATTCGCTACGTTTCCCTTTTTTTCCTTTCTTGCCTTCGCGCCACTTGCCCTTCATTTCGTTGAATTTCACAATCTGTTCCGGAGTGAGGATGGCGCGCTTTTCCAGCATGTGAGCAAATCTCTTTCTCTGAAATTCATCCCGGAGCTTCATGAAGGCATCAAATTTTGACTGAAGTTCCGCGGGAGTGCTCGCCGGCTTTTTCATCGCTTCCCGGAAGGCCTTCTTACTTTCTTTGAATTTCGACTTAAGTTCTTTCATTTCACCGCGATTCTTTTTCAGTTCACGGAACTTTTCCACCTGCTCGTCAGAAAGATTCAGTTCTTTCTTAAAGTGTTCCCCGCGCTTTTGTCCGTCACCCTTGCCGCCCATGGCGAAGGCCTGTGACACCATCAGAACCATGAATAGAAGTGCTGTTTTCATGAAATCTCCTTGTTTCCTTAATCATAAGACGGAAAGGAAGGGGATATGGTTCGAAAAAAAGGTAATTATCTCAAATGTGAGAGAAATTCCGGTGACTTAGAAACGGGTTCCAGCAAAGTATGCTGGAACCTTATTCTTGGAACCTTATTCTTGGCTTTGTTTGAATTCGATCGAGGGACGGATTTCTTTCTGAGCTTCAAGTCTCTTCATATCGATCATGAGTCTTGAACCATTGCCGCTCTTGTGGCCCTTCTTTACGCCATCCTTGAATAAGGAGCAGGAGCGCTGGAAGTTTTTCTTAGAAGCGCAGTCTACTGAGTAGAGTGAGTTCTCGTTTGAAGTCAGCTCGAGATCCTGGGCATCTTTGCCTGACATATTACTTTTGTTGGCAGCTTCGAGCGAAATGAAGAAAGCACTGTCATCACTCCAGACAGAGTATCCTGAGAATTTATATCTGCAGATTCCCTGGTTTTTAGTTTCGGTGGAGATCTCAAGAACCACCGTATTGCCGGAGAGTGAGATGACCTTAGGGACAAACTTTTGTTTTCTCGGCGCCGACCACGGCTGGGGCGTGAGACCCCTTTCTTCGCAAAAAACATTGGTGGATTCAAAGAGCACTTCTCCCGGGAGTTTCAGCTTGGAGAGGCCCTGCTCAGCACTCAGGGTGAGAAAGATCGACCCCGCAAAAGCGAACTGCGGAATCAGGGCAAAGAGGAATAAGAATTTCATAAAGACTCCTGAATGGTTTCCCTTCTTTAGCGATAACCGTGCCAACTATTGCCCTCTATAAAGGTTTTTGATCTTTGTATCCTTTGCACCTGTCAAAACTTTCGACATATAATGAGAGCATGAAGCTTCTGGGTCTCACTCTCGAAACCACTCACTTTGAAGACTATCTGTCGTTTTTGACGGAGGTGCTTGAACTCGAGCTTGCTTACCTTGATGACCATTCCATGCATCTTGAGCTTCAGGGAAATTTTCTGGAGATCAGAAAATCAGATATTGCTCCACAACATAAAAATCTTCTTATCCGTTTTGCCCTGGATCCGGATGAATATAAATCCCTGGTTAATAAGATTTCGTTTTTCACGTACCGGAAGGGTGAAAGCGTCTTTCAGGTGGAAACTCTCGACGCAAAAATCTGCCGACTCATCGATCCAGATGGCCGCGCGTGGTGCTTCTCACACATCCCGACATTTTCGCTGACTAATACTGTAGCAAATTTGTAAGAAACTTTTACTTTACTAATTTTCTCCATTTTTATTCAATCTCATGGTCGAGGTCACTCCAATTAATTGGAAAAGGAATTCCCCCCATGAATAAGCTCATACTCGTATCCCTTTGCCTTTCAACTCAGGTCTTCGCGACCGCCCCAAGCATGGATGTGATCTACGGAGAGGACAACCGTAAGGACGTTTTCGAAAGCACGGATTCTCCTATGGTGGAGCTTTCAAAATCGACTGCGGCTATGATCGCCAATACAAAAATCACGATTGCTTCAGGGGTTGCCACCATCAAAGGTGAGACACTTGAATCTCGCGGAATCTGTGCTGAAGAGCGCTTCGCTTCTCAGATGACAGCTGCCAATTGTTCAGGCTTTCTCGTCTCAGAAAATGTTCTGGTGACTGCAGGACACTGCATTAAGTCGGAAGCTGATTGCGCCAGCAACAAATGGGTATTTGACTATAAGATGGATTCTGAGAAACAGACTTCTATGAAAGTTGAATCTTCGGACGTTTATTCTTGTTCGCGTATCATTGCCCGTTCCCTCGATCAATTCTCAAAAGATGATTTCGCAGTGATTCAACTCGATCGTAAAGTGACAAATCGCCGTCCACTCGCTTTCCGTAAATCAGGCAGAGTGGCCGTAGGTGACAGCGTTGTTGTGATTGGCCATCCATCAGGTCTACCTACGAAGATTGCTGACGGTGCTAAGGTTCGCTCTCACGCAGGGAAGTTTTTCGTAGCTAACCTCGATACTTACGGCGGAAACTCTGGTTCAGCTGTATTTAACCACCGCACTGGTGAAGTAGAAGGGATCCTCGTTCGTGGCGAAAATGACTATGTTCAGTCATCACGCGGCTGTATGATTTCTAACAGATGCGCTAACGACGATTGTCGTGGCGAAGATGTGACCTACATCACCAACATCAAGGCGCTTCAGAACCTCTAATCTCCCCATTTCCAACTTTCTCTTACGGCCCTGCTTATGCGGGGCCTTTTTTATTGTCAGGCAGTAAGCGGAAAAAGGACAATTTTCCTAATTAACGATGTCCTTATGGATAAGGAGCCTCTATGAAATGGATTTCAATTGCCATACTCGCGTCTGCATTTTCAGCGCAAGCGGCCACAATCGCAGTTATCGACTCTGGTCTCGATTACAAGCACGAGATGATCGTGCCGAATCTCTGGACCAACACCAACGAAATTTTTGATCGTCGTGACAACGATGGTAACGGCTACCAGGACGATGTCCATGGCTGGAACTTCGCTGAACAGAACGGCCAGATTATCGACTACAGCTATCTGGGAACTTTTTCTCCGGATTGTTCGAAGTTCTTCGACATCCAGGGCAAGCGCTTTCTTGGTCAGGCAACTGAAGAAGAAATTGCATGGATGAAAGCGAAAATTGCTGATCCTAAGTTCATCAAAGAGATGGGCAAGTTCGGTAACTTCGTTCACGGAACTCACGTCGCTGGTATCGCGATCCGCGGAACTCAGAACACGGCGATGGGAATCAAGCTCATCCCGACGGAAGTTAAACCTTTCATGGATCGTCTTCGCGGACAAAAGTCATCTAATATTGATCGCTGGGAAATCCTCGCGAGCATGTTCGACCAGCTGGCCATGGCACAGATGGGGCAGCTTACAGAAATTGCCCGTCTCGCTGACTTCCACAAAGCTGACATTGCTAACGGTTCATTCGGAACAGGCTTCAAGAACGTAAAAGTTATTACGGACAATGCTTACAAGATTCTCTTCTTTAAAAAACCAACGGCAGAGGATTCGGATAAGGCCGCTCACATGCTCATCAGCGCCATGGTAAAACATGGACAGTCATTTGTTGGTGCTGCTCCGAAAACGCTTTTTGTTTTTGCTGCCGGTAACGATGGCATGAGTAACGACACCTACGGCACGTCTCCGGCGAACATCAAGGCCGACAACGTGATCACAGTTGGTGCTACTTATAAGAATGAATTCTGGGCACCATTCTCTAACTTCGGCACGAAGATGGTGGATATCGCCGCTCCCGGCATGCTGATTGATTCAGCTATTCCAGGTGCAGGTAACTATCTTAAAGTTTCCGGAACCAGCCAGGCCTCTCCTTACGTGGCCAACGTTGCAGCTGAAGTAAAAGATGCTAACCCGTCTCTTACTCCCGGGGACATCAGAAAGATCCTCATGGGGACTGTGGATGTGAAAGCATTCCTTTCAGAGAAAGTTGCCGCAAGTGGTATCGTGAATCCAGAGCGCGCCAGAACAGCGGGCGAGCTCACGAAATCAATGAAGATTGAAGAAGCGATTTCTCGCGCGAGAACTATGGTTCGCGATATGGTTCAGAATCGTTCCGACGTCGATAAGAATGTCGTTATCCCGATGGCACTTACTCCGACCCTCAGATAATTCCTAAAAAAAAAGGCCCGCGTAAGCGGGCCTTTTTTTTTACTTAAATCTTTTAATCTCTCCCGCCTTTAACTTCACCGTGTATTCATTCAATGCCTCTTTCACCTTCGGCAGAAGAAGGTAACAGGCCATGATATTTGGTATCGCCAGAAGACCGTAAACCGCATCCGAGATATTGAGGACAAGGTTCAGTTGGGAAATGGCGCCGATAAAAATAAATACGATGAAGACGTAGCGATAGGCCGGAATGAATTTATCTCCGAAGAGGAAAGTTACTCCCTGCTCGCCATAGTAAGACCAGGAAATCATGGTCGAGAAAGCAAAGAGAGTTACCGTGGAAGTAACAATCCATTTACCGGCCGGGCCCATGACCGTTTCAAAAGCATACGAGGTCATGACCGATCCCGCTTCAACACCTTCGGCGTGCCAAGCACCCGTGAGAAGAAGAGCGATGGCGGTGATGGAACAAACGATAATGGTGTCGATGAAAGGCTCAAGAAGAGCAACGATGCCCTCCTGGATGGGAGTGGTTTTGGCCGCCGAGTGGGCCATGGCGGCTGATCCCATACCAGCTTCATTTGAGAATGTAGCACGACGGATACCCATGATGATCACGTCTTTAAAAGCGACACCCGCAAAACCACCGACCGCGGCAGTTCCGGAAAATGCTCCGGAGAAAATCTCCATGAACATGGAGGGAATCATGTCGTAGCGGGCGATGAGAATCCAGATTGCGCCGAAAAGATAAAGGCCCACCATTCCCGGAACCAATTTCTCGGTGACCTGGCCGATGCGCTTGATGCCTCCGATGAGAATGAGAAAAGCTCCCACGCAGAACACCAGACCCGAAGCCCATTCAGGAATGCCCGCAGAATCCTTAAGTACTGATGCCATCTGATTTGACTGGAACATATTTCCGGCACCAAAGGATGAGAGGACGACGAAGAAGGCATACAGCCATGCCATCGGATAAAACTTCTTGGAAAGGGCGTTCTTGATCACAAACATCGGGCCCCCGTGAACGGTGCCCTTGTCGGTGACGTTGCGGTATTTGAGGGAAAGAACGACTTCGGTAAATTTGGTACACATGCCGATGAAGCCCGCGACCCATAACCAGAAAACGGCACCCGGTCCGCCGAGAGAAACAGCAACAGCGACACCGGCGATATTTCCCAAACCGACCGTGGCCGAGAGAGCGGAGCAGAGGGCCTGAAAACTGGAAATTTCACCCTTACTTGTTGGATCAGTGTATTTTCCGGACACCACTTCAATGGCGTGCTTGAAAAATCTCAACTGAGGAAAGCCAAAATAAAGGGTAAAGAAAATTCCTGAAAAACAAAGAGTGAGAACGAGGGGAAGGCCCCAGACGATTCCAACGAACGCGCCGGTCATCTCTTCAAGATAAGTAAGCATAGGTCACCATATGAATGACGACCCTATCATTCGATACTTCTCCCGGAATGAGAGAACCCAGCAAGGGCAGAATAAGAAATTTGAGTGCTATGTCAATAAAAAAGGCCCCTTTCGGGGCCCTTTTGGAGGATGACTACTTGTACTGCTTGATCTGTCCGGCCTTGAGCTTGGCGGTGTATTCAACCAGGGCTTCCTTCACTTTCGGAAGAAGCATGTAACACGCCATCATGTTCGGAAGAGCAAGAAGCCCGTAAACTGCGTCTGAAATATTCAGAACGAGATTCAGTTGAGCAATTGCGCCGATGAAGATGAAAGCGATAAACACGTAACGATAAGCTGGAATCCATTTATCACCGAAGATGAACGTTACACCCTGTTCACCATAGTATGACCAGGAGATCATCGTTGAGAAAGCGAACAGAGTTACTGTCGCTGTCACAATCCATTTACCCCAAGGTCCCATGACTGATTCAAACGCGAATGAAGTCATGACTGAACCAGCTTCTACACCTGGAGCATGCCATGCGCCTGTAAGGAGAAGAGCAATGGCAGTGATGGTACAAACGACGATGGTGTCGATGAATGGCTCAAGAAGAGCAACGATCCCTTCCTGGATCGGAGTTGATTTCGCTGCAGAGTGGGCCATCGCTGCGGAACCCATACCGGCTTCGTTCGAAAACGTCGCGCGACGGATACCCATGATGAGAACATCTTTAAAAGCAGCACCGGCAAATCCACCGACAGCTGCTGTACCAGCAAATGCGCCGGTAAAGATTTCAACAAACATATTTGGAATCATGTCGTAGCGGGCGATGAGGATCCAGATCGCTCCGAAAAGATAGAGACCGACCATTGCCGGAACCATCTTCTCAGTGACCTGACCGATACGCTTAATTCCACCTACGAGAATAAGAGCTGCACCTACGCAGAAGATTAAACCTGAAGCCCATTCCGGCATGCCCATGGATGCTTTAATTACTGACGCCATCTGGTTGGACTGGAACATGTTACCAGCACCGAATGATGAAAGAACGACGAAGAAAGCGTAGATCCAGGCCACGGGATAATATTTTTTCGCAAGAGCGTTCTTGATCACGAACATCGGTCCACCGTGAACAACTCCTGCCGGGGTCACTTCACGATATTTCAAAGAAAGAACGACTTCTGTGAACTTGGTACACATTCCGATGAAGCCAGCTACCCATAACCAGAACACAGCACCCGGACCACCAATGGCCACGGCCACTGCTACACCCGCGATATTTCCGAGACCTACTGTTGCGGATAGAGCAGAACAAAGTGCCTGAAAGTGAGAGATCTCACCCTTGTCTTCCGGATTGTCGTATTTCCCCATGATGATCTTGATTGCGTGTCCGAAGAAGCGCAGTTGAGGAAAACCGAAATAGATAGTGAAGAAAATCCCGGATCCCACGAGAAGTGCCACCAGGGGAACACCCCAGACGATACCCACGAAATCACCAGTAACCTTCTCTAAGGTCTCTAGCATGCATACTCCTTATTAAATTAGTCTTATAAAAATTTTAACTTCGGTTTGGAGAAGTTGTAACGCTCTTTTTGAAGAAATAAAAAACCGGTATCCCCGAGAGGATAAACGTCAAACCAATGGCGGTCGATTTCGGACTCGTGATGACCGTATTAATTAAAAGTAATACCCCGAGAATGATAAAAATCGCCGGGAGGACCGGATATCCCAGTGCCTT
>JAKFFP010000266.1:0-9421 GCA_036675045.1 Bacteriovoracales bacterium | reverse complement strand
TGACTGACCTTCGGGCAACGAATGGTAAGGCGACTGCTAATCTGGAAATTAACGGCGTGAAAAAGCCAATCGCCATCGCTTATAAGGTTGCCGGCGAAGAAGTTCAGGCAAAGTTCGTCGTGAAAGCTTCTCAATTCGGACTGTCAAAAGCTGAATATCTCGGCGTAGGTGTTGAAGACACGGTTAAAGTGGAAGCGATTCTTCCTTTCAGGACGAAATGAATTTAGCTTCGCTTTTCCTGGGACTCTTTCTCATCGGGTGCCAGGATTATAATTCGAACTCCAATGATAAAGAACGCTTCAGCGAAGTGGATCTCACAGGAAGTTCTGATTTTACGCCTGCCTACTATATCCTTCAGCAGCGTTGTACCAACTGTCACTCATCAGGCGTTCACAATGCCTGGGCCGGGTACACCCGTGAACAGGACTGGATCAATGAGGGCTTAGTCGTAAAAGGCGATCCGGATGGTTCGCGTCTTATTTTCCGGATCATCAATCACGGTAGCACTGATTCCAATATGCCACTGGGGATGGGGCCTCTTCCCAATGACGAATACCAGGACCTGGTAGATTGGGTAACAAACATCCCATGAAGTTATTCCTTTTCTTAGCTCTTCTCATTCTGGTTTCCGCTAAATCCTGGGCCTACCCGAACTTTATCGGCCACGGATATACGACTTGCCTCAATTGCCATTACAATCCGGCAGGAAACGGCCCCCTCACAGATTACGGCCGCGCCGTGGCCGCAACGGCGATTTCTTCCGGGGCCCTTTATCCCGAGAGCTGGAACGAAGAAAAGATCGCTTACACTTCCGGCTTTCTTTTCCGGAAACCGAAACAGAATTATATCAGGACGCAGATTAACTATCGCGGCTTTCAGCTCGTAAGAAATCCGGGTTCATCAAATTCCGAGGCCAAGCAGTGGATTAACATGCAGGCCGATGCACGCCTCATCATCAAGTCCCCTTCTGATCGCTTCGTGACTGTCATCAACTATGGATACTCTCCGAAACCAACCGGTACGGAAGAAGACATGGATGAGTGGAGAAGCCGCGAGCATTACGTCGGTTTCAGGTTCACTCCGAAGTTCGGAGTCTACGCCGGACTCATGGACAAGGCCTACGGTCTCCGCGTGATCGAACACATTCTCGTTAACCGCACGACTCCTCAGGTTACCATGAACGATCAGGTTCACGGGGTGATGGGACACTACCTGGGAGAAAAAACTGAATTCTTCCTGCACGGATTTGCCGGAAACATGTCCCAGAGTGAAGATGTCCGCATGAAAGGTGGAAGCTTCATGTTCGAGAGAACGGTTGCCGATGTTCATCGCCTTGGTGCTTCAGTCATGCAATCCTCCAACAACTACCTGCAACTTCTTTCCTTTTCCGGCCACGGTCGCTGGAACCTGAAAGAAGGATCGGCCCTCCTCGCTGAGATCGGTCAGACGAAACGCACCGCTGATGCGAGCTTCTTTGATAAGACTTCACGCTTTGCCCTCCTTCAGACTTATCTTCGTCCCTGGCGGGGAGTTTATTTCTTCACCAATGTCGAGTACTACCAGGACAATATCGAAAAAGAACCTTACTTCGTAAGATGGGGTCCGGGCGTTCAGTTCTTCCCGATTCAGCGACTGGAATTCCGCGCGGATGTTTATAACACCCGAAACTTCGCTCCTGATTCTTCCAATAAAGATTCATGGATGTATCTCTTGCAGGCCCACGTATGGTTGTAACAAGATTCATTCTGATTTTTATTCTTTTCATTCTCCCGGCAATGGCTTCCGACATCACGGATGAGTTCAAGCGAAAGGATTACGCCGGTGTTCACCGCATTTATCAGGACAATCCTTCCCGGAACTACAGTAAGAAAGAACTAATTCTTATTTCGTACTCATTGAGACGCCTGGGTTTCTATCGCCAGGATATCAAGCTGAACGTTCGCCTGATCAAAAAAGAATTTCAGCGCTATCATAAAAGACTTCTGATTCAGATCAGGAAGGGTGACACCATTGATTCGGATCAATATCCGGAAGCGCTCAAGGTTCTTTACTGGAATCTCATGAATGCCTATGGTCAGGTGATCCTCGGCTACGAGGATAATTCCCAGCTCATCAAAAAAGATCACGAGCATTACCTGATGTTCGCGAAGATCCTCTCTGAACTTGAGTTCCGCGAAGGTAAAGTGGACAAGCTCAATGATAAGATCATGGCCCATATCCTGATGCTTCAGAACAAGGTCTATAAATTCTCGAAGAGCTGGTATTTCCAGTATCTCTCCTGGCAACAGGAATCCCAATTGACCGGTCCCGGGATCTCGAAAAACCTGATCGTTACTAATAAAGGCTTTTGTCTCGGCGGAGATCTCGGATACGAGAACGCAACTTATCACTGGTATTTCGATGGCTGCGCTTTTTATGGTTCAGGTGGAGTTTCTGCGGATTCGTCCGGGGCAACTGTTCAGTATCAGCAGTCGAATGTGTCGGCCTATGGTTTTAAATTCGGGCCAGGAGCCTCGCTCATTGTATCGAGTTCCAAATCCCGCATCGGTTTCAAAATTCCGGTAGTCTATAATATCCAGCGACTGACAAATCCTCCGACACCGGGGATCTCAATTGAATCCGAATCAGCAATTTCAGTGGCCACCGCTCTCTACTCACGCTGGCAGTTTGATAAATGGTACATCACCACCGAGTTCGGAAAGTACGTCGATCGTGAGGCCACCGTCTGGTCTTTGGGATTCGGGAAAAGCTTCTAACTATTGACCCTTGTTGGTTGATTCAAAAATCTTATCCGCACTTGTCGCCACAAAACCCTGATAGAGTTTCCCGTTCTTCATGGGATAGCGTTTCGCGAATTCATAATAACAGGCAGGAATCGTAAGCTTGCCGTCATCAAATGTGACTTCGATGTTATTAGCGAGGGTAGCTGTTTGTTCGAGGAACACTTCCGGCGTTCCCTTCACTTCTCCCCCGCTGGCATTGAGCTGAAAGCCCGCCTTTTTCAGCCATTCATTCAGGACTTTGATATCCGAAAACTTCTTCAGCCCATTAATGAAGACAGTGAAGTGATTCGGGCGGTATCCAAATGCGGCCACCCACGCGGCGTAATCCGACTCTCTCAGAAGTTCGTTGTACTCTGTGATGGAAACTTTCCAGGGCCTTCCCTGGGAACAAAAATCAAAATCTTCTTCGCGTCCTTCAGGAATCTGCGAAACTAATCGATTTACCATACCCTGAAGAGCAGGAGAGAATTCTTCCAGCTTCAGTTCAGAGATAAAAATCTTTGGCAGGGTTTCATCCGGGTGCTCGTAGTGTTTGGCGTACAACTTCTTTTCCGGGAAATGATAATCACCTTCATAGGAATATCCGGAATCCAGGAAAGGCTGGGCGATGACGTCGACCCCCAAGCGCGGGTGGTTAAATGTCCGGAGAGCGATATGATCATTCTGGATCACTTCACCTTCCGCCTTGAGAAGATCCGCGATCTTCTTTGCCAGGGGATTGATTCCTACGTAGTCGTTCCACATCTTATCCAACAAAGACGCTAAAGTTTTGGCCATAAAAACTCCTTGGCCAGACTTTAACAGAAGCGGCATGAAAGGGGTAGATGAAGGCTGTTAACTCTCTATGTTATTGTGGGATAATCGGGTGAAAAAGAGTAAGATAGCTCATCTTTCCCAAGGATAATCCCATGTCAAACATGCAGCTGAAAGGCGATTACATTAACGGCCGCTGGATCATGCCGGCGAAGTCGGATGAAACCATTAATAAGAAATGTCCCGCGGACTTGTCCGTTACCCTTTGGGACGCGAAAGTTTCTTACGATCATATCGAGCCAGTTATTGCAGCAGCAGTGAGTGGTTATGAGACGTGGAGAAAGACTTCTCTGGAAGACCGGATCAAGTGCCTGAAGAAATATCAGGAAATTGTTCGCACAAAGAAAAATCAGATCGCAGAAGCCCTGGCCCTTGAAGTGGGTAAACCTTACTGGGAAGCGCTGACTGAAGCCGCGGCCCTTGATTCGAAAGTCACGGTCACCATCACCGACTCTCTCGAAAGAATAAGACAAAAGACCATCAAAGACGTCATGCCGAAAATCGATGGCCATGTGGTGTACAAGCCACTCGGTCCGACTTTTGTCATTGGCCCATTTAATTTCCCGTGCCACCTGGCCAATGGACAGATTCTCTCTGCTCTTCTGGCCGGAAATTCCGTGGTCTTCAAGCCATCGGAGAAAACGATCTACTCGGCCCAGCTGATGGTGGATTGCTTGCATGAGGCCGGCTTCCCTCCAGGAGTTGTGAACTTCATCAATGGCACCGCCGTGACCGCTTCGCGGATTACCGGGGACAAGAGAATGAAGGGAATCTTCTTCACCGGCTCCCGCCAGGTGGGAATGCGGATCCTCGAGAATACCTGGAAGGATCTCGATAAGCTGGTGGCCCTTGAGCTGGGTGGAAAGAACTCCACTATCATTCATCACGATACAAACTTTTCACATACTCTGCCGGAACTTCTGAGAGCAGCATTTCTCACGACTGGTCAAAGATGTACCTCAACTTCGATGATCCTTGTTCACCGGAAAATTGAGCAGCAGTTCATTGAGGAATTCAGAAAAGTCACAGAGAGAATCCGCGTGGGCCATCCGACCTTTTCTAAGCCTGAAGCATTCATGGGGCCACTCATCGATGAAGCGGCCGAGAAGTTGTATTTTGATTTCTGCGCCCACGGCGTGAAAGAGGGTGCCGAAGAAATCGTGAAACCGAGAAAGCTCGACGTCGGTTTCCAGGGTCACTACGTATCTCCGTCAATCCATTATATGAAGAAGCCGGATCTTACCGGGAAATTCATCCAGGAAGAGATCTTCGGGCCAAACTGTTTCTTCATTCCCTACGACGACATTGAAGAAGCAATAAAAATTGCCAACAGCACACCTTATGGGCTGGCAGCTTCCGTCTTCACCCGGGATCAGAGTGTTTACGAAATGTGCGTCCGGGATATTGAGTCTGGTCTCATTAATCTAAACCGCTCTACCGTAGGAGCCACTGCGCGACTTCCATTCGGAGGCGTCAAGAATTCGGGGAATCACAGGCCTGCTGCTGTTTCCATGGTTGATCATTGCGTGCATGCGATCGCCTCACTGGAAACTCTTGATGATGACAGCTCAAAAATTACTGATGTCACAGGTCTTGAAGAATCCCGATGACGGAAACCACTGATCCTGAATTTAAAGCGATTCTCCGGAAAGAAAAACTCTATGTTTTGATTCTGGCCGCCATCCAGATTGCTCACATCATGGATTTCGTAATCATGATGCCACTGGGTCCCCGCTTCATGCGGGTCTTTGAAATTTCCCCGGTTGAATTTTCCTCGCTCGTATCGGCCTATACTTTCAGTGCGGGTATCGTGGGCTTTTTCGGCGCTCTCTATGCTGATCATTTCGACCGGAAAAAATTCCTCCTGTTTAATTTCACCGGCTTTATCGCCGGCACTTTCCTGTGCGGGATCTCCACAAGCTTTGGAACTCTCCTCGTCGCCCGCATCATCGCCGGCGCTTTCGGAGGAATCCTGAATGCCTGCGTGCTTTCACTCGTGGCGGATCTCATCCCTTTTCAGAGAAGAGGAACCGCGATGGGAGTGGTCATGTCCTCGTTCTCTGTTTCAAGTGTCGTCGGTATTCCCATCGGTCTCTGGATCGCGAATACCTTTGACTGGCACTACACTTTCTATTTTATCTGCGCCGTCGGACTCATCTTCTGGATTATGTCCTTTCTGATCTTGCCGTCCGTAAAAGTGAATCGTCCGAAAAGCTTCGGTGAAAACCTGAAGAAATTCCGTGCTGTTTTTAAGCGCGATTATATTGAAGCCTTCTGTCTCACCAGCTCTCTCGCCTTTGGAATCTTCCACGTGATTCCCTTCATTGCTCCCTACCTGGTGAGTAATGTAGGATTTGCGGAATCAAATCTTCCCTTCATGTATCTGGTGGGCGGGATAGGAACCATCATCACCGCCAGGATCGTGGGAAAACTCACCGACAGGATCGGAGGGTTTAAAGTTTTCCGGTTTCTGGTATTTGTTTCCATCCTTCCGATCATCGCTCTTACGAACATGCCACCAGTGGGTGTCGGAATTGCACTGACGATTACAACCCTCTTTACCATGTTCGGTTCGGCCCGTTTCATTCCGGCGATGACTATGGTTTCGGGAGTCGTGAAGCCGGAAGAGCGTGGAACATTCATGAGCCTCGAGAACGCGGGAAGACAGTTCGCCTCGGGAGCAGCTTCGCAGACAGCAGGTATCATCATTGGCTCTACCGCTTCAGGTGCTTTAACCAATTATAATATTGTCGGTTACATCTGCATCGCGACGAGCTTGGTCGCCATCTTTATCGCCTCCAACATCAGGAAGAAGTACAACTTCAAATAATATGATTATCAGCCGCGCACATCTTGCAGCTATCTTTGCTTTTTCCATGTGGGGACTTTTTCCGATTTACTGGAAAATCTTCGACGACATTTCTGCCTGGGATCTTTTCGCTCACAGGCTTTTATGGTCCTTCATCACCCTTTCGCTCATCATGCTTTTCCGGAAGAAATTGCGGCTAGTGAAAGACATCTGGGCAGATCCGAAAAAACGCATCATGCTGGTGATTTCAGCGCTGCTCATTTCATCCAATTGGCTACTCTATATTTATGCGATCAATGTCGGCCGGATCCTTGAGGCCAGTATGGGTTATTTCTTAAATCCTTTGATCAACGTTTTCATGGGATGGATCATCCTGAAGGAAAAGATCCGCCCGACTCAATGGCCTGCCATCATTCTCGCAATCCTTGCCATTGTGATACTGGGAATCCATACCGACATCACCCATTTCCCATGGCTCGCACTTTTTCTTTCTGTCACTTTTGCTTTATATGGCCTCATCCGGAAGCTCGTGCATGTGGGTTCCATGGAAGGCCTTTTATTTGAAACGGCCGTCGTGATTATTCCTACTCTGATCTATTGGCAGATGCAGGGTTCGGGCCCGCTCGAAACCTTCCATCAACTCGGCCTCAACCGGGCACTGGTCCTGACACTTTCTGGTGTTGTGACATCATTGCCACTGGTACTTTTTGCATACAGCGCGAAGAGACTTCCTCTTCAGACGCTGGGGATGATCCAGTATTTAAGTCCCAGTCTGAAATTCATTTGCGGACTTTTCATTTTCCACGAAGCCTTGAGCCAGGAAAAGCTTCAGGCCTTCTGTATAATCTGGGTTGCGCTTCTCTGGTACACGATCGAGTCTTATCGTTTCGCCCGGAGAGGGAGAGCGCAAGTGATCAATGAATAGAGATCACTTCCGCTTTTGAATTCGGTTTTTTAAGCTCTTTCGGGATTTTTGAAAGAATCACTTTCACCAATGCATCCTTGATGGAAGTCTTCATCGACATGGGCCCGGTCACAAATGAGATGTCTCTCACTGGCACCTGAGATTTAAAATCGCGCAGAAGTTCAGTGTCTTTCTCAGGAAGTGTCAGAGTCGCCAGTTGCGGAAGAACCGTAAACCCTTTCGTCGACTTGACCATATTAATCAGAGTCTCGAGGCTTCCCGCCTCGAAAAAAATGTTTTTCGCAGTTCCTTCTTTTTTAACCTGGCAAAGATGAAGTGCCTGTACCCGCATGCAATGTCCTTCTTTCAAAAGCCATGCCTCTGAGAGATCCAACTCTTTTTCATCGACGGTTTTCTTCCTGAGAAGTGAGTGTCCCGGAGTGAAGAAAATCCTGAAAGGCTCGTAGAAAAGATGCTCTTCTGCGATTTCTTTTACTTCCAGCGGAGTCGCGAGGATAGCACCATCTATTTTCCCTTCCTTCAGGTAACGGATAATTTCATCCGTCTGGTACTCATAGATTTTGAGTTCAACTTTGGGATATTTTTCCGTGAAACTACTGATGAATAGCGGAAGAACATAGGGTGCCAGCGTGGGAATAACGGCCAGGATATATTCGCCCGCCACTTCCCCCCGAAGTGAACGCGAGAGTTCTTCGAGAGCTCCGGAGTGATGCATGACCTTCCGGGCGTATTCCAGGACCTTCTTCCCCATCGGAGTCGGTTCCACGGGAGTTTTAGAGCGGTCGAAAATCTGAATCTGGAGGTAATCCTCAAGCTTGTGGATCTGCATGCTCAATGTGGGCTGGGTGACAAAGCATTCCCGCGCCGCCTGCGCAAAATTCCGGCAGCGGTCAACGGCAAGAATGTAATTCAGCTGGGTAAGAGTCATAAAATCCCTTGGAACGATGAGAAGAGACGTGATAATTGAACCATAAATGATTTCACTTGAAAATGTTCGTCTAAGATTTGATAAACGCGGTATCGCCGGGCTCTCCGGTGTGAGTTTGGAACTCACTCGCGGTGCAATCACTTCTCTTATGGGACCCAATGGCAGCGGCAAGACAACACTACTGAAAATTCTCTCAGGACAATTAAAACCGGATTCGGGCAATGTGAGCTGTGAGGACTCCGTATTTTTCGGGACCCTTCCCGAGATTGACAGTACTCTCAATGTGCAGAAATTTCTGACGGCCAAGGCCCGACCGGAAATCGAAGAAGAAAAGAAAATTCAGCTTTCGCGGGATCTGGCAGATATCTTTGAATTCACCTTTCAATTGCGCCAGAAGTTGGGAGAACTCTCTGCCGGCCAGAAACAAAAAGTCTTTATGGCAGGTGAACTCATCCGAAACCCCGCTCTCATCCTCCTGGATGAACCTTTTACTCATCTCGATCCGCATACGAGAAAAGATATTCTGACTTCGCTCTTTGAATACGTGAGAAGACAAAACCTCACTCTCCTCTGGGTAACCCATGACCTGAATGAGGGTCTCCGGTATTCAGACAGAGTGATTCTTCTTCAGCACGGAAAAATTGAACAGGATGGAACTCCTGAAGAAATGATCACCCATCCCAAAAATATTTTTGTTGCTCAGTTCATGGGCTATCACAATTTCTTTCCAGTGAAGAGAACAGCTACCGGATGGAATACTCTCTGGGGAGAAATGAATTTTTCTTCCGGACCGGCATCTGAGGATGCCATCATGGTGGTGCCGGATATGGGCTGGGAGCTGTCTTCTCATTCGCCGATTCTCGCGACAGTGAAAGAGCAATTTTTCCATGACACCTTAAGAACCGTGATCGCTCAATTCCAGGACCGCACGATTACGATCAAAGGTTTACCTAAGGACGCTAAGTCTGGGCAATCATTAGGCATCGTCCCCCGTTCAGGTGTCTCTTTTTTAATCAGCCTGTAATAATTTTCAATCTTCGTCGGCGAAATGAGCGGGTCCTGCGGCACCTTCTCACGCCACATCAACTGCAGAATGACCCGCTCGCGAATTTTGTTGCGATACGACTCAAAGGTCAGGCCTTGCGCCTGCAACGTCTTGGTCA
>JAKFFP010000113.1:0-9440 GCA_036675045.1 Bacteriovoracales bacterium | reverse complement strand
CAGACGGACGATTCTCAAGGGGGATGACCTGAAAATTGAGGAGGTTCCTCAAACGCCGGGAAAGTCTGAGGCCAGAGCTTCGTTGAAAGTCGAAGCTCCACAGAAAATGGCAAAGACCTGGAATGACTTTCTCGCTTACCTGAGACAAACCTCAGCAGCGACCGCGGCGAACTTGGGACATGGCAATCTTCTCCATGAACTGAATGTGAATCACCGTCCGCTTCTGGTTACCGTGGCTTTTCCGGAAGAGGCTGAGGTTTTCAAGGAATACGTAGAAGAAAAAGAAGTTTACGCCAGACTCAAGAATCACCTGGCGGATTTTTTTGAGCTTGAGATTGACCAGATTCACTTCAAGACTCAGCTCCTGAGCACTGAAGAGAAAAAGGACAAGAACTTCAGGACGAAAGTCGAGATCGATGACGAACAAAAGATGAAAGAAGAAGAAGAAAGAAGACAGAAGATATTGAACGATCCCTATGTCAAAGAAGCGGAAAAACTTTTTAACAGCAAAATCGACAAGATTATCCTGAAAGAATAGGAGTTTTTATGAACATGAATAACTTGATGAAACAAGCTCAACAGATGCAGGCGAAACTTGCCATGCTTCAGAACGAACTCGCTGAAAGAGAAGTTGAAGCTTCTGCCGGCGGCGGAATGGTAAAGGCTAAAGTGAATGGAAAGCAGCAGCTTCTCGCGATCACTATCAATAAAGAGTGCGTTGACCCTGATGATGTCGCGACTCTGGAAGAGCTGGTGTTCACGGCCGTGAACCAGGCGATGAAGCAGTCACAGGATATGGTTCAGCAGGCGATGTCTAAAGTGACCGGCGGCATGAACATCCCGGGACTCTTCTAAATGATCCAGCTTCCCGAAGTGATCAAAAATGCGGTTGAGGCACTCACGCGCCTTCCGGGTGTAGGGGAGAAGACTGCCTTCCGCATGGTCATGAACATGACTCACTGGAAACCAGCTGAGCTCGAGTCTGTTGGTGAAGCTGTCACGAATCTTCAGAACCTTTCACTTTGTCATGAATGTGGAATGTTTGCCGACGATAGAATCTGCAGCATTTGCGCTGATGAGAGTCGCCGGGCGGCCCGCAGTCTTTGCGTGGTGGAAAATGCCAGTGATCTCATGGCGATTGAAAAGAGCGGACACTTCCGCGGAACTTATCACATTCTCGGCGGAGTTCTTAACCCGCTCCTCGGCATCGGTCCGGATGAGTTAAAGATGGATGAGCTTAAAGAGCGCATCCAGAGAAACGAAATGGAAGACGTCATTCTCGCCATAAATCCATCAGTGGAAGGCGATGCGACCTGTGCCTATTTCAAGAGCATTCTTCCGGACTCAATCAAGGTCGATAGAATCGGCTTTGGTGTTCCGATCGGCGGGAGTCTTGAGTATCTCGATCCCATGACTATCACCAAGGCTTTAGAAAACAGGAAAAGATTCTGATGAAGAAGTTGAATGTCAGCGAACGCATGAAGCTCGTACTTGATCCGAAGAAATCCGGAATCAAGGCACGTCTGTTTGTGACCAGAGAAGACGGGATCACGGTTTACGATTCCGTCCAGAACCAGACCACAACTTCTGTTGCCGCCCTGGTGAGTGGCGTATGGCAAGCTTCGGAAGCCCTGATGGGTATCGTTCAGTCAAAACAGAACGTCATGGAGTTTCGCCTGGGCTTTGATACTTCGTCAGAGGGCATTTATCTTTTTCCATTTGAGCTTGAAGAGAAGAGGTATTTTCTCGGCGCGATCTATGATGATTGCGTGAACCCTGGCCAGTTAAAGCGAAGAATTGCCATGATCAAGGAAGAAATGGACACCTTGTTTGCCCAGCTTCCGACAAATAAAACCAATAAAATAACCAAAGTTCCGGCAGGAAGAGATGGATTTCTTTTCCAGGAAATTACTGACGAAGAAATCGACCGACTCTTCGGCGTGCGTGGAATCTGAATATGTCATTTGTAAATTATCATACGAAAGAAATTAACTGCAAGATTGTCTACTACGGGCCGGGCCTCGGCGGGAAGACGACAAATATCCAGTACATTTACCAAAAGACCAGCGCCAATAATAAAGGCCAGATGATCACTCTTAATACCGAGAATGAAAGAACGTTGTTCTTTGATTTCCTTCCGCTTGATCTCGGGGAAATCCGCGGTTTTAAAACCAGGTTTCATCTCTATACGGTACCAGGCCAGGTCTTTTACGAAGCAAGCCGCAAGCTTATTCTTCGCGGTGTGGACGGACTGGTTTTTGTTGCAGATTCACAAGTCGAGAGAATGGAAGCGAATCTCGAGTCTTATCAGGGACTGGAAAAGAATCTGGCCGACCAGGGATACGACGTCTCAAAAGTTCCTATTGTTATGCAGTGGAACAAGCGAGATCTTCCGAACATTGTTCCGGTGGAAGACATGCAGATGCAATTAAATAAGAGAAAATTTCCCGCTTTTGAGGCTACCGCAGTCTCAGGAGAAGGTGTATTTGAGACCCTCAAAATGATTTCCAAATCAGTCCTCCTTAATATTAAGGGTGGACTGGAGTAATGAAGGAGTAGCCCCATGGCCGACTACAAAAACCGCGCGTTGACGAAGAAGCAGCTCGAAACGCTTAAGATGAAACTTCTCGCTGAGAAACAAGCTTTGGTCTACAAAGTGAGTACCGCCAGCAATGACGTCACTCTCGCTCTTCCGACAGAAGGGGATGAAGTAGAAGCGTCGATCTCTGACTACAATAACTCGGAACTTCTGAGATTCAGAAACCGCGAAGTTTTTTACGTGAAAAAAATCGACAATGCGCTTAAGAAATTCAGCAACAATGAATACGGTCTTTGTGACGATTGCGGTTACTGGATCAAGTTTGAGCGCCTTCTTGCCCGTCCTACAGCGGAAATGTGTATCGTCTGCAAGGAAGAAGCTGAGCGCGATGAATACAGCAACATCGCCAGCAAGCAATCCAAGTCTATGGGACGCGTGGTTGATCTCACAGGAATGATGGCCTAATTATGAGCATCAGGGTCGGAGTCATCGGCGGCAGCGGAATTTATAAGCTTGATGCCATCACGGTTTTAAAAACGCACAAGGTCTCAACACCTTTCGGGGCCCCTTCTGCGGATATCATGGAATGCGAAGTGGATGGTTCAGCTTTTTATTTTCTTCCACGCCACGGACTCGGACATCATTACACTCCCAGTGAAGTAAATTACCGCGCCAATGTCTTTGCCATGAAAAAACTCGGCGTGGACACCATCGTCAGTATCTCGGCCGTGGGATCCCTTCAGGAAGAGTTTGCTCCCCGAGAATTTGTGATGGTTGACCAGTTCATCGACTGGACCAAGGGCCTCAGAAAAAGAACTTTCTTTGATGAAGGAATGGTTGGCCACGTTTCGGTTGCTGATCCCGTCGAGAAATCGTTATCAAAAAGACTTTATGAGCACTGCCAGAAGGCAGGAGTAAATTCCCATCTCGGTGGGGCTTACGTCTGCATCGAAGGTCCGCAGTTCTCAACGAGAGCTGAATCAAAAATCTACAGAAGTTTCGGCGCATCGGTTATCGGCATGACCAATTGTCCGGAAGCTTTCCTCGCCAAAGAGGCAGGAATGGCCTACGCCACTGTCGCCATGGTGACTGATTATGATTGCTGGAAAGAAGAACACTGTACCGTCCAGGAAATCATGGACGTCATGAAGTCGAACTATGTATCGGCCCAGGCATTTATCAAGGTGGCGATTCCTGATCTGGTGAAGAACCCGATCAAGTTTACTCCCGAAAATTCATATGCCGTCATTACCGACGAAACCTTGAGGAAGCCGAATCATCGCGAGATCCTCGACGTCATCCTGAAGTAATGTCCGAATATCTTTCTCACTATTCAGTCATGCTCAAAGAATGTCTCGATGCTTTGGAATTGGGTTCCAAAACATCGGGATCACTTAATTTTGCGGATCTCACTTTCGGGGCAGGCGGACACACCTTCGCTCTGTCGGACCAGATTTCTGGTTCTATTATTTATAGTACGGACCAGGATCCGGATGCCCTTAAAAACGGAAATGATGAGATTGTTCGTAGGGGCAAAGCTGGTTCTATCAATCTTCTCGCCATGAATTTTGAGCAGTTTCCGGATTGGTGCGCGGAAAACAAAATGGAAGGAAAGTTCGCCGGGATCCTGATGGACCTTGGAGTTTCTTCGCACCAGTTTGATAAAATGGAGAGGGGTTTTAGTTTTCGTGCTGATGCTCCACTCGACATGAGAATGAATTATCTCGATTCGAACACTGCTACTGCTGCGGATTTATTGAATACCCTGAGAGAAGAGGAGATCGCAGATCTCATTTTCAAATACGGTGAGGAGAGGCTTTCCCGAAGGATCGCTTCAAAGATCGTGGAACTCCGTCAGAAGGAAAAGATCGCAACCACCGGGCAGATTGAGGATATTTGTTTCCACGCTTACCCGGCGAAAGACCGGCATAGGGGCATTCACCCGGCGACGAGAACTTTTCAGGCCCTGAGAATTGCCGTGAACGCTGAACTTACCATCCTCGAAAATACTCTTCCAAAACTTGTACCGTTTCTTGCCGAGGGCGGAGTTCTCGCTGTGATCAGCTTCCATTCCCTGGAGGACCGGATCGTGAAACATACGTTTAAAGAAATTGTGGAGGAAAAGAATTTTCCTGCTACAATTTTAACTAAGAAGCCACTTACAGCCACGGATGAAGAGCTGTCTCAGAATTCCCGTTCACGAAGTGCCAAGCTTCGTTTGTTACAACGGGAATCTCAATCAGGGAGGATTGATGGCGCTAAGAAGAAAAAGCGGTACGACATTCAATAACAGGCTCATTGAATTTCTGTTCAACGCTAAAGCCTTACCCTTCACACTTACATTCACCATTCTGGCAGTTGCCTTCGTCGGATTCCGCATGAAGGGAATCGAGCAGGCCTATGAGCTCAATAATATCGAACACGATATTCAGAAAGCTATCATCCGCAATAAAGAGTTGAAGGCGCAGAGAGCTCGCGAAATGTCGGTGCCTAAGCTCCGGGAATTTGCGGTGAAGTACGATCTTAAGGAACCGGGCCCTGAACAAATTATCCTTATTCCTTAGGTGTCATGAGAAATAGAATTTTCTTCAGCTTTATCGTCTTCTGTTTTCTCTTCGCGGTTGTTGCGAGCAAGGCTTTCTATATTCAGGTTGTCAGCAAGGAAAAGCTCCTCGCTTACGCCAAATCCCAGTTTATTCGTGAAGTAAAAGAATATCCCAATCGCGGAAATATCCTTGATCGGAATGGAAACCCTCTCGCGATCAATGTTCATGTTTATAATCTTTTTACGATTCCAAGAAATAAGAACAACGAGTTCTACGCAAAATTAAAAACGCTCTCTCATGTTGTTCCGGAACTTCCTTATCAGAAGCTCCGTGGACTTGTGCAGAACCGCAAGAAGTACACCTGGCTGGCCAGGAAAATTCACCTCTCCGATAATCAGCTGAAGAAGATCAAAAAACTCGAAGGAATCTTCGTTGAGTCTCACTCCGAGCGCGTTTACCCCAACAAAGATCTTCTTGCTCAGACTATTGGTTTTGTCGGAATGGATAGCAAGGGACTGGCCGGGCTTGAAAGAAGTCTGAACAAAGAACTTAAGGGCGAGCCACAGGTTGTGAAATACATCCGCGATGCGAAGGGAAGACCGATCAAGTATGAGTCTCGCGCCTCGGAAAGAGTTGCTCCGGACGTTCATCTCGCTATCGACAAAGATATCCAGGGAGCTCTCGAAAGTTATCTGAAAGATGCTGTTGTTCATCATAAGGGCTTCCGCGGAGGGGCGGGTGTGATGGATGCGGAAACAGGTGAGATTCTCGCGATTGCAAACTATCCGACATACGATCCAAACCGGGCCAACCAATACCCTGCTGAATCACGAAAGCTGGCCTTTGTGACGGATCCCTGGGAACCGGGTTCTATCTTTAAGACGATCACGATCGCTTCAGCGCTCGAACACAAAGTAGCCAAGCCCGGGACAAAGTTTTTCTGCGAATACGGAAAGCTCAAGGTTCAGAATCACTGGATCTCAGAAGCCGAGACCCACGAGAAATTTGAATGGCTCTCCGTCAGTGATATCCTGAAATTCAGCTCAAACGTCGGAACTACAAAGATTGCTTTCAGTTTAAAGTATCCGCGCCTTCGGGAAACGATGGACAAGTTCAAGATCGGCCAGAAAACCGGGATTGAAGTGTCGGGCGAATCGAAAGGGATTCTTAGTTTTAAGGCCAAGGATAAAGTTCGTCCTCTCACGCTTTCTAATATCAGTTTCGGCCAGGGAGTCGCTACAACAGCGATTCAGATGCTGAGATCATACGCCGCGATCGCCAATGGCGGATATCTCGTTAAGCCGACACTTCTTCGCAACGATAAATCCCAGCTCGTGCCGGAGAACAGGATCATTTCCGCTGACACCGCCGAGGCGGTGACGAGAATGCTGGTGGGTGTGGTTAGCGAAGGTACCGGAGACGAAGCGAGAATACCTCATTACGAGATCGCCGGTAAGACAGGAACGGCCCAGAGAGTTTCCAATGGCGGCTATTCGGGTTATGTCGCAAGCTTCATTGGTTTTCCGGTGAACGTGAATAAGAAGTTTGTAGTTTTAACCTATGTCGATCATCCGACGGATAATGGTTATTATGGCGGGGCGGTTGCGGCTCCGGTCTTCAAAAAAATTACTCAGTACATTCTCTATAAGAAAAAAGACTTTGCGCAATTCGCAAGATACGACGAGAAATCGAATAAGGTTAATCTCGACGAAGTTCATAGCACACAAGCCTCGGTCACTAAGTCATTTGCACCTGGTTTCATGCCGGACTTTGTGGGAATGGATAAGCAGAGTGCGCAGACTTTGGCAGATGAGCGGAATCTTGAGCTTCAGATTAATGGATTCGGTGTGGTGAAAACGCAGTCTATCCCTCCGGGCACTGCTCTTTCGGGAGTGACGAACATCAGACTCACTTTCGAAGCGCCGACATATGTTGAATGAAAAATCTCTCGGTAAAATTCTAGGCTTCGAGCTTCCGCCTTTAAACATAGCTGATATTCACTGGAAGGTTCAGGAATGTGGGCCCGAAGGTCTACTGTTCTACCGCATTGGGAATAGAGAAGAGGATCGGCGGACTTTCACCGAAAGAATCAAATCAGCGAAATTCGCATGGCTCATCACAAATATCAGTCATCCCGATCTTCCTAAAAACTCATCGGTCATCGAAGAATCGCGCTGGCCGGAGATTCAGAAAGAAATTCTTGATCTCCTATATCCTTTGCCGAAGATGAAGATGATCGGTATTACCGGCACAAACGGCAAAACCACCACCACTGATCTTGTTCTCCAGCTCGGACATCTTGCCGGCAAAAAAGGTATTTCGATCGGGACACTTGGCGTTCGTGAGTATCAGAAGCAAATTCTTGATTTCGGACTCACTTCACCCAGCCTGATAGATCTCCGGAAATTTCTTTCGCTATATGGGAAAGGAAAAGATTTTTGTGTGTTGGAGGCCAGTTCTCACGCTCTCTACCAGGAAAGGCTTTTTGGGATTGAGTTTGACGGCGCGGGTTGGCTGTCATTCTCACAGGATCACCTTGATTATCACAAGACGATGGACGCCTACTTCGAGGCGAAGTCACTTGTTTTCCGTCACCTGAAGCCGGTGGCACATTTATACATTCCCTCTTCGCAACTGGATTTATCACGGAAACTAAAAGGACCGGTAAAAAAGGCTCCGGAACTTCCCGCAAAACTTCCACTCTTTTTCAGCACTCAATTCAACCGTGATAATCTGGAAGTAGCATATGCTTTAGTAGAAGATGTGTTTAACCTCAGGCTCACGGTGGATTTCACCCAGCTTCATTCACCGGACGGAAGATTTTATATCCGGAATTTTAACACCAGTTACCTCGTCGTGGATTTTGCCCACACTCCGGATGCACTTCTGAATATCTGCCGCGGAATCAGAACATCATTCCCGGGCCTCAAATTGAAAGTGCTGTTTGGCTGCGGAGGTGATCGAGACAGGACGAAGCGTTCACTCATGGGGGCAGTTGTCGATCAGTGGGCGGATACTGCCTACGTCACCAGTGACAATCCGCGTTCAGAAGATCCCGAAAGAATCATCGATGATATTTTAAAGGGCTTTCAGAAAATAATTCCGAGAAAGATAGTCGATCGGAAGGAAGCAGTCAGGATTGCCTTCTCTGAATTAAATGAAAAAGAAGTGCTTCTTCTCGCAGGAAAAGGCCATGAAGACTATATACTCATAAACGGAATCAAACACCCCTACAGCGACATCAAAGAAGTTGACGATTTTGTGAGAAGGAACTCGCCATGATCAGCCTGAAATATTTTTCAAAATGCCCATCTGTTCTAAAGCAGCCTTCACGACTGAATGGATCGATGCCTTTTTGCATGGACACCAGAAAATATCAAAATCCTTCCGTGTTCGTCGCCATCCCCGGAGAAAAAGTTAATCCGCTCGACATTATTAATCCCTTGCTTGATCAGGGATGCCCCGTCGTCGTTTATCAGAAAAATCCCGGCAATGAAGAAAAGGTGAAAGCACTTTCCGCGAAATATCCCAAAACAGAATTTATCCCCGTGACAGACTCCGTGGTTTTCCTGCAGGAGTACTCACACCACCATATCGTTGAGTGGCGAGCGCTCGATCCGAAAAACACAGTGTTTGCGATATCGGGATCAAACGGCAAGACTACTCACAAGGAAATGCTCTCGCATATTCTGAATTCTGTTTTTCCCGGCAAGGTCACCTGGACAGAAAAAAACAATAATAATCATCTCGGCGTTCCACTTACTTTATTTCAGGTTTCATCTGAGATGAATTTTGTGGTTCTTGAACTGGGCAGTAATCATCCGGGAGAAATAAAGTTTCTGTGCGATATTGCTGTTCCCAATGCGGGACTTACGACAAATATCGGTGCTACCCATCTGGAGTTCTTCGGAACTGAGAAAGAAGTCTTCCAGGAAGAAGGATTTCTTTATCACGCAGTAAAATCTGCTACGGGAGGAAAGGGTTTTTATCTCATCAATAAAGATGATCCTTTCCTGAAAACCTTCGAAAATACTTCCGGATCAATTTCTTATGGAGAGTCAGCGGAAGCCGAAGCCCGGATTAGATTTCTTGATAATGGGGCGAGCATCACTTTCCAGGGCAAAACAGTCACTGCGAAAAATGACAACATCACCGGTCGTCACAATAAATTCAATCTCATCACTTGCCTCTTTATCGCGAGTCATTTTTTTCCTGAAAGGGAAGCAAAGCTGATCGAAGCGGCTTCCACTTTCAGACCAACCGCCAATCGTTCTCAGTGGATGAATTATGAAGGGAAAGAAGTTTTCCTTGATGCGTACAATGCTAATCCATCATCCGTGAAAGCAGCACTCCTC
>JAKFFP010000105.1:0-9557 GCA_036675045.1 Bacteriovoracales bacterium | reverse complement strand
GGCATTTGTCCCCTCTGTAGATTTTCCCACCCTCTTTCTTGTGTTCTCTACATTCAGGCTTTTTGACATTATAAAGTTCTGGCCCGCGAGTTATTTTGATCGACTTCATCATGGTGTAGGAACCATCACTGATGATGTAGTAAGTGGAATTTATGCGGGAATTTCCTGCTATCTGATACAGCATTTTTTTTAGCCCAAAGCACAATTTTGCTAAATATATCAATTTGTTAGCTTTCCGTAGATTTTCCGTAAAAATTGCAGGAAAGCCGTTGTCGAAAATAAGGTGCGGTGTTAGCTTAAAAATATAACACACACCTTCATAACGGATTATTCAAGAGGGAGACTCACATGGCCTTTAACAGCAACGTAAACACTAACATCACTGACACGGCTAACAAAAAGAAGGCCCTCGATCTCGCTCTGGCGACGATTGAAAAGCAATTCGGTAAGGGTGCGATCATGCGCCTTGGCACTGAACAGGCGGAAGAAAAAATCCCGGCCATCCCGACGGGCGCCCTGGGACTCGATCTCGCTCTCGGAGTTGGTGGTATTCCACAAGGCCGTATCATTGAAATCTACGGACCAGAATCTTCTGGTAAGACAACTCTCACTCTTCACATTGCAGCTGAATGCCAGAAAGCTGGTGGAACGGTTGCTTTTGTAGATGCTGAACATGCACTCGACACGGTTTACGCTGGCAAGCTCGGCGTAGATGTTCCGAATACACTTATCTCTCAGCCGGATTCTGGTGAACAAGCTCTCGAGATCGCCGACATGCTCGTGCGCTCTGGTGCAGTCAATCTGCTGATCGTCGATTCAGTCGCTGCTCTTACTCCAAAAGCAGAACTCGAAGGTGACATGGGTGATTCACACATGGGTCTCCAGGCCCGTCTCATGTCTCAGGCGCTTCGTAAGCTCACGGGTTCAATCTCTCGCTCTAACTGTACTGTTATCTTCATTAACCAGCTTCGTATGAAGATTGGTGTGATGTTCGGTAATCCTGAAACAACTACGGGTGGTAACGCTCTCAAGTTCTACGCTTCAGTTCGTATGGACATCCGTCGTATCGGTGCCATCAAGGATGGAGAAGCTGTTGTTGGTAACCGTACGAAGATCAAGATCGTGAAGAACAAAGTTGCTCCTCCTTTCCGTGAAGTTGAATTCGATATCATGTATGGCGAAGGTATCTCGCAGACAGGCGATCTTCTCGATTGCGCTGCTAACGAAGGTATTATTGAGAAAGCTGGTGCCTGGTACTCATACAACAATCAAAAAGTTGGTCAGGGCCGCGAGCAGTCGAAAGAATTCCTCAAGCAGAATCCTGCGATGATGGAAGAGATTCGGAACAAGGTTCTCGCTAAGCACGGGATCATCAAGACTGTAGACATGAAGAATGTCGACACGGCAACTGGTGAGATCATGGAAGAGAAGCCAGCTCCGAAGAAGAAAGAAAAAGTTCAGTAAGATGATACCAAAAGGGCTGCTTCTGCAGCCCTTTTTGTTTGTACCCATCGAAAAGGATTTTCGCCGAGCTTCGCCGGCGCCGTAAAATTGTTAAGATTATGAACCAAAGAATTTACAACTACTCAATCCACCTCCTCGCTCGCCAGGATTATTCCGAGTACAAGCTCCGTCAGAAGTTGCGTTCTAAAAAAGACAATCTTCCCCACGAAGTCGATGAAGTGATTTTGAAGCTTAAAGAGAAGGGACTTCTGCGCGAAGAAGCTTATCGCAGGCTCTTTATCCGGAAGTGGATGATCAAAGGCGAAGGCGAAGACAAGATCAGAAAACGTGGGGCGATGGAAAAATTGGTCTTTGAGGACGATGAATTCGAAAACATTTCTAAAGAGCTCGGCTTCACTGATGATGACTCCATTGAAAAGCTCATCCAGAAAAAACTGCGGATGAAAGATATCCCAACCGACCCGAAAGAGAAGTTCAAACTCCGGGACAAGGTCCTGCGCTATCTCATCTCCAAGGGCCATTCCTACGAGGATGCCAAAACCTCAATTTCTCCGTACTTCCGTGGAATTTCACAAGATTAGAACAATTTAGTCAGGCTTTTGGATTTATCAACCGACAAGGCCTTCATGAAATATCTCATTTTATTATGTCTTTTCGTGAGTACTTCCTCTTTTGCGATTTCGCATAAGGAGTTTTTAGAACTTCCCAGTGATGAGCAACGTAAAGAGGTCATCAAGGCCTACCGTGTGTTTGTCAGGGATTATTCCGAAGCCCATAAAGTGTCCGCTCATGAAGGCTTTCGTCTTCCGGATTTGATCGAAGCCGCTTTGGCAGCAGACTACGACTGTTTGTATGGCGGATGGCCCGCGAAGCGAGTGAGAGGCATTTGTCCTTATCCAAGCAACAGAAGTTGTGGGGAGGGCAAAATCCAATGTCAACCGCTCCTTTATGGAAGTGGAGTTTGCGTAAACTCTGCTACCAGAGACGACAGATCGAGGGTTTCTAAAAGTTGCGAAGCGAAGTTCAATTCAATGCAAGGAAACCTCTCTCATGTTCTCAATTATATTTCTGATAAATCACACGAAGCTGATGAATTTTTCAGGTTAGTTGATGAAATTTGTCGAATCCCAGCGGAAGCACGATCATTTCGATGTATCACTCTCAAGGCGCGGATTCAGGAAATGAAAACTCAAAGTCCCCAGCGAGCTCTGGTCGTCGCCACAACAGCAGCCGGAACCGTAAATGAAACGGTTCAGGGCCTCAACAGCAGAGTCCGTTGTGAATCATGTGAAACTCAAAGAGCACAGACGGTTGATGAACCAGAAAGAAGAAGGGTCATAGGTCCCATGCCGGTTGAGTCGGAGCCGACGACCGGATTCCCAAGAGTCGTTTCCGGTTACCATCTTGCCTCTTGTGGCGGACAGAATGGATATACCGATGGATTTGGAACACTTCGGGTTTTTGACTGTCACAATAGAGATGATCAGGGGGTCTTCTCGGGCTTTTCATTCAGACAGGATCCGCAAACTCATCCGCTTATTCGCGGTCTCCGGACGCCTTATCCGGACAGCAGAGGAACACCGAGCCGTTTCTGGAACTCAGTCAGCGTAAATAGTTCATTCAATGAAACCTATCTTATTATCGAAGAATCAGCCGGTGGGCCGGACTCGCATAACGTGAAGTCTTATATGTTTGTGATTCCGAGAGTGACAGTCCCATCCACAAGAATTGAGGGGAATAATATTGTTACGACACTTGCAACAGGTGAAACGGTCACGATGGATAAAAGCTCCCGGGCCATTACTGGTGGAGCATTGACCGAAGGTCCTCTGGACATGAATACCAATCGCCACGCGAGAAAGCCGCCAAACATTCACTACTCTGGTTCGGGTATCAGTATCCGTCTCAACCATCGCTACGAGCATCCGCTGACTTCATCGGAAACAGCAGAAGTAAAACAGGGTTCGAGAACCTGTAACCTCCCACGAACGGCCATCCTGGATGCTGAAGGAAAAATGAAACAAACTTCAGACGCTGACCTTCTAGCCGTCATCAATCGCACTTGCCGGGGTGGCGGATTCACCCTTCCTTAGAACTTTTCACTGAATAATTTACACCGATGGGGGCCCTTGGGCCCCTTTCTGCTATAAGGCGGGAATGAAATTTCTCGCCCTCTTTCTCTTATCGTTTTCTGCGATTGCCGGAATATCAGGCAAAGATGATCGCCAGGAATCTCGCGATCTGTCCGCTCCTGCTCTACTCCGGGATCTTTCATATTCAGTTCCCGCCATCGTTGAGAAGAAAATGCTCATTAATTCAGGAGAGCATTTCCAACCTCAGGGATATCCGATGGCGAAGATGAACTTCTGTCCCGATGCCCGCTTTAGTGACGAGCAGTACCTCGCCCGTTGCAGCTCCAGTCTCATCGGCGAAGATCTTGTTTTGACCGCCGGTCATTGTATCGATGATGACGTGAAAACCTGGTGCAAAGACTATGCAGTCGTCTTTGATTACGCCAAGGGTGTCGGGGACAAGATCATCCGGAAAGAGAATGTCTTCGGCTGCAAGGAAGTAGTTTATCGCCAGTACAAGGGTGCTTTTGATGAGGACCTTGCACTCATCCGCCTCGACCGTAAAGTTCCAGAAAGAGAACTGGTGGTTGTCTCATCCACCGCCGTGACAGTAGGAGACCCACTCACCATGATTGGCTATCCTCTCGGGATTTCTCAGAAGATTGTGGATGACGGAAGTGTCCTGCAACTGGGCCCGGATAAATATTCGTTCCGCCACAAGCTCGATACCTTCTCCAGTAATTCCGGAGGACCGCTCTTTAATATCAGAGGTGAGCAAGTTGGCGTTCTCGTCAGAGGAACAGGCCAGAATCAGATGGATGTCCCTGGAAGAAAATGTCTTGATTGGGGTGTCGACAAGGATTCTGACTACGCTGAGGCCAACACCCTTCTTCATCTGGGTCCGCTCCTCCCCCTCCGCTAAGAACAATTTTCAGGGTATCTGGAAAAAATTCCGGATATAAACTAATCTCGCTGCGCTACGCGCAAATAAAAGTATTTTCAGTAACTTAAGGAGTACATATGAAAAAGTTTATCCCCCTTCTCGCTTTCAGCATCCTGCTCGTCGCTTGTGACGAAATGAAAGGGAATCTCTCTGTTAGCGAAGAACTGACAGTGAAAGCTAAGAAGACTGGTCTCTTTCAAAGAGGAACAAAGGAAGTAAAAATTCCTGCCGCTTCTTATGAAGCAAAACTCAATCCGACATCTAAGACGAGTATGAATCTCGAACTCAAGGTGAACGGGAAAGAATTGAAAGTTCCGTTCAAGATTAAAGAAGGGACAAAGATTCCTGAGTTCGAAGGACAAGTCGATGTTCTCGGTTCTGAATCCGGACAACCTTATGACTTGCATGCAGATGTGAATTCTGAAGTGAGCTCTTATGACTACGATACGACTGAGACATGTGTTGCAGGTTATATTCCGGTTCGCCGTTGTGTAACTCATCCGGGTAACACACACTGTACAACACGTCCGGCCGGCGAAGTATGCCGCACGAATCGTCGTGGCGAAAGAGTTTGTACTCAGCAGCCAGCGACCCGTCACTGCACGACTCGTCCTGCGTACACAGAATGTCGCATGATCGATGAAGCTATTTACGGATCACAACGTGTAACGAAGAGAAACACGACGACTGTGAAAAACCTCGTTGTTGACGTTCTTGCTGCCGGGACTGTAGTTGCCCAGTTCAACCATCAGAACACGAGCAATTACACTTCAACGGTTGATAGCTCTATGTGCGTTCGTTAATCGTCCAAAGTCTTTCCAAAGCGCCACTTCGGTGGCGCTTTTTTTGTCTAAAACTTAGACACCCCTGTAGAAAAGATCGTCATTCCCACCCCCTGCCGCTCACTTAGAGGATTTAACTCTGGCACCAGCTTTGCTCTATAAGGGGCACAGGGGAAGGTTATGAAAAAGAGTCTGAGAAAGATCATGTATGTAGGTTTAGGAGGGTTCCTGTGCCTGGGAATCGTTAATGCCTTCATCATTAACAATCACTCTGATCTCACCGGCATCACTTACGTAAAGGGCCTTGATGAAATGTACGGCATTGTACAGCCTGGCCGTGTCCTCGCCACAAACTCCTCATGGAAAAAAATAGAAAACGTCCAAGAGATAAATACAATCGCCTATCACGATGCCGCTGCTTCCGAGCAGGGTGAGCCACCTGCTGCGATCGAAGAGAGTCTTAACCTCGAGCTGGTGGAAGTAATCAATCCCAAGCTCTGGTCGCGCGGTTTGCCCAGTACTGAATTTGACGGTGATCTCTCAACTTCAAACGGAACAATTGAATCTTTTTTTGTAAGCCTTCCAGGCAAGGAAGAGATTTCAGTTTCTTTCGCCGAAATGAATGGAAACGTCTTCCAATATGATTATGCCGGAGAAATCTATAGCGGAATGCTTTATCAGGTAGATCCGAAGTCCTACATGGTAACTCTAACCAATGGCCCGCTTGAAGGAACACGCCTTCGTTTTGTTTCTGGTTTTTCTGACGAGCAGGTCGAAATCACTCAAACTCTGAAAGAAGAACATAATCTTCAGATTGGTTTTTTCGGCGAAAATCCAAAAGCTGAAATTAAAGATGAAAAGAAAATCGACCCTTCTGTTGTTGAAGCTCAGATGATGAATATGGATGCACAGGTTTAAAGTCGCTGCCGCTAAGCGAATCCACGTCCTTTCGTGTAAGGAAAGCTCTGATCTTACTCAGGAGCTTCTCACTCTCCCTCTCGAATAAATTTTTGCGCCGCACCCTCCTGGATTTTCATGCGTGTTTTACGTGAAATCTTCCGGGGGCCTGTGGTACTCTTCAGAGGCCAATTACCCTATGAAGGACACTCATGCGCGCACAAGAAATTCGCAACGCTTTCTCTAACTATTTTATCCGGAACGGACACGAGAAACATAAATCTTCGAGTCTCGTCCCGCATAACGATCCGACTCTTCTTTTCGCCAATGCGGGGATGAACCAGTTCAAGGATTTTTTCACGGGTAAAGCGAATCCCGTAAACCGTCGTGCCGTGACCATTCAAAAATGTGTTCGCGCTGGTGGGAAGCATAACGATCTCGAGAACGTCGGCTTCACTGCCCGTCACCATACGTTCTTTGAAATGCTGGGAAATTTTTCTTTCGGCGATTACTTCAAGGAAGACGCTATCAAGTTCGCATGGGAATTACTCACGGTTGATCTCAAGATCCCAAAAGAAAAACTTCTGGTTACCGTTCATGACTCCGATGATGAGGCCCTCGATATCTGGCACCGGAAGATGGGTGTCCCACGGGAGAAGATTTTCAAGCTTGGGGATAAATCAAATTTCTGGGAAATGGGAGACACTGGTCCTTGCGGTCCATGTTCAGAAATTTTCTTTGATCACGGTCCGGAAAAATCGACGGGAGTACCGGCCGGCCATCAGGAGATTGATGATGAAGGCCGCTACGTTGAGATCTGGAACCTCGTCTTCATGCAGTATGAAAAATACAAGGATGGTAACGAGATCAAGAGGAAGTCTCTCCCTAAACCTTCAGTCGATACCGGTGCCGGCCTTGAGCGAGTGACTGCGGTTGTTCAGGGCAAGTATTACAATTACGACACTGACATCTTTGAGCCGATCATGAAGCTCATTGGAAAACTTTCCGGGAAAGATTATTACTCAACGAAGTCTGAAGATGAGAAAGCTTCTTTCCGGGTGGTCGCCGATCACATCCGCTCATGTACTATGCTCATCACGGATGGTGTGATTCCTTCAAACGACGGGCGAGGTTATGTCCTCCGCCGGATTATCCGCCGTGCTGTTCGCCACTTAAAACTTCTTGGTCTTCAGGAAGTCAGTTTCTACAAGCTGATTCCGGCCGTGGTTCAATCTCTGGGCGAGGAATATCCGGACAATGCTCATAACGTGGCTCTCGCTGAAAAACTCCTGAAACTTGAAGAAGAAAAATTCAGAAAGACTCTCGATACAGGTCTCACTCTCATCAACGAGGAACTCACTAAGCTCAAGCCAGGTCAGAAGTTAAATGGTGAAGTGGCCTTTAAGCTTTACGATACTTTTGGTTTCCCGCTGGATCTCACTGAAGTCATCCTGCGCGAAAAGAATCTCGAGCTCGACAACAAGGGCTTTGAAGAGGCGATGATTCGTCAGAAGGAACTCTCCAAAAAGAATTCCAAGTTCAAAGTTCAGGAAGATAACGCCAAGGTCTTTTACACGATTAAGGAAAAGCACGGTGCTACGAGGTTCACCGGCTACGAAGAAGTTACCGGCAACGCTAAACTTCTCGCAAAAGAAGAAATCGACGGACAGTTTTTCCTCGTCTTCGACAAAACCCCTTTCTACGGTGAAAGCGGTGGTCAGCTCGGTGACAAGGGTGAAATCCATTCGAAGGAAGGAAAGCTCGCGACCGTGACTGACACGCAGAAGCCGGTAGACGGTCTTCACGTGCACCTCTCAACGGATGCAGACGCCTTGACCGTTGGCGAGACTTATACGCTGAAACTTAACCACGAAGAGCGCGAACTCACGAAACGCAATCACTCAGCGACTCATCTTCTTCAGTCAGCACTTATCAAGGTCCTCGGACCTCACGTGAAACAGGCCGGATCTTCGGTTGGCCCGGATCGGCTTCGCTTTGACTTCACTCATTCCGAGGCCCTTAAGCCGGAAGAACTAACTCAAGTGGAAGAGCTCGTGAATTCAGCAGTGGCCTCTTCTCTTGAAGTGAAGGCCACTCAGATGTCAAAAGACCAGGCGACTAAGAAAGGTGCCATGGCCCTTTTCGGGGAAAAATACGGCGACGAAGTCCGCGTGCTTGAAATGGGAGATTTCTCAGTCGAGCTTTGCGGTGGAACTCACGTAAGTAACACCGGTGAAATCGGACTTTTCAAAATTCTTATTGAGACATCCCTTGCTTCGGGTGTGAGAAGAATCGAGGCCATCACTTCCACTACTGCGATCAATTATCTTCTCAATCGCTCGAAGATCCTGAGCGAAGTCGAAAAGCAATTCGCGGCTAAGGAAGAAAGAGTGCTTGAAAAACTCACAGCTCTTTTTGCCGATGTTAAGGATAAATCCAAGCAGCTTGAGACACTGAACGATAAACTCCAGAACTTTGAGTCTCAGAATCTTTTCGGTGACCAGCGTCCGGCGAAGAACGGCCTTACACTCACAGTTGCCAAAGCACCCAGCGCAGATCCGGGAAATATGAGAAAACTCGGAGACATCTTCGTGGATAAATTTCCGAAGGGAGTTCTCTTTCTTTATGCGGTAGACGCAGACAAAGTTTCATTCATCATGAAAACCCACAAAAGTAATTCCGCCGTCGATTGTTCCGCCGTATTAAAGTCGGTCATGCCAATCGTAAATGGCCGGGGCGGTGGAAAGCCTGACAATGCCCAGGGGTCGGGCGACGCAGCCAAACTTAACGAACTTATGAAAGCTGTCGAAGGAGCTCTCCAGTGAAATATCTCATCATTCTTTCTCTTCTGACGTTTGCGGCATGTACTAAGAGTAAAAACAAAGCTGATACGATTTCGATATCTCTCGAGCAGGAGATTGCCACTCTTGATCCGGCGAACTGTTACGATACCGTTTGCTGGATTCCGGTGGCACAGGTTTACGAGTCCCTCTATGAATTTGAATATCTTAAGCGTCCCTATTCCCTTCGTCCGTTGCTTGCTGAATCCATGCCGAGCGTATCGCGTGACAGGCTCACCTATACATTTAAGCTAAAAAAAGGCATCAAGTTTCACAATTCGGAATTCCTTCCCAAGGGTCGCGTAGTGAAAGCGATCGATATTGTGAACCAGATTAAGCGCCTGGGATTCAAAGGCAGCCGTTCCCAGGGATGGTTTCTCTTTGATGGAAAGGTGAAGGGGTTTAACGACTGGAGAGAAACGGTAGGGACTGATCTCAACAAGTTCTTCTCAACAGAAGTTCCCGGCCTTCGTGCTCCTGATGATCAGACACTGGTCATCGAACTGGTCCAGCCTTATCCACAACTTCTCTGGGCGATGGCCTTGCCTTTCACTTCTCC
>JAKFFP010000114.1:0-9580 GCA_036675045.1 Bacteriovoracales bacterium | reverse complement strand
TAACATTGAATACGGCGACAAGATCAACAAGATCAAAAAAGTTGTTAACAACGAAGGTTAAACGAACTTCGAGTGCGATGCCAAAGGCAATCTTACGAAGGCCTGGAACAACGCTGGCAAGATTGTTTTCCTGATCTACGATACCAAAGGCAAGATCTCGAAAATGGTTGACCAGGAATCTGCTACTTCGAAGCGCATCCTTGCTTTCAAGTACAATGCTCTCGGAAAACCGGTTGAAATTGAAATGGATAAAGTAGGTAAGATTAATGTTGCCTACGATAACTATGGTGAAATCAAGAAAGTTGAATCAAGTGCAGGTCATAAAATGGCCCTGCAAGTGACCCAGGCTTTCCAGAACCTACTTACCATCGTTAAGCCTGCCGGCGTTAACCTGAACATGTAATTGAGGAGACGAACATGAAAATACTATTAATGACTCTATCCCTGCTTTCTACCACTGTCGCCTTCTCAGCCGAGCAGCCGAAAGGACTTGGTCAATTCGATCCCCAGCAGTGTGCCTGTGAAACATGCTTTACCAAATATGGCGTTTGTACGTCGGTAAACCAGGCCAATGAGAGAAAGGACGTTAACCGGAAATCTGCCAGTAAACGTGGCTCTCGTGGATCTAAGACCAGCGGTCAGTAAGATCTCCCACAGAATTATCAAGCCTAGGCCCCTCGAAAGAGGGGCCTTTTTTATGTCCATGGAAGCAAGAGCAGGCGATGTCCATGGAAGCCAGCTTCGGACTGTAAAGTGACTACACAATTTCAGCTGTCAAAAGTTTAGACACCTCTCCTTAATCCTTTCCTCTATTTACATTACTTGTAATTGGCATACCCCTTGCTTAATAGAAGCTGAATCATTGTTTCTCTCATAGGGGGTTTTATGAAACTTATTATCGCGTTGATCTTCGTTGTATCGAGCTCACTAGCTCTCGCCGAAGAAGTAAGCACAGACTGTCCATGGGCTAACCAGGACGGCCGTACTTCCGGCAAGACGGTGAAGTCTTCGACCGCAAAGAGCAAGTCTAAGGGTTCTACAGTTAAAGGTGAATAACAACTATCAGGGGGGCCAGTCCCCCCTGTTTTTGTTACTTTCGTAGACAGCGGTCATTTCCTGGACATCCTTCCTGTCTGTAATCCACAGCTTAAATCACGTCATTTTGGCATCGGTCTTGGATAGAGAAACTCCATCAAGGAGTATCTATGAAATTGGCATTTATCTTTATTCTGATTTGTTCAACTGCTTTTGCCGCTGAGGTTTCGACTGACTGTCCGGCAATGAACAGCTCCCGGGAAAAGATCCTGAAGGATTCCGGGTCTAAGAAAAGCAAGACATCAAGTCAGGTCGTATCTCAGTGATGTGATTTGATAAGATCATCGAGCTCTTCTTTTTCTTCGAGCAGGATTTCTTCCTTCGGTTCGCCTGAGGCTTTGCCTGTGAATCTGGAAGGCGCTGATGCTCTGGATTTCACTGCATCCCGGACTTTCGGAACAGAGTTATTGAAAATTCTTTTTGAGTAATCCTGACTCGATTGAAAGACACTTGCCATCAAAGACTCAGTTGCATTCTGAATCGGAACACTGATGCTGGAAAGGACTTTGTATACTGGTTCAAACAAAGGCTTCCCATTTACATTAAGACAGAGAATAAAAACGGTAAGAACACAGATTCCGATGAACTTGATAACAGTGATCATTTAGTTAATTCCTTCCAGGCTATATTCAATCAGTACATCAAAAGATTGTGACTCGAGATCAAGCTCATATTTCTGAATAAGATTTCTCGAGTGAGTGTTTATTTCTTTCGGGATCATGCTCAGGCGCGGAGGTGATAAACGAATTCTCATATTACGGAACTCATCATCCAGTGTTATTTGCCTTCCGGTCAGAATATTCATCGATTCAATGAATAGCGGGAAGATGTAATTTCTTTCACTCTCGCTGAGCTCCTGTCCGTCCAAACACAAGTGACAGGTAATAGATCCTTTCAAATCACCCTGTAGATCAAACTGGACATGCAGATTATCAGAAGAAGAAACTGGATTCAGATCATGACAATGAATGAGTCTCACATTGTGGAGTATCTTCAACTCCTGGATGCGTGTCAGTTCTACCATCCTTGAAACTTCCATGACCTATTCCTTTGTTCTTTCGGACATGATCTTCTGGACAGAATCTACCAGTTGCTGTTTTTGAATTGGCTTAGCGATAAAATCGCTGGCGCCCGCACTGATGGCGTCGAGAACGATATGTTCCTGAGATAATGATGAAACGATAATGACGGAAATATCAGGGAAATTCTGGCTGATTTTTTCAGTTAATTCCAGGCCACTTACGTTTGGCATGACGATGTCAGCAATCACAATGTCTGGTTGCTTGTCTTTCAGGAGGGGAAGAGCCGATTCAGCACTACCAGCTTCACCTACGATCTGAAAGCCTTCTTCCGAAAGCATCTTGCTGATTACACTGCGGGAAAAATCGGAATCATCTACGATCACAATCTTCACGTCAGCGGGATTAATTTCATTCATGAAGATTAGGATATCAAAAGTGTAGGAGATGAAAAGCGAAGAAAGAAAATGATGGAGGAGAATAAAAAAGGGCCCCGTGAGGGGCCCTGCTGATTAAGCTGCGACCTGGTCGCCTTTCTTGTGTGTCGGTTTCGTCTGGGGCTCATCCTTGCGCTTGTGCTGGTCAAGGTTAAGTTGACCTTTGTAGTCCACCAAGGCAATGGTGAGAACTTCCTGAATGTTTTTCACCGGGATAAAGGTGAGCTTTTTCCGATACTGGGCCGGAATATCCAGAAGGTCTTTCTGGTTCTTCCAAGGAATGATGATCGTCTCGATTCCAGCTCTCATGGCGGCGAGGGCCTTCTCTTTGATCCCACCAACCGGGAGAACCTTACCAGTAAGAGTGATCTCACCAGTCATCGCGATATCCTTACTGATATAAGAATTCGTGAGGAGAGATACCATGACCGTAGCAAGTGTAATACCAGCTGACGGTCCATCTTTCGGAATAGCTCCTGCCGGAAGATGAATATGAATCTCATTCTCCGCGAAGAACTTCTCATCGATCCCCAGTTCCTGAGCATGGCTTCTGATGAATCCCAGAGCTGCGTGAGCCGATTCTTTCATCACATCACCTAGCTGACCCGTAAGAGTGATGCCATGGCCTTTCATCTTGGTCGCTTCAATGTGAAGGATTTCTCCACCCGCAGCTGTCCAAGCAAGCCCTGTAGCAACTCCCACTTCATCGTACTCGTTAGAGTCTTCTCTCGAGTACATCGGAGGACCGAGGAGCTCCTCTACAGTTGATGAGAAGATATGTGTCTTCTGGTGATGGCCAGAAGCGATTTTCTTCGCAACTTTTCTGCAAAGGGCGCCCACTTGTCTTTCCAGGTTACGAAGACCGGCTTCTCTGGTGTAACCAGAAATGACGGCTTCTACACCTTCATCATGGAACTCAATGTGTTCGTCATTGATTCCATGTTCATCCATTTGCTTAGGAATAAGGTACTTTTTCGAAATCTGTACTTTCTCTTCCTGGGTGTAACCAGCAAGATTGATAATTTCCATACGATCACGAAGTGGACCAGGAATCTGATCGAGTACGTTCGCAGTCGCAATGAACATGATCTTAGAAAGATCATAGTTCAGGTTCAGATAGTTATCGCGGAAAGTGCAGTTCTGTTCAGGATCGAGAACTTCAAGCATTGCTGAGGCCGGATCGCCCTTGAAATCAGAGCCAAGTTTATCAATCTCATCGAGAAGAATAACCGGGTTTACTGTCTTACACTGTTTCATTGCCTGAATGAATCTTCCCGGCATCGCTCCTACATATGTACGGCGATGACCACGGATTTCTGATTCATCTTTGAGTCCACCCAGTGAAATTCTTACGAATTCACGACCAGTTGCTTTGGCAATCGACTTACCAAGAGAAGTTTTACCAACTCCCGGAGGACCAGAGAAGCAAAGGATAGGTCCCTTCGGTGTTCCGCCCTTGAGAGAGCGAACAGCGAGGTATTCAAGAATTCTTTCTTTCACTTTCTCGAGATCGAAATGGTCTTCATCCAGAATGTCTTTTGCGTACTGGAGATCAGTCACTTCTTTTGATTCTTCAGACCACGGAAGATCAATGACCCATTCAAGATATGAGCGAAGGATGCTCGACTCAGATGAATCAGGGTGCATTCTTTCGAGACGACCGAGCTGCTTCATAGCTTCTTTTTCTGCATCCGCAGGAAGACCTTTCGCTACGAGCTTCTCTTTCAGTTCCGCGAACTCATCATTCTTGTCCGCATCTTCAGAATTAAGTTCCTGCTTCATGGCCTTGATCTGCTCACGAAGGAAAAATTCTTTTTGATTCTTGGCCGGATCTTCTTTCTTGAGTTTCGCCTGGTGAGCGAGAACTTCGAGCTCTTTCAGGAGAACCTGATTGATGTGCCCGAGTCTTTCAACCGGATCGATGATTTCAAGAACCTTCTGGGCTTCTGAAACTTTGAGATTGAGGTTTGAAGCGATCAGGTCTGAGAGACGTCCTGGATCCTGAATATCTTCGAGGACCATCAGGATATCCGGAGAGATGACTTTCCCGAGGGAAATCACTTTCTCAAGATTCTCTTTGGTAGCGCGGGCAAGAGCTTCAACTGTAGAGGCTGATGCTGTTACCGGCTGAGTTTCTACTTTCTCCAGTTTTACCTGGTAGAATGGTTCTGTAGAAACGAATTCCTTAATGCGTGCTTTCGCCAGACCCTGAATAAGGATTTTAATCCTCCCATCAGGAAGACGTCTCATCCGCATAATCATCGCCACTGTACCCATCTCATAAATTTCGGATGGTGACGGACTTTCAGCAGTAATGTCTTTTTGCGAAGACAAAAGGATAAGGCGGTCTGTTTTGTTGTAGGACTCTTCCACTGCTTTAATCGACGTTTCACGGCCAACGAACAACGGTAAAATCATAAACGGGTAGACTACGAGATCGCGGACCGGCAGGAGAGGGAGCGTTTCTTTGAACTCAATTGCTTCTCCCTCATAATTTGTGACCATGTGTGGTTCTCCTAGATATTCTCTTCCGTGAAGATCATGTACAGAAGCTAAATCGGGAAAATCAGTTTCGTTCTTGATAGTTAATTCGATATTTCTGAAGATTTTTTCAGGAAAAAACTGAGAGTTTCGCTCCTGAGATAGACGGTTTTCATGACCTGTGTGAGAATGAGAATGACTCATTTCACAGACTTGAAAATTCCCGAGTAAAAGGCGCCGTTATATGAGTGACTCAATTGGTATAGTGATCCTTGCTGCCGGCAAGGGGACCAGGATGAAAATCGATACACCCAAGGCGCTGGCGACGGCCCTCGGGAAGCCCCTGCTTGATTATGTCGTAGATTCTGCCCTGGAATTCGCCCGGATCTCGAGTCTAAAAGCCGAAGTCGGGGTCGTGATTGGTCATAGGAAAGAACTCCTGGAAGACTGGTGGAATAAGCATTCAAAAAAAGAGTTTTTAAAGCTCGCTTTGCAGAAAGAACAGAAGGGAACAGCTGATGCACTCAAAGCGTGTTTCAATGATCTGCCTCATTTCTGGAATCATGAATATACACTCGTCGCTTGTGCGGATACTCCGCTCATTTCCTCGGGAGAATTCTGTAAGCTCTTTGAAGCTTTCCGCTCGCATCCGGAATTAGTGGGGGTGGCGGCTACTTTTCATACGGAGACTCCTTCCGGTTACGGGAGAATCGTCCAGAGTGCGACGGGTTTTCATATTGTAGAAGAAAAAGACTGCTCGCCGGCTGAGAAAAATATTAAAGAAGTGAACTCCGGTTTTTATATTTTAAAAACGGCTCATGTAAAAGCGGTGCTGGGAAAAATTTCCAATAATAATAAATCCGGCGAGTTTTATCTCACGGATCTGTTCCAGAATTCCTATTCCGTAAAGGCCATGAATTTTACCTCGGAAACTCCCTTTCTCGGGATCAATACCATGGAGCAATTGGCTAATGTTTCCACAGTGATCAGAAAGAAAAAGCTCTCGCAGATTTTTGCTGAAGGGGTGCAGATTCTTTCTCCGGAAAATACCTATATTGAAAGTGATGTGACCATTGGTCTGGGATCGGTCATCTATCCGGGAGTGACACTCCTGGGAAAAACGACGATCGGAAAAAATGTCACGATTGAGAGCGGAACACTTATCCGGAACGCCACGATTCATGATGGAGCTGAGATTCTCGCCAACAGCCATCTGGAAGGAGCGGTCGTTCATGCCGATGCCACTATCGGCCCCATGGCCCGTCTGCGTCCGGGTGCGGACATCGGGCCCGAATCAAAAATCGGGAATTTCGTCGAAGTGAAAAAATCAAAGCTCGCCCGCGGAGTAAAAGTCTCCCACCTTTCTTATGTCGGGGATGCGGAGATCGGAGAGGATTCGAACATCGGTTGCGGTTTCATTACCTGCAATTACGATGGTGTAAACAAGCACAGAACGAAAATTGGAAGTAATACCTTCATCGGTTCTGATGTTCAGGCCGTCGCTCCCATTGAAATCGGGAATGACGCGTTCGTAGCGGCGGGATCAACTATCACTAAAAATATCCCGGACGGCGGCTTCGGAATAGCCCGTTCTTCTCAGGTAACCAAAGAGGGTGCCGCGAAGAAATTTCTGAAGACAAAAAAGACGTAAACCGTTCTCAATTTGCCACGCGTAAATCTAGTAAGAAGACCCCCAAAATGATAGGTTTAACATCCATTATCATTGAGGGGTTTTTCTATGTGTGGAATCGTTGGGTACTCCGGTCCCAGTAATTCAGTCGGTCCGATTATTGAGGGTCTTTCTCGTCTTGAGTATCGCGGATACGATTCAGCCGGAATCTGTCTCAAAATCAATAATGAACTCCAGATCATCAAGAAAGAGGGCAAGCTCGATAATTTAAAAGAACTCATTCAGGAGCAGAAGCCTTTCTCTCACACCGGCATCGGACACACCCGTTGGGCCACTCATGGCGCAGTTTCAACCGACAATGCCCACCCACATGGCAATGAAATCTTTGCTGTCGTCCATAACGGAATTATCGAAAACGCCGGCTCATTGAAAAAAGAGCTTCAGGCAGAAGGTTTCCAGTTTAAATCTCAGACAGATTCGGAAGTCTTCCTGGTTCTACTCACCAAGTATTTCAAGCAAACAGGTAAAACTCTCGAATCCATTTCCAAAGCATTTCAGACCATCACCGGTAATTCCGCTTTCGTAATTATCGAGAAGGCTTCGGACAAGCTTTACTGTATCAAGCGCTCAGCCCCTTTGGTTGTCGGTGAAAATTCCGAGGCCCGTGAAGCATATGTTTCCTCGGATCCTTTTGCCCTCGTCGGTTATGCCCCGAAGATTTATTTTCCTCAGGATGGAGTGATTTGCGAAAGCACCGTGACCGCTACTGACATCCAGCTGAAGTTTTATGAGCTCGACCTTTCACCGTCGAATCGTTACAAATTTCAGGCGAATGTCATGACAGTGGACGCGACCACAAAGGGGCCATACGAGCACTTCATGCTGAAAGAAATCCATGAGCAATCAGCGCTGGTAGATAAGCTTTCCGCCTACTACATCAAGAATGAAGGAAGAAAGATTCTCGACGGTCTTAAGGGCTTTAAGCCTAAGGGATGGCACCTCACTGCCTGCGGAACCGCCTGGCACGCAGGCCTCGTCATCAAGAATTACTTTGAGGCGATCAATCGCCAGGGTTCATCCATCGATATTGCTTCCGAGTTCAGATATAAAAATCCGATCCTCAATCAGGGGGAAGTGGGTCTTTTCATTTCTCAGTCTGGTGAGACCGCCGATACACTCGCGTGTCAGGAGCTTTGTAAAGAAAAGGGAATCCCTTCTTATTCAATTGTGAATGTGGAAGGCTCAACACTTTTCCGGAACTCGGATAAAAATTTCCTCATTCATGCCGGAGTTGAAATCGGAGTCGCATCGACCAAGGCCTTCACTCTTCAGGCGCTCACGGGTTATCTCATGAGCCGCGCGATGGAAGGAACTCTGGATGATCCCGCTCTTTTCGCTGAAGTCCAGTTACTCTCTCACCGGATCGGTGAGCTTTGCGCTTCAGCAGATTCTCTGAAAGATGTGGCGGAAAAAATCTATACGAAGAAAGGGTTCATCTTCACCGGCCGTGGGAAATATTTCCCGATCGCCCTGGAAGGTGCGTTGAAACTTAAAGAGATTGCCTATGTTCATGCTGAAGGCTATGCCGCCGGCGAACTTAAGCACGGTCCTATTGCTCTCATTGATGAAAATATTGTGAACATCGCGGTTGTCGGTCCGGAGCTTCTTGAGAAAACTCTTTCGAATGTTGAAGAAGTTAAAGCTCGTCGCGGAATTATAGTTGTTGTTGGTCCACGGAATGCGCCCGAAATTGAACATCTCGCTGATGCTTATATCCCGCTTAATTTCGAAGGGCTTCCGAATCTTTCGCCTCTGTATGTGAACGTCGCTTTGCAGTTCCTGGCGTATCACATCGCCAAGCTCAAAGGGACGGATATTGATAAACCAAGAAATCTCGCGAAGTCGGTAACGGTAGAATAATGAACTTAGATTTTCTGAATCCATCTCAAAAGGAAGCTGTGCTTGTGACCGATGGTCCGGTCATGATTCTTGCGGGCGCGGGTTCAGGAAAAACCCGGACACTGGTCGCGCGGATTCAGTATCTCCTCGAAGAAAAGCATGTGAGTCCATTTCAGATTCTGGCGGTGACGTTTTCCAATAAGGCATCCCGCGAAATGAGAGATCGCCTTGCTCACAACACGCAGATGAATATTGGCTCACTTCAGGTCACGACCTTCCATTCATTCTGCGCCAGAGTCCTTCGGATGGAAGCCACCTATCTCGGGCTCTCGAAGAATTTCACGATTTACGATGATGGAGAATCTCAATCCATCATCAAGGCCCTGATGGGGAAGCACGGAATTAACCAGAAAGAAATTTCCCCTTACACCATCGCAGCTTTCATTGATGGCTTAAAGAACCTCGGTTACTACACGGGCCTCACCCGCACGGAAGACGTTGAAAAGTATGCTGAAGACAAGAGACTTTTCCAGCTGTTCACGGAATACGAAGCTGAACTTCATCGGAGTAATGCCGTTGATTTCGGTGGGCTTATTACTGGAGTCCTACAACTTTTCAGGAATTATCCGGAAGTACTTAAGAAGTACCAGGAGAAGTACAAGTATGTTCTGGTGGATGAGTACCAGGATACCAACCGCGCTCAGTTCGAGTTGATCCAGAAGCTTTCTGAGCTTCACCGGAATATTTGTGTCGTTGGTGATGAGGATCAATCTATTTACTCGTGGCGGGGAGCTGATATCAGAAACATTCTCGATTACGAGAAGGTTTTCCCGGAAGCGAAACTGATCAAGCTCGAACAGAATTACCGTTCATCAAAAAGAATTATTGAAGCAGCTTCTCATGTCATTTCGAGAAACCTGGCCCGGAAGGGCAAGAACATGTGGACTGACAATGACGAGGGAGCAGAGATAAGGATCGTTGAATGCCGGGATGATAAGGCAGAAGCTGAATTGGTCGCT
>JAKFFP010000006.1:0-9580 GCA_036675045.1 Bacteriovoracales bacterium | reverse complement strand
CAGGGCGAGAAATTTCTCCTGCTGACAGAGCTCCATTCTCGTACCGGTCTGCGATGACTTATAAAGGACATCCGATTTCTTCGTCAGGAGATTGTATGAGATCACGGCCGATAGTCCCTGCTCATTGATGTCGGTATAAACGATGAGATCTGACGCCAGCATGGTGATCTCAGGAATAAAATAAGCGTTCGCCTTCGAAGCGAGCTTCAGCTCATACTCTTTTTCCGTCACCAGATTTTTCAGCATGAGAGAGGATTTTTCCGGCTGGTAGTATGACAGCCACTCGTCGGCCATATGAAGACGGGCGGCAAGGCCATGACCGACTTCCTTCCCCTTCGTTTCGCCCCAGTTAAATGCCATGAGCTTATTGGAGCGCATGATATTGAAGACCGTGTGCTGGTTTTTGATGATTTCGACGATCACTTTTTTCTTCACCGGGCTCGCGGTCACCAGAAAATCACTCTGCGGAGTCTCCGAAACGAATTCCTCTGACCGGAAGCTACTGACGATACCGAGAACTCCCGGCCGCTTTCTGACATAGGCGACCCGGCCATCTCCATCGATATAGCGGATGGCATCTACGGCGTGCTTCGTGAGGAGTTTCTCCGGCCCCTGTGTTTTGGGAGCCGCGAACACAGAGAGTGAGGAGAGGATGAAAAAATTAATCCATACCATACATTGTCCAGAGCCTCATAGGGTGAAGAAGTTGATAGGATTTCACGCCGGAGAAAATATTACTCCAGCTGATAAGTCTTGGTGCCTGAAGAGAATCGATGGCGGTTCTTGTCACAATGACGGTCTTGTCATCTTTCTTGATGATGCCATCAATGATGAAAGGAAGGGGGGAGCACTGGTTCATAGTACGGACTTTGAAGAATGAAGGAAGAATTTCCTCCGCGCAGCCGATTCCATGGATCACACCTTTCCGGGATTTCTTGAAGAAGGCATTGATCGAAGAAAGATTACTGAGGTTGCGGGCATTCCGACGGAAGTCATTTGAAAGAAGATAGTGCTGGGAAGTCCTTTCACTCGGGATGTTGAGCGGGAAATAATCCAGAGAGAGATTGGCCTTAATCCGAATGTGAGTGATCGCACGATCGTTGTAATAAATCTTGTGCGGGCAGCGTGTGATCTGGCAGTACGACTGATCATAAACGATATGGCATCCGGATTTATACTTCAGGAGAAGCGGATTAAATTCCGTGTTCGAAACCATGCTACAGGTAATCTTTGAATCTGCTCCGCGCGTGCGCTTCAGAATTTCCTCAACCACCGTGGTGTACGACTGACGTAGTCCCAGATATTTCCCGATGACGGTCTGAAGACATACTTCGGAATTGGTGATCATGTTGTCGTAACAAGCTTCCAGTTGCCATTTATCATCGTTGTCGAAATTCTCATTGAAGATAAAGGTCTCGGCGGCAGAAATGACTGACGGTGGTCCCTCGTATGGCCGCACCGGGGTTTTGTTGGCATTGAGAATGATTCTTCCCATATTGGTGATCCCAAGCTGGTCGCTGGTCACCGGGCTATCATTGTAATCCGATCTGAATGAAGAATAATTGAGGGCGGTCGAAAGAAGATCGCATTCCATCTGCGGGACAAGTGCGGTGGGATTTGCCGGGTAAAGACAGATGTCGCTTTCTTTTTTGATACGGGCGAGACACTCGCGCAGCTGAGGATCTGAGAGAGTGCCGGTCTTGAGGGCCTTCTTGCAGATTTCCTCGGCGTAGATCTTACTTACCTGACCGTTTGCGATCTTGTTCCAGAAAGAAACGTAAAGGAAATCCTGGCAGAAAAGTTTCTCCTCATCGAGATGAGAGCAGATGTTGGCGAGATACTCGCGATTGATGGGATTAATCTTTTTTTCCAGGACGCGCGCCAGTTCCTTTCTCTGAGAGAGATCGCGCGGGTCACCGGCATTGGAATTGGCCTCGGAGATATATTCATGGATCTGGCAGAGATAAGGTGTTTTCGGATTACTTAACCATGCCAGGTGAACGCCGTGACATTGTTCCTCGGAAGTAGGAAGATCAAACTTCACTTCCTTTATGGTGGCGTCAAGATTCTTGAGCGACATCGCCGTGATCATCTTCATGCTCTCCGGACATTCAACCCTCACGACTTTCTGAAGGAAATCCTTTTTACTGAGAACCGAAGTTTCGCGCGCACCCTTACTGGTGACATAAGTCACGATGATGTTCCGGAGTTTTCCTTCTGACGTCCGAAGTAGATCGGTGATCAGGGTATCGTAAAAGCGGCATTTATTCTGTCCCGCGAGTTTAAGATAGCCGGGATCAGAGTGGAGGATAAGTGAGTTGAGAAAATCCGGCTCGAGATCAAGATTAGCGACCGTGCTGGCATCAGAAAGAGTTTTCCCGTCAGCGATCAGAAGATCCGTTTTCTTTTTAAATCTCTTGCTATCAATCTGGATGAGTTTTTCAAATGTTTCGAGAATCCCGGGGTAGTCCGTGGATTTCGGAGTTTCAATAGGATTAGTCTGAGCAAGAGAGGAGAGGCACAGTCCACAGCCGATGAAAGCGAGAACTGCGCCGTTTAATTTCTTAGAGAACTGATTTCGCAAGAATCGAAGCGACATCTTCAACCTGAAGTTCCTCGGTTTTCTTGACCGTACCTTTGGAGCTGTTGAAGTTAATCATACAATATGAGCACGATGTGGCAAGTTTTGGAACATTCACATCTCCGATGTGCTCAAGACGATTTTCCGCGAGATGCTTTCCTTCCGGAAGCTCATACCACATATTACCGCCGCCCATTCCGCAACACAGGGCCTTATCCTTGTTCTTTTCCATTTCCTTGAGTTTCACACCCGGAATGGCATTGAGAATATCTCTCGGAGGATCGTAAGCACCATGGTGACGTCCGAGATAGCATGGATCGTGGAACGTGAGCTCTGAGGCAACTTCCTTCAGTGCTTTGAGCTTGCCCGAACGAAGAAGTTCCGCGAGAAGTTCCGTGTGATGAACAGTCTCGAAAGCTCCGTCATCAAATTTCGCGTACTCTTTTCCAATCGTGTGGAGACAGTGAGGACAATGAGTGACGACTTTGTCGAAAGTGTATTGTCTCATGTTGGCGATGTTCTCGATGGCGATTTCATAGAATGAATACTCGTCACCGAAGCGTCTGACCGGATCTCCGTTACACTTCTCGGTTTTCCCCATGACCGCAAAAGAGACGCCAGCCTTCTTAAGTAGAGCGATGGTGTCCTTCACCACTTTCTGGTTGGAAGAATCGTAAGATCCTGCGCAGCCAACGTAGTAAAGATAATCAACCTTTTTACCGGCCTCAATTACCGGAACATCAATGCCCTGGGCCCAGTTAAATCTGTCGTCCTGGCTAATTCCCCAAGGGTTTCCGTTTTTCTTGATCTTGTTTGTGGCATCTGCCGCTGCCGGAGGAAGGTCTCCGAGAGTGAGTGCTTTGTAGCGCTTGAGATCCATGATCACCTGGATGTGCTCGATATTTGCCGGGCACTCTTCCATGCAGGCTCCGCAAGTGGTGCAGGAATCAAGTTCAGAAGATCCATAGATCGGGTTTTCTCCCCAGAATTCCGCCTTGTCGCCATCCTTGTACATCACATCTCTCATCTTGGTGATGATGAGTTTTGGATCAAGCGGCTTGTCCGCGAGATTGGCCGGACACACCTGAGTGCAGCGTCCGCACTCAACACATGCGAGTGTATCAAGACGCATTTTCATGGTCGTCTCAGAAGCCTTCCCCAGACCGAAAGTTTCCGCATTCTCATTGGCAAAATCCATCGGATTAAGCACGGCTCCCCGGCGGGCAGGAGTCATGAGGGCGTTGAAGGGGAGAACGATGATGTGGAAAAATTTTGAGTGGGTCATGAGGGCCACAAACACCATGGTGTTCAGCATGTGGAACATCCAGACCGTCTGGTAAGTCAGGATCAGTGTATCCTGCTGCGGGCGAAGAAGTCCCACGAAACCAGCGAGAGTAAATCCGATGGGAGACCAGAGTTTTTCTCCTTCCGGGAAATTCGTGACGTAGAGGCGAATCGCCTCCAGAGCGTATCCCACCAGGATGAGTACGATGAGCATCCCATACATGAATTTTTCCTGGTTCGGTTTGGTGGCCGAAAGGAACTGTTTCTTCACGACATAGCGGCGATAATACGCAAGTCCGATACCCAGGAGGACGAGCAGTCCACCGATATCAGCCAGGAAGGAAATGACTTTGTAAGTTGTGCCCGTGTAGATCTTAAAAGGAGTGTCAGCGTGGATCCCGACCAGCTCTGTTGCGATGAAGAGAGTGAGGAATCCGTAAAAAATAAGTGAATGGAAAATCCCCACATATCTGTCACGCTGGACTTTTCCCTGGAAAAAAATCGTGCGCAGAAAATTTGAATAATTGAAATTCTTCGGGCTGAAGTATTCTTTCCAATTACTCACACCATTCGTGACATAGCGGAATTTAGTGAGAAGTCCCTGGATGAAGAAAAAAGTTGCGACGACAAGAGATCCATACATGGCAATCTTCATCCACATCGGAATCATCCACATGATTTCTCTTGAAGCTGGGCTGCTGTAGTCCATAGTCCTCCTGAACTTTGCCTTGAGTCATTTTTAGAAAAAATCACGCTAAGACTTTCCCACAAAAATGAATATAATCAGATTATTATTCTAGCTATGAGACGCTCTAATGGATAGCTCTTTCCTAACACTCGTCAATGTGGCCTTAGGCCTCTTTGCGATTTACTCGCTGGTGAAACTCGTCACCCGGTTTGGTCTACCGAACCATCCGGCGCGACTCACGATCTTCATCGTTTCTTTCTGTGCTGCGATTTATTTCGGCATGAAAGCGGCAGTGGGTCTCGGTCTGGTTCCTCCTTTTGCATGGCTGAGATGGCGCACACTTCCTCTGGTCTGCGGAAGTCTTACCCTGCTGCTGCAGGTTTTCAGCACCATTGGTAATATCTCCCGCCTGCAGCAGAAAGTGATCTCACGGTTGCCGCTTATTGCGGGCCTTCTTTTCTTTGTTTTTTTTCCCGCCTACGCGGATTATTTTTTCATCTTCACCGTCGCGCTGGGTGCCGTATTCCTTAGTATTTCAGTAGGAAAAGCCCGTCACCAGAAGCGCCTGTATGCGAAGATGACACTCTTTCTTTTTCTGTTTCTGTTACTTAGTAAAACAAATATCTACTGGCTCTTTGTGGCCGGTGAATCGCTTCTTCTGGTCGCCATGTTTTACTTCTTCCTGTTTGAGGAAAGTCTTGGCGTAAAAACGATGATCGAAGAAAGCTCTGAAGGAATGTCAGCATGAAATGGATTGTACTCTTGTCTCTCATGGGCTGTGCGCAGATCACGAGTCTCAACCTGCAGAAGCATCAGTTCGGGATCTTACCACTCCGGATTGTATGGTTTCAGGTGGCGGGACTTGAAGAAGAACATATTTCGATGATCCGTTTCAACGAGCCGGGAGAAGTAAGAACATCTTTTGAGCAGAACACCTGTTTCGGTAAAAGCTGGACCTACAATCTTTATCAGCTGAGGCCTTCTGCGAAGAATAGTTTTCTTTCGCAGATCACTGGTAAGAAGAATATCAATGGAAGCTGCGAGGACGCTAATCACAAGCCGATCTGGAGTTACCTCGCCCAGAGTGGATATCAGACGGGGATGCTTGAAATCGGCGCCACGACTGAAAACAGTCTCATTGCACTCACCCAATGCGGGGAGAAGGGACTGACTTTCCTGAGTAACACGTACATCTGGCAAAGACAGCTCGCACCTTCCGGAGCCAGCACGTGGCACACATCGGACGTTCCGTTGGTTCAGAACAAAATTTTCTACGACCGGACTTGCGGTCAGAAATCCTGCTCGTCCACCATTCTGGAAGATGCTTCTGCGGTTTACGAAAGACTTTCCCGCCACACCAGAAGACATGTGCTCATCGTAAGAGACTTCACTTATCTTGAAGCGATTAAGAACAAGGATTTCGACCGGGCACGCGAAATCCTAAATGATCTTGAGCGCACGTACGGACACTTCTTGAAAATCGCCAAAGAATCCAGCGAGACGCTTCTTCTTCTTTCAACTGCCGATTCACGCTTCATCGATATGCCGGATCAGGGAAAGCCCTGGTATGAATTTGAAAAGTCAGGTGTCAATGCGCAGACGAAGCGAACGGAACTCATGAACATGGTCCTCGCGACGGGCGCGCGGGCCGAGAACTTCTGCGGGGTGTATGATGATTCCGACATCTTCGAGAGAATTCTCTCGGGCCCGAAACAGCAGGGCCTCGAGCTTAAGATCATTAATCCATTCAGAAACTGATTAATTTCCGATGAGATCATTCTTCGTGATGGTGTATTCCTTGCGGCAGTAGTCGCATTTCACCATCACTTCATCCTGTCCTTCGAAGAGATGATCCTGGTCTTTCGAATAAAGTCCACGAAGATTCAAAACCATTCTCTCCTGCGAACAGGGACAGAAAAAATCCACCTGGCGACTTCCGAGATAGGCGAAACCCCGGTCTTCAAACATTTTTACAATTTTCTCAATGTCATCTGTGCCGCTTTCAAAGACCTGATGGAAGAAAGGTTGATGTTTCTTCACGAAATCTTTTCTTAAATGAGTGTCGTCTGAGACATTCGCCGTCGCTGATCCCGGAAGTTTCGTGATCATGATCGATTGATCGCTCAGTTCACCCACAATCACTTCGGTGTTCGTCTGATACGATTCCTTCATGATGTGGTTAATGACTTCCTTGGTTTCAATCTCCTTCAGCTCGAGCATCGAAGTGTAGGGGGTGTTTCCGTTACCGAAAACTTTTGTCACCCGGACCTGGCCGGTGATCTTCATCGGGAAAAGATTAAATTCTTCGGGTAATAAAAGACATCGGGTGTGCCCGGCGCTGTTGGTTTCGATTTTTAGTCGGAAATAGGGATTTTCCGAATCGATATAGAGACCCAGACTTTCTCCCGGTTTCAGGAAGAAAATAATCGGCATAAGTCCCAGAAAGGTGTCACGGAAGTAAGCAAATCCGGAACCTTTCATCGGATGAAGCAGTACCAGATCGTGAATAAGTTTCTGACCTTCCAGAAAATGGATATTAAATCCCTCTTTGTGATCCAGAAAACTGTAAAGACGACTGACGGCCAGCATAGGGTACTCCCAATTGTCCCGGAAACTGAGACTCATAATTTATATCCTAGAGTGGCTTTTTTGTTAATCTTTGTACGGCCAAAAGGTAGAATCAAGACTCTTATGATGCAGATTGTTTATTTTGAGCAGAAAGACCATCTTCTCTCTCACCTGGATAGCCTTCCGGGCGAGAAGCAATTCATTACGCCAAGTCCTGCCAAGGCCGATGGTCTCCGTTCTTTATTGAGCGGCACTCATGATGTCATCACCATTGCGAAATTCACCTCCAATATCCTGGCGCTGTTGTGGCCGGAAGAAAACACCGCTCCCCAGGTGAAGAGAAAATCGGAACTTCTGCTCGTGATGGGGCTTATGAAGAACAAGTATCTGCCTGAGCTGGGATATGAGCAGTTCATTCAGGCGTGGAATCTTTTTTCCGATCTTCGAAGTTTTACTCTCGATCTCAGCGCTCTTTCGACGGTAATGGAATCGCAACCTGAGATCATTAAAAAAGCGGTGAACGTTTTCTGGGCGATCCTCGGAACAGGCGAACTTTGTGATGAGCACGGAGCTTATCAGGCCATCTCCGAAAGATTGCGTTCATCAGAAGAATTTGAAGAGTTGAAAAAAACTTTCATCTTCTGGGGGTTCCAGCATCTTAACGGTCAACAGGTAGATTTATTAAAAGCCCTTTCTATCCGCTATAATGTTCTTATTCCATTTCCGCTGGCACTCAAAGACAAGCTGAGACGCAGTGACTGGCCATTGTGGTTGAAAGATCACAAGACTGAAGAAACGGATCTTCCGGGTGAGAAGAAAATGGCTAAGGGCACTGCCTACTATATCAACTCACGGGAAATTTCGGCATCTCTCAAGGGCCTCGTTTCTCCGGGCACGAGTGTCGTCCTGGGTGTATCCAGACTCAAGCCCTCATACATTAACATGGTTCCGGTCTCGGGAGTTTCATTCAAAATTCCACATGAGATCCTGGGTGATGAGATTTTTCAGGTCGCTAGTCTGCTGGATGAAGAACTTCCGGAGAACTGTAAGTCTGAAGAGCTTCTGGGCTTTCTTCTGAAGATGAAAAAGCTCACTCTCGCTACGAAAGATTTCTCCTTTAAGCTTCTTCGCGCCATTCAGCTCTATGAAGAAGCGTTTGCCAGTATTCAGGGGCTCACTGACGATGAAATCATTGTCGATGAGTTTTACCGGAAGCTTCTAAGAGATGTTTCTCTCCTCAATCAACCAAGAACCTCATTTGTGCCGCTCAATCAGAGTGAAGCCAACATTGAGTTAAGAGATATGTCTTCACTTGAGGAAATTCCCGAGGGGAAAAAGGTCATTCTTTGTATTGATGAAAGATTTGAAGATATCCAGAGTCTTTCGCAAAATTACACGGAGAGTATCCAGAAAGAACTTTCCGCTATCGGTCCCCTTAAGAGAAATGAACTGGAGCTTCTCTTTAAGAAGTGGGAATTTTACTCGCTTTTTACCAGAGCAGATGTTTCCGTCCTTATCCCGATGGGAGTCCTGAAGCATAATCTCATCTGGAAGCGTCTGTTTGAAGATGTGTTTGATTGCCTGGTGAAAGACCAGCTTCCAGGCAAGGCCGAAAGACCACCGCTTCAGGATCATCTTTTGTCACATGCCCGCCGGAAATTCGAAGGACATTTTTCGGCCAGTTCTCTCCAATCATTCCGGGACTGTCCCCAGAAGTTTTATTTCAGTTATATTGAAGACCTTTCTCCGGATATCACGATCAAAAACGATATTGATCCTATGCTTGCGGGAACTATCAGTCACAAGATCATCGAGGTCGCGCATGAAAGGAATATTTCTCCGGATAACCTCGAAGAAGTGACGACTGAGGTTTTTGGGAAATACATTCGTGAACACAAGCTGACACTTCCGCCTGAAACATATGACCGGCACCATCTGATCTTCCGTCAAAGGACGGCCAACGGGCTCACTTTCCTCCGGGAGTTGGAACAGCTGTCTGGTGAGAAGATTACCTGGAAGATGGAAACAGGATTTAAGGTTGAGAGTGAAAATATCCTGAAAGGGAAGATCGATTGTATCGGTATCAGTGAGAAGAGAATTTATCTCCTGGATTTCAAGTCTTCTTCATCCAGTGCCGGAACAGCGACGGAGATCGGCAATTTCGATGCTCTCCAGTTGTGGGTTTACAGTCTTGCCGCCAGGGGACTCATTCCGGATTTCGAGAAAAAAGAAATTATCCTGGGATACGTGGTGCTGAAATCTCCGGAAGATTCGATCCTCGCAATGTCTGATGAATCTCTCCATCAATCTCTCAAATCATCCGGCTTAACGAAGCTCAGTCTCTTTGAAGAGAATTTCCACGAAGTTCAGAAGAAAGCGGCTGAAGTGGTAACTTCATTAACGCTCGCGATAAAAAATGAAGAAACCTTTCCGTCGAAGCCCCTTCACGGTGATGTCTG
>JAKFFP010000298.1:0-9588 GCA_036675045.1 Bacteriovoracales bacterium | reverse complement strand
AGGTCGAGATGAATTACACGACGAACTTTGCTCTCCTCCATCACAAGCAATCCAGGATCCTTGATTACTGGAAAAAATTCAAAAATGTCAGCGTCTCTGCCAGGCTGGATGACTCAGGGCCGCGCGCGGAGTACTTGAGAAAGGGAACTGTTTGGTCGACCATCATCAAGAACCGCGGGATGATGATACGTGAGTGTCCTGATACATATTTCGAAATCACTCCAACCATCAGCGTGTATAACGTTTTCCATTTTCCTGAGTTCCATCTTGATTGGATAGAAAAAGGCTTACTCCCCGCAGGAAATATCCGTCTGAATGTTCTCACCCATCAGGCCTTCATGAGCGTGCGGATTCTTCCGCTTGAAATGAAATTGATGGTGAAGGAAAAGTGGGAAACCTATCTGAAGAAGATTCAGACCTACGCATGGGATAGGGGTATCAATACCTGGAAAATAGATTCCGGTTATCAATCACTCATCAATTTTATGATGGGCGGCGACGACACTCATCTGATCGGAGAATTTTTCAAGAGAGTTAATCAGGTCGACAAACACCGGAATGAGAATCTCTTTGATTTTTATCCTGAACTCAAACCTCTCTGGGTTTACCATAAATCTGGAATGTCAGGATTAGTGAAATGAGCACAAATGATTTAATGGCCATCTGGCCCGGTAAAGGAAAGTTCGCCAGCATTACCTGGCAAGTAAACGACGTTTGTAATTACAAATGTTCGTACTGTAACCCCGGAAACTTCGGGGCCAATCACAAAAACCTCAGCACCGATCGTTACATTGAGAACCTTCGCAAAATGGTTTCGCATTTCAAGCAAAATGGTTACGAATCTTTTCGTTTCTTCTTTTCCGGTGGTGAACCTTCTATCTGGCCACCCCTTATCCCGATCCTTGAATACATTCGCAGTGAGGTTCCGGGCGCACTGATTGCCATAAATACAAACCTAAGCCGACCTCTCTCCTGGTGGGAGAAAAACTATCTCCTCTTTAACGATATCGTCGGGAGCTTCCACGTCGAATTCTGCGACCAGAAGAATTATCTGAACAACATGCTCTTTCTTCAGGACAAGATGGATTATATGGTCTGCCGGCTACTCATGCACGATGAGCGCTTTCAGGAAGTCGTGGACTTCTCAAATCTCCTGAAAGAGAATCTCGACAATTACATGATCGAATATGCGGCCCTCTTCGAGGCCATGTCACCCCATTCAGACATGCACTATTATCAGGATGAGTGGAAGCGAGAGTTTCTGAAGACTCATACTCTGGAGCAGCAACAAAAAGTTCCCAAAATCCAGCGCGAGGCACCTCTTCCTTCTTATTGCGTAGAGCACTATAAAGACGGCTCCGTCATGAACCATAATTCGAATCGTCTTGTTTCAGAGGGAATGAATGATTTCCGCGGATGGAAGTGCTGGATTAACGATGCGATCTTTATCACCCCCGTTGGCGAAATCCGTATCGCCAGCTGTAACATGGGTAAAATTATAGGCAACATGCACGAAGAAAATATACAGTTCTCGAGCGGGCCCGTCATTTGTAAACAGGCCCGTTGTAATTGCGGAACTGATATCGGAATCAAAAAAGCACATCCTGACTTTTCTCTGCTGAAGGAAGAGGCATGAATAATTCTGAGTTTGATGAGCGGGAAACCGAAGTTCCAGCGGCGGTCAAAGAGCAGCTTAAGCAAGGGACCTTTTGTCCTATTCCATTTTTGCAGCTTCAACTGAATCCACTGGGGGACTTGTCGGCCTGTTGTTACTCAGGTGAATACAAGGTCGGCGATGTTCATCGGAGTACGATCGAGGAAATCTGGAACGGTGAGGTCATGCGTCGCTGGAGAAAAGAGTTTCTCACCGGTGAAATCAAAATCTGCAAGACTGCCCTCGAAACATTTGGGTGCCAGAAAAACTATCAGCACCTAAACCATCTGGTGGAGTTCTCTGAGATACAAAAAGCGATGCCCCAGCGCCTCGACTTGCGCCTTAACGGCAGATGCAATCTCGAGTGTGTCATGTGTGATGTATGGTCTCAGCCAAACGGCATGTATGATAAAAGTGATCTCTGGGAAATCGGGCCGACCAAAATCTTTCCGTCGTTGAAAGAAGTGGACATGCTGGGCGGAGAACCCTTCATTCAAAAAGACACTTTCCGCTTTATCGATGAAGTGCTGAAGGTTAATACCAGCTGCACCTGGGGTTTTATTACGAATTGTCACTATCGCCTCTCAGCTCAATTACTGGGGACTCTCGATAAACTTGACCTTCGTCATATTCATATGAGTCTGGACGCTGTTAGTCCTGATACCTATGCCAAAGTGAGGCTCAAAGGTGATCTGGTAAAAGTCATGGAAACTGTTAACGGCTTTATCGAATTCCGGAACCGTCGGTCAGCCGCAGGCAGGGGCTTTGCGCTTTTTGCTTCTTTTTGCGTCCAGCGAGGCAACTGGTTTGAACTGCCGGAGTTTTTTGATTTCTGTAGGAAACACAATCTTGAACCCATCGTCCAGGAAGTCATCGGAAGAGAACAACTATCGCTTCAGGGCCTGAATTCCGATGAAAAAGCCGAGCTCAAGCGCTTGTATACCAGCAGGATTTCTCCAGACAGACAGCACATGGTCCGCTCAATCATTAATGGCGTAGGTAAATAAGAAGGAAGTCAGTCATGTTCGGTGAAATCGATAAACTTGAAGAGATGAAGAAGAAACTCGACTCCGTATCACCGAGCTTCTGCATGGCCAAATGGATGCATGTCACGATCCACCTGATGACTGGTCACACACATTCCTGCTATCTTCCTCTGACCCATAAGATTCCTCTCAAAGAAATTAAAGATAATCCCTCGGCTCTTCACAATACGAAATTTAAGAAGGAGCAACGAAAAAAAATGCTCAAAGGTGAGCGACCTGCCGAATGCGGAATATGCTGGAGCATCGAAGATCTCCCCGGAGAGCAGACCAGTGACCGGCACATGCGAGCGGTCGATAGCTGGACACTCCCTTTCTTTGATAAGATCAGCAAAAGCACAGGCGATGAGGATGTGAATCCCACGTATGTGGAAGTGAGCTTCTCCAGTGCGTGTAATTTCAAATGCAGCTATTGCGCTCCACACGTAAGCACCTCCTGGATGGAAGAGATAAAAAAGCTTGGCGGATATAAGATGGCAAATAATTTGACCCATCAGCATCTGTCGTGGTTTGAACAGCAGGGACTTCTTCCCATTGATGAGGAAGAAAACCCTTATGTCGAAGCTTTTTGGAAGTGGTGGCCGGATCTGGTGAAAGACCTGATGTTCTTTCGCATCACCGGTGGTGAGCCTCTCCTAAGCGCCCAGACCTTTAAAGTCATGGAATATCTTAATGCTAATCCTGCTCCCAAACTGGAGCTCTCCATCAATTCAAACCTTGGAGTCCCCGCTAAGCAGTTTGATCGTTTTCTTAACTTACTGAAGCCCATGCTGAAAGATAAAAAAGTGCGATCCTTTATTCTCCATACAAGCGTGGATACTTATGGCGATCAAGCTGAATACATCCGCCACGGGATGAACTTCAAAGTGTTCGAAGATAATCTTTGCAAGTATCTTGACCAGAATCCTGATGTCTCAGTAGCGTTCATGTGCACATTTAATAATCTCAGTGTTACCGGTTTTCGCCACTTCATTGATTGGGTCATAAGCCTCCGCAAGCGGTATGGGCAAAAAACCATATTGTTAGACATCCCACATCTTCAGGGTCCGAAATGGCAAACCGCCAGCATTCTCACTCCTGATTACCATCAGATCATGGAAGACCACATTCAATACATGAAGGGCCGGGTGGAGGATGGAGACATTCTCAAGGCGGAGGTTATGAAAATGGAGAGAATCCTGGAGTGGATGAAAAGTCCGATGCCGGAGAACGAGCTTCTGACAGCTCGGAAGAATTTTTACCACTTCTTTTCTCAGCATGACCAAAGAAGAGGTACAGATTTTCTTGGAACATTTCCCGAAATGCGTGATTTCTGGGAATATTGCAAAACACTTGCGGCGGGTTAATCACTTCAGCTGCCTGACGTAATTCAAGACACCTTTAGGGCCCGAGTTCTCTTCACCCTCAAGAATGATTCTCGGCTTGTGATTAAGCTTGTGAAGGCAGTGCTTGATATTGCTCACACCGACAGAATTGTGGAAAAGCTCGAACATGCTCTCATCATTCGGAGCATCTCCAAAAAACCAGCAATCCGTCTGTTTCAGATGAGGACGATGCTTTTCAATGAAATGTTTCACGCCCAGATATTTCGAAACATTTCCGCACCAGAAATTGATATGGACATTAGATTTCGAAAAATTAATTTTCTCTTTCTGCATGTAATCCATCACCTGATCAACCCAGGCCTCATCCATCAGGTGAAACTCAATTGCCCGGTCGGTAAGTCTTCCGAAGCTATCGGCCGATAACGGAACATGCGGATAGTGATGCTTTAACTGAGTAGTGAAGGTTTTCAGCCTGTCCAGTTCTTCTGTGCTGACCAGGGGTTCTTCCACGATCTCTCCCCGCTCATCCAGATAACAGATCACTCCGCCACCTTCCATGATGCAAGCCTTGAGCGGAAAATGCGTGAGAAAGAAGTGGCCCCAGGAAAGTGACCTGCCGGAGACGATGACCAATTCCTGATTATGTTTTTTCACGTGATCCAGAATCTCGAAGAACTCACGGGTAAGTTCGCGTCCTTCTTTAGTAAGAGTTCCGTCAAAGTCGGAGAAAAAAATCATGCTAGTTCCAGATCCAGGAAATCAGTGCGCCTACATAGTCAGAGGAAGCCCCAAGATTCTTGTTCGCCTCAAGAGAGAGTACCAGTCGTTCCTGGCTGTCTGGTATGGCCATGCTAGCTCCGAATGTCAGAGAGGAGTAAAAATTAATTTCCTGTTCGTCGCTGTCGATTTTCATTCCATTCGGAAGAGAGAGATAGGGGAAGATTTCCTGGCCCGCGGCTGAAAAACCCTTCCTGAGTGAGGGAGCAATCCCCACAAGCGTTGAAGATTGGTCTTCAAATCTCATTTGCTGTACGTGTGGCTTCACAGAAACCCGCGGACTTTGGATTTCTTCTTTCAGGATTTCAAAATCAACTCCTGCACCCATGGACATATTTCTGGAATCCTGTGCACCGGTGACGCTCACATCGAGAAGGTTCCCATCAAATCCCTGAGTGTATCGCACTCCCCCGCCCATCTCATTTCTCTGGCTCATATACCCCGTCATCGCAACAGACAGGACTCTGGTGTCCTCGGCCAAGGGGTGGGTGGAAACCCCGACCACAGATGCCTGAGCTGTTAAAGGGATAAAAATGAGAATTAGTATAAGGATTTTCATAACTTAATTATCCGTTGGTTTGGAAAAAAATCAACCCCAATGGACTTCCGAAACTAGGGAAACCATTGACTTACGGCTATAAGCCCTTTAAATTAGCAGCTCTTAAGTGGTGGCCGTAGTTCAGTTGGTAGAGCGCCAGATTGTGATTCTGGTTGTCGTGGGTTCGAGCCCCATCGGTCACCCCATCTTTAAATTCAGTTTCGATCTTCGCAAGAAGTGAAAAATACTAAAGCCCAGTTTAACCCACTGGGCTTTTTTATTTTCGAACCAACTGTAAATCTAGCCAGCGACATCCTGAATCACATCTCTCACTTTCATTTCTCGAGCTCATCGATTAAATACCAAAGCTTAGTTAGTGCTTCATTCCTTGATCTGAAGCTGGCATAAGTAGTTTGTTTTGAATCATCTGCAATATGTTTTACAAACACCAATTTACGTCTGCCCTTTTCAATCCATCCAACGAACCAGCCTTGCTGTAACTCTCCCTGGTAGCGGCCATTTCCAGTCTTGCCATAGAGATTCCATCCACCTGCGAGTTCCTGAATGAATAGGATTTTTTTCGTCATCTCAAATGCTTTAGCGCTCACAGGCAACTTTTTATCGATCATGCTTTGAATGAATTGGATTTGTTCATTTGGCGTTATCCGAATAGAGCTATTTAACCAAGACTGCTTGAGGCCGTTGTTTTTGCCAGGATCTCCTGAAACATCTTTGTTTCCGTAATTGAACTTTTGAACATAATCACGGAATTTTTCCATGCCAAGCTTAGAAGTCAAAATCTGAGAGAACCAGACACAACTATCCCTCATCCAGGTTTTAACATTATGATCGCCTTTGCATACATTTATGCCAGCGGAATACTCTGCTTTAAATGGAAACGTAGGTATAGTTGGACTTTCGAGGATACCTGAATCAAAGCCCATCAAGCTAAGTGCGATCTTAAATGTCGAGTGTGGCGCGTATGCCAATTCACATTGGCCTTCTTTTTTAAGGACGTTTGTCTTTTCTTTAACCAGAAAACAATCTTTTCCATATACAGCTGGGACTAGATAAAAGAAGCTAAGAGCTGTGCACAAAAAAAAATACTTCATCAAGTTTCCTCTGGTGGGAAATAGTGGTAAGTTATTAATTATAGGATTGTATCGGACTTAAAAGGCTGTGGCAAAACTAGGTTACTGTGCACGTCCGTCTCCAGTAACGAGCGTCACCCCACTTTTTAAATTCAGTCGTGATCTCAGAAATGAGTGAAAGATACTAAGGCCCTATTTTTCAAGCTCATCAATCAAATACCAAAGCTTTGTAAGAGCTTCATTCGTGGTTCTGAAACTCGCATAAGTACTTTGTGTGCGCACTACTTTCAAACAATTCTTAAATCCACTATCGAGATAATCCCTTCGGGACTTAAATTCATCAGCTTTTTATTTATGTGAACCCTCCGTGCTCATGTAAGATTGAATGATATCAAAGAAGGCTTTACTGGATGAAATTGCAGTACCTGAAAGAAGTCAAATACGACTTGCTGATCATCGGCATCCTGCTGGGCCTTGCCGTCACCATCGGTTACGAAATTTTTTACTACTCATTCCCGCAAAATCTTCTTCACTATCGTTTCGGCGATGATCTGGTTTTTCACAATACTTTAAACGGCCAGATCTTGCTGATAGAAAAACTTGGCTTCTGGAATTGGTTAATGAGCACAGAAACTCTCTGGGCCTACGGTTTCATCTTCTGGATTGTGGAAATCCTCTTTGCGATCATCTTTGCCAAAGTCTTCGGAACTGGCATGGTCATTGTAGCTCCGATGATATTTTCCCTTATGTTCCTTTTATCAGGAGCCTGGTTAGCGGCAAGGCTTTTCAAGTCTTATTTTCATTCTCGCTCATGGGCGATAACCGCCTTTCTTCTTCTCATGCTGGTACCGATGATAACTTCATACGGGATGCGCTTTCACAACCACTGCATGACTTTTTTCTTTGCCATACTCACTTTCAAACTCATGTTTGAGCTTAAAAAAATCACAAGCCGAAAACTTCTATTCATTTCGTTGTTATATTCAGTACTCGTTGGAATTAAACTCACGGGATTACTGCTGGCGCCTGCTCTGGCTTCAGTTCTTTTTACGACTCCGGGTTGGAGTGAAAAGAAAAATGTTAAATGGTATTTCTTGTGCCTCGGGGTCTTTCTGGTGCTGACACTGTTCTTAATTTGTCCGCGATTCTTCAATGTGTATCCTTTTCCTGAAATGTCACGATCAGCGATAACTGAATTCCTCGCGCAGGTTGACAGGGCCATACCCGTTAAAAAACCTGATTTGCTGGAAAACTTCCAGAATTTTTCACAACACACTTTTGCAATCAGTTCATTCATCGTGCTGATTATCGCACAAGTCATTTGGGTCATAAAATCTCCACAGAAAGTGAGAGTCGTGGGCTTGTTAGTGAGTTGGCTTGTCCCGGGAGTTTACCTGATACAAACCGCCAGTAACTGGCATGCTGCTTCGTACTCGATTTCTTTCATCTTTCTGCCATTACTTGGCTTGAAGGGCTTTGAATCCCTAAGCAAGGATATTGTAAGATCAGCAGGGAAGAAAATTTCCCTGGTCGTCCTGGGGATCAACTTACTTCTTCAGGGTACACTACTCACTCTTTCAATGACTCACTTGTGGGAAAATTTTAATCCCTTCCATTCCAGCCACAACAAAGAGACTGACGAAAAGTACTTACTTTTGGCGAAGGTTTCTCGAGAGTTTTTACGGGAGCACCCTGTTCCGAATGACAGAGCTTTGAATATTATTTGCATGAAAAACAGTATCTGCCCATGGTTCGAGGCGCCGACACGTCACAACTTTAACATACTCTACAGTGAACTCAGGGGAAGCTTTCATGAGTATGATTACTTTTTCGTCAATGCTGATGCAATACAAGGGAATGACTATCATATTTTTTTCACAGACGAAGACAGGGCCACTCTGCAGAAGATGTTAAAAAATGAATATGCTAAGTCCTTCAAACTCATTTATGAATCCGGTCCGTTCCGGGTTTATAAAAAAATTAAATCACCTGAGTTCTAGAATGTATTTCAGCGTTCTGCGTGTGAGTGTGAGTTTCGTGCGCAAAGATCCGCCCCCCTTGGCTTCGCCGGCGGACCTGGGATGGAAGTGTACCGGAAATTCCAGGATGTTTTGGCCGGCACGAAGACCTTGAAGCAGTAAAAACAAATCCAACGAGAAGTCAGACGGAGCCTTGCTTTTCAGGCTAGTTTCATAGAATTCTCTGTTAAATACTTTCGGCTGTGCGTTTATGTCCGAGAGCTTCTGATGAAGTACTATTCTCACCATCGCTTCCATACCGAGGGTGAAGGTGACATCGAAAACCCCTCTCCCCTTTCTCTTGCCTTTAATGAGAGTATTGACCGGATTGTTATCGATGAGCTGAAACGCTTGAATGAGATCCATGGGATCGGTTTGTAAGTCCGCGTGAGTCCAGCCGAGGAACACCCCCTGAGCATCTTCAAGGCCTCGCATGATATCTTGTCCGTAACCTCCGCGCTCTTTCAGTGCGAGAAGTTTCATTCTTTCCCTGCCAGTGGCGGCGAGCTCACGGGAAAGAAAATCGGGTGTTCCATCTTTCGAGGCACCGTCGACGAAAATAATTTCCAGGTCATGTTGCTTTTCTACTAACCGATGAAATGCAGAGACGACGTTCCTAACATTTGGCGCTTCATTGAAGAGGGGAACTATCAGCGAGTATTTTATCTTGGTCATGCCGATCAGCTCTCAGCTTTCCTGAAGTCACTCCAATAGGCAAGAGTGCGTTCATAAGCTTCAAAATCTTCCGGAGTTCCCCAACAGTAATAATCAACGTCCATGAATCTGGCAGTGAGCCCTTTCTCAATGCTGAACTGAACGACTTCGTCGATGTACCTTTCGCGTGAACTATCAGCGCACACTTGTTCGAGATGGTCGAAAAAGGTGGTGGATTCTTTGTACCAGAAAATTCCCGTGGTCGCGTGATCGCCGAAAGGGTCGGATGAAACAGGCCGTTTTAAACTCAGCTGTTTAATTGCGTAACCCTGGTCGATTACGAGCCAGCTGTGGGCCGAAGGATTTCGATCGGTCGAAAGATTGCCCTTGTGAGTGAAGACGATGAGATCAGAGTCAGAGGAGAGAGATTGAAAGAGTTCGGGGGAAAAAGTAATACCGCTGTCAGTGGCCCCGATCAAGATATCTTC
>JAKFFP010000165.1:0-9635 GCA_036675045.1 Bacteriovoracales bacterium | reverse complement strand
GAGAAGATGGATCTCTTCCTTGCCTTTCAGTTTGGCCGGATATCCGGTGCCGTCAAAATTCTCATGGTGCTCGTGAACGACACGGGCCACGACTTTGAGATCAATTTCCTTATCTACTTCACAGTGACCGCCAAGGAGAAGCTCAAGACCGAAGTCAGGGTGCTTTTTAATTTCCAGGTAATCGGATTCTGAAAGACCGCCGGGGTTATTCAGGATGTGCGTGGGAATCTTTATTTTTCCGAGATCGTGAAGAAGTCCACCGAGACCTGCATGCATGAGTTCTTTCTTGGTAGCTTTGGGATTGATGGCCTTGTAGATCGTAATACAATACATCGAGACGTTGATCGAGTGATCGTAAGTGTAGAAATCGTGAAAAGACAAATTACCGATTAATCCGCGAAGGGAATCAATATTGTGGTGATCGAGAACATCCACCATGTTCGCCACGACTTCGCGGCAGCCTTCAATTCCTTGTGAAAGGATCTCAGTTGAAAACTCTTTGTTCTTATCAAAAATATTGTGGAGATAATCGAGAGCAGCATCCTTAATGACGTTCGCTTTCTGGACATCGTTCACGCTCGACTCTTTTACCAGTGAGCGCAGATATAATTTTCGCTGATCTTCCGGGATGTAAAGCTGAACGTATTTCTTGTGAAATTCTTCGACTTCATCTTTATGGAGAACACCACCGGAGGGGAAAATACGCACGAATTTTTCTTTGCCTTTCACGACAGAAGAATTGATGAAGAGATCATAGCCGATCGGTTTATCCAGCTGGATCAAATCGTGCCTGACGGAGAAGAAACTCTGGTTTCCTTGCATCCGGATATTGTAGCAGTTTCCGGAAAAAGCGGGGGAGAGAGAAAGAATTGTTCTGTGATCTTATAGGTTTAAGTCAGGTAAAGTACGAGAGCCAAGTCATTGAAAAGTCTTTTTGCCAGTTTTCGTTTTCAGGCAAAAAAAAGCCGCCCAGAAAGGGCGGCTAGGAAGATTAAAATTTGTAAAACCCCATGACCTGGATGGTATTTGTCTTACCTGTACGGGAAAGCCACTGTTCGTTAATTCCAATTTTTGCTTTTCCTGCAATCGCAAGAGTCGTTGAGACTCCTTATTTCAAAAAAGTATAAAGGAATCAATAATGATAGACAAAGAAAAAGGGAGCCCGAAGGCTCCCTTAAAGTTTTGGCTAGAATGGGATGTCATCAGCAGCAAAGTGAGCGTCGTTCGATACCTGATACTCCTGAGCAGCAGGAGCTGCCTGAGCATAACTTGTATCAACGTTATTGTTCCTCTCTGTGTTCGCACCAGCTCCGGCACCGGCCGAAGCTCCGCCGATGAACTGAACAGTTGAAGCGAGAATCTCAGTTGTGTAGCGCTTGTTTCCGTCTTTGTCGTCCCATGAACGAGTCTGGAGACGGCCCTCGAGGAAGGCCTGACGGCCTTTCGCGAGATACTGGTTACAGAGTTCAGCGAGTTTTCCCCAAACGACAACTCTGTGCCATTCAGTTTTCTCCTGCTTCTGACCTGATTTATCTGTCCATGATTCAGTTGTTGCGAGTGAGAAGTTACAAACCGGTGATCCACCTGGTGTGTACTTCAGCTCTGGGTCTTGTCCGAGTCTTCCGAGAAGGATGACTTTGTTCACGCTCATAAATTCTCCTTAGTCGCATAGGTTGCGAATAAAAAATGGTAAGGGTTTTCCTATGAAGACATTCTTACCGCAGGTTGATGTCGGCCGGAAAAGAAATTTTCCTGTCCAAGCCTTACCTGACGAATGAAAGAACAAGGCCAATTTGTTTAGGCAGAAAATGTTGGATTTGCGGGTGCTTAATGCAGACCGATAAAATAATTACTGATTAGTGAAATACGTTTCGCTGGCACGGGCCCGCTGAAGGACCGGACTTTCCGGATTTGCCTTCAGGAACTCCTCAACTTTTTGGCGGGCAAACTTCACGTCTTTCTTGTACCAGGCGGGATCAAAGCCACAATATGGGCACTTTAGGTCCTTACGGTAGAGGGACTTATAGGAGTAGTCGAAGATGATCCATATAATGGGAAGTGAGAAGCTTCCTTTCCAGGTGAGCCAGGGAAAGGTTGCGGCAGTCGCGACTAGAGTCAGGACGAGGATCTGAAAGTAGTGTCTCGACTGAAGCGAGCGCGTGTAGCGAAGCTTTCTCGGTGAACGACAAAGGGCACAGAAGCATTCGCGGGCGTGACTTTTTTTCATAAGACTCCTCAAGGGATATTAGACCATGAACGGCCATCGAAATTCCCCCGGCAAAAACTTCCTTCCGGATTCTGGACGAGCCTCTAGGCATCCCGCGATGCCTAGGGAGGGGAATTTACATGAAGGGAAATTTTTTGGTGGGGCTGTTGGGAGAGGAACACCGAATTCGTCAAACGTGCAGCTACCCAAGATCGGCACCCTTGGGATGCTTTACACAAGGCAAGAGCCGTACCAAAATAATAGGACGTGAATCTACCGTGTTAAACCAGATGAGAACTTCCTTAGTGACAAAAAGCTCCCGCAATCTGGCCCCAGTATCAGGCCAGAGTGGCCAGATCAGCATCTTTTTCTCTGCCTCCTTGGTGGTGCTCATCACTATCGTCGCCTTTGTCATTAATATAGGTCTCTTCGTGAAAGCGAAGATCAATCTCCAGAACGCCACCGATTCGGCGGCCTTCGCCGGAGCCGCGGTCCAATCAAGACAGCTCACGACCATCGCCTATCTCAACTGGGAAATGCGAAACATCTACAAGGAGTGGATGTTCAAGTATTACGTGGTGGGAAATCTCAACGTGAAGGATGTCGAAGATCCCTCCGGTGCCACCAACGACACCATCAGTTTTCGCCTTCGGAAGACTACCGATGTTCTGAACGTGAAGGACTACAACGATCCTTATAATTTTCCGTCAGTGTGTATTCACCTGGCGGGATCGCAAACCAATCTATGCAAGAGATACTCGGTCCCGGGTCTTCCGGAATTTGGCTCGAGTAACCTTCCTGGCGCTGAAGAAGCTTCCCGGGCATTCCTCAATACTCTCATCGGAACTAAAGTCCTCGACTGCGTCGACCAGACTCGTCTCAATATGCTTGTGAACCTTACCTGGGCGTATAATATTCTGGCGATTGAGGGTGACGAGACCATCGTTGAGCAGGGGCCGCAGATCATGGCCGACAAGATAGGCGCCTGGCCGAAAGCGGTTGAGGTCGCCATGAGGATCAGAAACCTGGAGTTCGCAGTCAACCGTCCTGCTGAGACAAGTGGCGTGTGTTCGTCAAAAAATAACAGCGGCAAAGTGAACTGCGGAAAAGAGATCTTTGAAATCGGCTCACAAAATTTCCTGGGGAATGAGCGCCTGATTAAGGCCTTCACCAGCGGTTATCGTAACCTCGGAAATGATATTGAAAATGAGATGAAGGAATCTTTCACCCTCACGGAGATACCGCCGAAGGTACCTGAGCTCGGTAGCGGCCGCTCGGCAAGTTACCTGCTGGTTCCGGCAGCGAGAGCTCAGAACTACAAAAAACAATATCTCGATCTCCATCTCATGATGGTGAACTATGCCACTTTCTATAATGCTTTCGTACCGCGCTCGACACCCGGAGGCGGAGTTCCGATCTCCGGTGCCTGCGATGTCTCGAAAGTGGCGATGCCGGTTCCGGGATACCCGCTGGGATATTATAAAAATCCAGATGTAGTGACTTACTATGCAGTAAAAGGCGAAGCTGAATTCATGGGGATGTTTAATCCCTTCGGCAGTGAACCGGTAAAACTCACGGCGTACGCGGCGGCGAAGCCCTTCGGCGGGCGTATCGGCCCGATGCTTTTCTTCCAGCCGCCGAACATGGAGTTCTATCAGGGAAGAACAGACACGGCGAAAAAAAGATCGGTTCCCTATATTGCGGGCCTGGATTTTGTAGGCACACCAAATATCAATGGGCCGCCACTTCGGCTCGGGGACTTCGCACCCGGGGCCCCTCTCCCGATTAATTTTGAGAATGATTACTTCTGGCTGAAAGATGAAAATAGTCCGATCGGTGGATACATCAACAACAATGATGTGCAGTTCGGACTGCCGAACCTCGTTTATGATTACCAGACACCGTTTTCCAACGCTAGTTACACCACGGCCACTGATAATATCAATATGATCAGGACGGCGAACACTGACTCAGAAGACAAGGCCATCGGTCTGTTCAGCAAATTTCAGATGCAGCAGTTCAAGGGTCCTAATCTGGGAACGGATGTTTCCCAGGAAGTCCTGAATAATGAAATCAGGCGAATCAAAGCGCCTACTCTTTATGAATCGGCAAACTATCTCATTCCTTCGCCAGATGATATCAATGCGCGGCTGAAACTTGATTCCGTGGGATTCATTCCAGGGAGGAAAAGCGAGGCCGGAAGAATTTCGAACTACACCGCATTCATCTATGCTCCCCTTCACTCTCAGGAACAGGACGATGTTTTCTGGAAAAATGGGAATGATGTCGTGAAAACGGTCTTTGAATTCTTGCGGGAGCAAAAATCCGGCATTGTGAAATACAAGCGTAACATGATCCAGGCCGCTATAGAGATTAACTCTCAGGGTGCCAACCTGGCTTCGGACGCCCAGGGAGCCGCTGCCGGATTCACCAGGGCCGCCAAGGGTGTCGCCGATATTGATTTCGCCAATCCTTCGCTCGATCAGGATATCGGCTCGTGCGCGAGTCTTGCGGGAGTCTTTCTCTATTTCTATTACGGTGACGCTGATCTCGATCCCTCTATGGTGCGGAATACGGCCGGGTGTCCGCAAACACTGGGAAACAATCTCAGAAGTTATTTCAGCGTGGAAGTTGCGAATTCGGGTTTTTCTCCTTCTCACTATCAGATGGATTACAATTACAACGCTGACATGCAGAGAGGACCGGAGTCTCTTTTTACCGCTTATATGCCAGGGCCATTCACCGGAGTCGGAGCTGATGGAATTTTCAAAAATCCGATACCCGGTTCAGACGTTGAGAATGAAACTATGCGGCGTAATTTTTACTCAACCAAATTTGTCCAAATTAGGTCCCTCGCCGACACAAATCAGGGCCCTAGTAACTGGCGGGAAGCTACATCGAACTTTGTTATGTATTCTGAGGGAGACTTAAAGACTTCTCCAGGCTTTAACCGGGCCCAAAAACTTTACCAAAATCCCCTTGATCCTCAGGCCGTTGGTGCCGATATAAACGCAATAGGATATTAATATTTCCTGTCTTGAAATGAAGTGTCCCACGCCCCTATAATGTCTTATCTTCAACCACCCTCTTCAGAAAAAAGGATCTTTTGTGGCTAAGAAAAAAGCTAAAAAAGTAACTAAAAAAGCCCCAGCAAAGAAAGCGCCTGCTAAAAAAGCACCGGCGAAAAAAGCTCCCGCTAAGAAAGTAACAAAGAAAGCAGCTCCTAAAAAAGCAGCGAAGAAAGTTACGAAGGCCGCTCCTAAAAAAGCAGCTAAAAAAGTGGCAGTAAAAAAATCACCAGCCAAGAACGTTGGTCCTTCTCCCAAGAAAGCACCAGCTCCTAAGGCGGCCAAAGAGAAAAAGGCACTCGTGCCTGAGGTAGAGCCTAAGAAGCCGGCCCACGCTGCTGCTATCAATGAGGACTACACCAGCGATACCCTGAATGATGACTTTGATGCTGAATTCGATGCTGATGAAGAAGAAGAAGGCGCCGGCGCAGCGAAGCCCGTTGACGCTGATGAAGATGAGGAAGAAGGATCTTACGGATACGGTTGGGGTTATGAAGAAGGCCTTGATTCTCCCGAAGACGAAGAAGATGAAATAGACGAAGCAGACGAAGACGTCGAATACGTCAAAGGCCCTAAGAAAAAGCCTGTGGCAGATGAAGACGAGGACGAAGATGAGGAAGAAGACGACGACGATGACATGTAAATAATAAAGAATGGCTCCGAAAGGAGCCATTCTTGTTTTCAGGCCGCTAATTGCGGTTATATTTGGTGAGGTATCTATGAATAAAAAGAAACTCGAGTTATTTTACTTTCCACAATGTCCTTACTGCCAGATCGTGCTTTCGGCGTTAAGAACTACCGGTCTCGAGAATGAGGTGGAACTCCTGGATATCAACGATAATCCTCATTACAAGGAGAGACTCGTGAGAGATACTGGAAGAGGAACCGTTCCGTGTCTCTACATTGATGGCAAGCCAATGCATGAATCGAAAGACATCGCGGAATGGATTCACAAATACGCGATGGAAGAACAGGACGAAAGGCCTGAGTCCCGCACTTAATTCAGGCTCGTTCCTAGAACTCATTCGATGGCCTCAAGTTCTAGTGGGAGTCGCCGGCGACCGACAAGGCGTGAGGAATGAGGCGTACTAAAAGGTACGCTGAATGACGAGCAACGCAGGCAACGACGAAGATGAGGCCATCAAATGGGTTCTAAGTGGAAGTAAGAGATCCGGTGCATGGTAGTATTCCGATAGATGATGCGGAAATAGAAATTCTTGAACATCCTTTCTTCCAGCGCCTTCGTAATATTAAGCAGCTCGGATTTTCGGAATACGTTTTTCCGGGGGCGACTCATACCCGCTACCTCCATTCCATCGGTGTCATGAATGTTTCATCGATGGTTTTCAGCTCGCTCTTTAAGGGCCATCACAGTTCAGAATTCAATCGTCTTCGTGAAACCCTGAGGCTTGGCTGTCTTCTGCATGATATCGGTCACGCACCGTTATCTCATTCTACTGAGTCAGTCATGCCGATGATGAGTCAGCTTAAACTTCCCAAAGCTTTTCGTGAAGAACATGACCGCCAGGCGACGCATGAAGATTACACCATCAAGTCCATCGTAGACTCATCATTCACTTCCGCCTTCGCCGGCGTGAAAAGCGTCTATGGAGTTCACCCCGAAGCTGTCGCCCAGCTTGTGACCGGTGTGTGCCTGGAAAAAGATTATTTCACGGTTGGTGGAATCAATTACTTCCCCCTTATGCATCAGCTGGTTTCTTCGGAGATGGACTGCGACCGGATGGACTACCTCCTGAGAGATAGTTATTTCTGTGGCGTTTCTTATGGGAAATTTGATCTCGACTGGATCATTGATAACCTGAAAGTCTGTGTGGAAAACAATGACGCCTATCTTGGCATATCTGAACGGGCGATCTCCACTTTCGATGATTTCCTTCTTTCCCGATTCCATATGTTCATGATGGTGTATTTCCATTATCGCGCCGTTTGCCTCGAGCAAATGCTTCTTCGCTACTTCCAGAGCGGATGGAACGAATACAACATCCCGGCGGATATCGAGGCATACCTTGAGCATGACGATCCATATCTCTACAAAGTTCTCAAGAGCTCGAAGAATGAATGGGCAAAACGCATCGTAAGAAACGATATCCCGAAAAAGATCCTTGAGACATTCGGGACCGTTCACATGGATAAGATGGCCTCACTGGAAAAGTATTTCCAGGCAGAGAATATTGACTACATCAAGTGCTCTTCCCGCGGACGTCTTTCCAAATATTATAGTGCGAGCTCGCCCCAGCAGACGTATCCGATGAAGGTCATGAGAGAATCAGCTCTGTCGCCAAAACACCGGACCATCAAAAATATTCAGGATTCCACTGACCTCTTCCAGAAGTACAGTGAGTCACACGCGGTTAACCGCATTCACTGCGATTTCGAGGAACTTCCGGATTCTCAGCAGAAGAAAGTACTGGAGATCCTCCAGTCGTGAGCATGTATAAGTTTTTTCTCTATTTCATCCTGACGGTCGCTTATCTTGGATTGGCCAAGGCCCTGTCTCCGAGCGAAATCGGCGTTCAGTACCTTCAGAATGAAAAAGCTTTTTCAAAAATCCTGAAAGGAAAAGCGGTCTCGGTCATTCTGGTGGACACGCACACGACAGGCTTTCTCATCAAAACTTATTACCAGAAATACCGGGTCATCCGGGACTATGACAATATTGAAGAGATGATTGTCAGGACTTCCCGTGAGTTCGCCAAAAAAAATCTAAAAAACATCGGTCTTTCGCTTTATCGCAAAGTCGATAACAAAGAAGAGGTCATTCCCGTCCCACCCGGCAGCCACTATGTCGGTAACAACGAGTTCGGGGACTGGAAAACAAATAAGAGCGGAAAAACCCGATGGGTGTTCTGGAAAGCCTATAAAGACTTTCCGAAATATTTTGGCTGGGGAAAGTGGCGCCCGACAGAAGAATTTTACCAGCAGATGCGAAATAGCCAGGTGAATAACCGCCCATTTTACGGCCTGGAAGAAGAATTCGGGTTGAATGGCAAAGTCACCCGCGAGAACTTCCCGCATTTCTTCAAAGAAGAACGAACAAAGAAGATCAACATGAAAGATCTCCTCATTGAATACTTCAAGGAAAATTTCTAATGGCCGAAATCTTTGACCGCTTACTCATCCGGATCCTGCTGGCGGGCTTTGTCTGCCTCATGATCTATCTTTACCGTTATGCGCACGTGATTTTTTATCCCACAGTAAAGAGACAGGTACTGAAAAAGATTAACCCCGCCGAAAATCCGGCGGACTCACTGCACCTCTTCTCCCGGGTGGTTGGTATTGCCATCATTTTCTCTTCTGTGACATTCAATGAGACTTCCGGCTTTTTCCTTTCCATTTTCCATTTCACCGTCTGGGGCTCAATCTCGATCGTGCTTTATCTTCTCTCGCTTTATATCGTGGAAAGTATCGTCTTCTATAATTTCGATTACACCGATGAGATCCTGAAGCGAAAGAACATGAGCTACGCCGTGATCTCTTTCTGTCATGCCATCGTCATCGCCTATCTTACAAAAACAGTGATGGTTGAGGCCGACAATTCACTCGTGATCCTTCTGGTGCTCTGGCTTTATATGCTGGTGATCGTCGGTTTCTCGGTAAAGTATTTCTCTTTTGTCACCAAGCTCACCTTCAACCGGTTACTTATCCAGCAGAACCTATCGCTCTGTTTTTCGTATGGGGGATTTTCCCTGGGCGCCGGAATTATCATTGCCAGCTGCTTTGACCAGGAACACTACGACATCACGGTTTACTGTATTCAGGTCCTGCTCAAGACCACCCTTTCTCTCATCATCTTCCCGATCTTCAAGAAGGGCATCGTTTACATTTTCCCGATCAAGCTCGGAGAAAGAGGTGTCGAGGACCAGGTGGATATCGATCGCCAGAGCCATGGCTACGGATTTTATGAAGGTTGCGTCTTTATTGCGGCAGCAATCCTGACCACAATGATCGTGAATCGCATTCAGTTCGGTACTATTTACCCATTCTTCTAGATAGGGGCACCTCTGGTAAAATAATAAACCAGAGGTGAACCATGAGACGCGCCAACAATATTTTTCAGCAACTCCAGGTCTTCGAATCCGAAATTGAACGCCTTGAAAGCAAGGTGATCGAACTCGAAAACAAGATCACGGAAATGATCAAGCTTGATCGCACTCATCTTATTCGTGTGAAAAATCACGAGGAAATCTCTGACGAATTCATTATCTCCGGAAAAACCTATCAGGACCTCTCGCCCGAGAAGGCCTGGAAGCTCTATCAGAACATGGATTACAATTTCATTCTGATCGATGTGAGTGCAGTGGATTTTGAACCTAAGTTTCGCCTCGCCGAAGCGATCAAGA
>JAKFFP010000098.1:0-1501 GCA_036675045.1 Bacteriovoracales bacterium | reverse complement strand
GCGTTGGTGGGAACCGAAGACCCGCTATACCGTGAGCATGAATTGTAAGCTCGATAATGGGCATCTGTGTATCCCTTCAACCATCGTGAACCTTTCCCAGACCGGTGCTTTTATCACGTACTCGCCTTACCTTAAAGTCGGGGACAAGGTTGAGATCGAGTTCAATTTCTTAAGTAATGTGATTTCGCTTCCGGTAGAAATCATGAATGAGCACAACATCCTGGGACAGAAAGGATTCGGTATCAGGTTCTGCATGACATACGGACAATCAATCATGATGTCGCGGGTGATCTCGAAGATCGCGTTGGTGAAAAATGAAACCCGGAAAGAGGGATCGATTACTTCAAAGCTCGCCGCTTAATACACAACCCGCGTTCTGATTGAGCGCTTGAGCTTATTGATATTTTCTGCGAGTTCCCGCGCATGAGTCGAGTGAACATCCATCACGAGATATCCCACTTCATCATCCGTTGAAAGATACTGACCTTCAATGTTTGCACCGGCATTGGAAATGATGGTGTTGATTTCCCCGAGAACACCGGGTTCGTTCCGGTGAACGTTGAGAATCCGCGATGTACCTTTTTTAACGGGAAGATCCACGTTCGGGAAATTCACCGCACCTGAAGAGGAACCGATCTTGAGAAACCTTCTGAAGCTTTCTGCGACCTCAAGACCAATCGCTCTCTGGGCCTCTTCGGTACTGCCTCCGATATGCGGAGTGAGGATCACATTGGAAAGATTCTGAAGGGGAGAAATAAATTTTTCTTTATTCGAAGCCGGCTCAGAAGGGAAGACGTCAATGGCACAACCGGCGATCTGCTTTTCTTTGAGCGCGTTCACGAGATCTTCTATCACCACGACGGTTCCACGGGAAGCGTTGATGAGGTATGAGCCTCTCTTCATCATCGAAAGCTCGCGCTTACCGATGAGATTCATAGTCCCCTCAAACTCCGGGACGTGGAGCGTGACGAAATCGGACTTCTTCAGTAACTCATCGAGAGTCGAAACGGCCTGCGCATTACCGAGGGGAAGTTTCTTAATGACGTCAAAGAACAATACTTTCAGTCCCATGGATTCAGCGAGAATACTCACCTGACTTCCGATGTGGCCATAACCCACGATCCCCAGAGTTTTACCCCTGACTTCGCGTGAACCTTCGGCGGATTTCATCCATTCTCCGCGATGAGCGAAAGAATTCCGGTCACCCAGCTGACGGGAAAGTGCGATCATTTCTGCGATCACTAGTTCGGCCACACTTCGGGTGTTGGAATGAGGGGCATTGAATACTGCGACACCTTTTTTCCTGGCGGCAGACAGATCAATCTGATTCGTGCCGATACAGGAGGCGCCGATGGTAAAACAGTTTGTGGTTTTTTCCAGGACCTTTGCCGTGATCTCTGATTTTGACCTGATTCCGAGAGCGCAGTAATCGGGGAGGAGCTTCATGAGCTCTTCTTCACCCGGGGCGTATGTCAGAAGGTCAACCTGGTAGCCTTCGCTT
>JAKFFP010000100.1:0-1508 GCA_036675045.1 Bacteriovoracales bacterium | reverse complement strand
CAATTCATATCCGCTATCGGTGTAGAGGGGGTGTCGGTTGCCAAGAGTGAAAAAATCATCGCTCAAGGCTATAACACCCTCGATAAGATTCTTTCATTAACGCTAGAAAAGATGCTCTTGATTGAGGGGTTTGCTGAAAAATCCTCAACTGATATTTTAAGTTCGCTTCAGAAGAAGAAGCCTCTCATCGAAGAACTCGTTTCAGTCGGGGTACGAGTTAAGGCCGATGAGATAAGTACCGGTGAAGGTCCTTTAAGCGGATTGAAATTCTGCATTACTGGTGAACTGAGTGCCCCCCGTGGAGAAATCGAAAAATTAATTAAAAAGAGCGGTGGAGTGATGGTGAGTTCAGTTTCCAAAAATACCAGCTATCTTGTGACCAATGAAGCCGAGAGTTCTTCAAGTAAATTTGTGAAGGCCAAGACCTTGAATGTGCCGATAATAAACGAAAAGCAGCTTCTTAAGCTGATGAAGGAATAAGATGGCCAAGATCAAGACTGTATTTACCTGTCAGGAGTGTGGTTATCAAACACCCAAGTGGCTAGGGAAGTGTCCGGATTGCAATCAATGGAATTCCTTTTCAGAAGAAGAGTCCATAAAACCCAGTAAGGCGGCTCCAAAGTCTACCTCCGGGCGAGAAAGCCGACCCAAGACCATCAATGAGATTGAACATGAAACCTTCAATCGCTATCAAACAGATTTGGGCGAGTTTGATCGAGTCATGGGAGGCGGAGTAACATTGGGCTCACTTACTCTAATCGGGGGCGAACCGGGGATTGGCAAGTCAACCCTACTCATGGAAGTCTGTGGCCGATTAGTGGACAGGTACGCAGGTGAAAAAATCCTCTACGTCTCTGGAGAGGAGTCGGAATCTCAGGTCGCGAGCCGCTCCAAGCGCCTCGGTGTGAACAACTCCAATTTTTATATCTATAATGAAACGAGCTGGCAGCGGGTCTTGGAACAAGTCAGGACCTTGAAGCCAAAGTTCTTGGTGCTTGATTCGATTCAGACCACCCACTCTAATGATATCGACTCCGCAGCTGGCACCTTGACGCAAATTCGTGAAGTCACCTATGAACTCATGAACTATGCGAAGGCCAATGATCTAACCTGCTTCATCATCGGCCACGTGACCAAAGAAGGGCAGATCGCGGGACCTAAGATCCTCGAGCACATGGTGGACACGGTCATCTACTTCGAGGGCGATCAGCTGGGACAGTATCGGATGCTGCGGGTGATGAAGAACCGCTTCGGGAACACCAACGAAGTCGGCATCTTCGAAATGCAGGAGAAGGGACTCGTCGAGATCAAGAATCCATCCCAGTACTTTCTGGAGCAATCGCTTCCCGGATCATTCGGACGCTCTCTGACGTGCATCCTCGAGGGCAGTCGCTCCATCTTCGTCGAGATCCAGGCCCTGGTGGTGGAGAATAAGTTTGCCGTCGGCAGAAGGACTACTCAAGGGCTGGATTCTAACCGAGTTGCTCTCCTAGTGGCGGTGATTGATA
>JAKFFP010000028.1:0-9753 GCA_036675045.1 Bacteriovoracales bacterium | reverse complement strand
TAATTTCGTGACTCGTGCCTGATCTTCCTCGCGGAAAACGACCTGGCATTTCTTTCTCACCAGCCATGCGCAGAGATTGGGAAGAATATTGTAAAACTCCGGGGTAGAATTCGGCTTAAGTGTGATACCGATGATTTTTAAAGGTGCTTTCTTCATACTTACTCCGTCATGAGGCGCATCGCCTCTTCCAGGTCCTCAAAAGGTTTATTCAGAAGTCGACACTGATATGAATTGGCCCGTGAAAGTACCTGTGGCGAATTGTAGGCGGTCATGATCACGAATTTCTGACTAATATCTTTTGCGCTGAATTTCTTCTTGGATTCTTCTATCACGTCAAAACCGGAAATGTCCTGAAGCATGAGATCACAGATGATCCGGTCATAATCATTGGCAAGAATCATATCGATGGCGGTTTTGCCGCTGGCTGACACATCCACGATAAATCCACGGCGCTCAAATAGCTTCTTGAGTGATTGCTGGATCAGGATTTCGTCTTCAATGATAAAAATTTTTTTCATGTCGTTTTCATATGAGTGGCAAAGTGATGCGGAAATGGGCACCGTTTGTCTCATTATTCATCATATATTCCAAATTACCACCCATTTTTAGGGCCAGGTTTCTCGAGAGAACAAGGCCTAATCCGGTACCTGATGCCTTAGTGGTGAAAAATGGCTTAAAGAGCTGAGAAGCCTTTTCTTCCGGGATGCCGGGACCATTGTCTTTGACATGAATAGCGATCAGGTCCTCTTCACGACAAACACGGATATTAAGTTCCCCTGCCCTCACGCCTGCCTCTCTCAAGGCCTGGGCAGAGTTCACGATAAGGTTAAAAAGGATCTGAACCACGAAAATTAACGGAACGGAAATTTCCAGATGTTCTGTTTCGTCTTCATAGGAAACCTGTTTCCGGATCTCACGACCCTCGCTCTTGGCAAGAACCAGGGACTCATCAATGATTTTTTTCAGGGATACAGGCTTGGGATCATTCTGAATCTGATAGAGGTTGGAGAAATTCTCGATAATAACCTGACAGCGGGCCACGTTCTTCTCAATCTCCTTCATCAGGTCTTTATTATCCTGGGCCACATCGAGTGTGCGGAACATCTGTGAACCCAACATGAGCCCAAAAAGTGGATTGGATAATTCGTGGCGAAGAGTGTTCAGGAGTTCACCCAGAAGGGAAATTCTCTGAAAATGAAAAAGGTCGAAAGCGTAATGGCGAAGCTCATCGCTGTCATAGAGATCCAGGGTAAATGGGCCCATGACTTTCTTGGTGAAGAATATATCCTGGTCCTGAAGCTCGCTTTGCATGAGATCATTCTGGAAAGATGTACCGGTGACGGTGTTTCTTATCCTGAGCGGAAGGGGAAAATCCTTAAGACAAATCCGCAACTCCGAAATCCTCTTGTCTGAAAATTCCTGGTCGATCAGTCGTTCAAAATGAGGTTGAAGAAGATCGATGCAGGTTTCGTAGAGCTCGATCTCTTCCCTGCTGTAATTCAGAAAATCATGGCGGGAAGCCACCGCTACCAGACTGTACTTCCGGGAGATAACTTCCTTCGCTAAAAAACTTCCATTAAAGGGAAGATTTAATTTCGAGAAGGCGTCGGTGGTGAACGACTTGATCTTTGATTTTTTGACGGAGTTAAAAAAGGCGTTGAAATCTTTTACCTCGATGAAGTTCTGAACTTTCTGCGTCCGCCAGAGAGAACCAAGGAGTTCAGCTTTCGTCTGTCCTTTAAGATGAAGAATGATGAGAGATGTTTCAAAGTTCTGGAGAAAGGGGACTTCCAGGATCTTTTCCGTCAGGTCGCGCAGGCTATGTGATTCCTGTGACAACGAATTAATTTTCCGGATGATCTCGTCCCACAAGTCCTTTGTCTGTCTTCCCGGGCTGGCGGCGGAGAAAACACGCTTTTCAATCGACTGGGTTGTTTTAACCATCATGTCGAATGGTTCTGCAGCTAGAACGCGCGATGGAATTTTCTTCTTAAGTCCTTCAAGGATCAGGACAATATTTTTCCGGTAAAAAGGGAAATCGCAGTACTCACCATCGGGATAATTTACCCAAAGGCGATCACCTTTTTTAAGTAGCGCATACTGTGCTTCGGCTAACGGGAGAATGTGGAATTGCTGAGGAGAAATAAAATCAGGACCGAGTTCTTCGAGGACTGCTGAGTCCAGGTGAAGACTCAGAAGTTCAGGAGCCGTTTCGCTTGGGGAATCAGGTCTATTTTCCACTGAGTTAAGTTATCTTTTAATTCGTACTTTATCAATTCTTCAAGTGCCACCAGGTCGCCTTTCAGCTGGGCCTGATTAATGCCCTTCATGATGAATAACAGGGAGATATGAGACTCTTTAGCCCCGGTGATGAGGTGATTGTAACGTTTCTGAAACATGCGGGTGATGAGGGTCGTGATCTCGACGAATGTCCCCACTTCCATCGTGAGGGAACTAACCAGCTGATGGATGTTATGTGACTTTTCCTGCTGAAGGGCAGGGAGAGCTTGAAGGCGGATCAGGATATGATTGAGGTGTTCCTGCGAAAGCTGTACCGATTCAGTGAGAATATCGGCCGCACCGGCCATTGTCGTTGTCGTCCCTGACATTTATCAATCCTTGATAGTGACAAGAATAGTATAGCGGATTCTTTCGGTATTCCCAGAATTTTGTTGGGGCCTATAGGGGCACTATTTTTTGTTCCGGATGGTGCGGAAGAGATCTTCAAGTGCCGTCAGGGCCTGGTGTTCTTCCGAATAGGTCAGAAGGGAATTCTGACTTTTTTCTAGTAGCGACTCCCCTTCAATCTGGCCCTTTCTGATTTTGTAAAAATCCAGAATAGGCCGAAGGAAAGGATTGGAGGCAGATATTTTGTCGAAGGTTTCATCCACTTCCGTCAGGGTCGCGAAGTGTTTGTCAATGACGGCTCCCTCAGACTCAGTGGCCTTCGCTTCCTTGTAAACTCCGTCCAGGGCAAGCATGGCGTACGAATGAAGACGAATAAGTTTGGAGATTATTTCCAGTTGTGATCCGAGTGTTGCGGCTTGTTCGACAGAAGGAGCTGAGATGTCGAGATTCACGTCCTGAAGTGCAAGCACATAGTTCCAGAGAACAACATGGGCCTGGTAAAAAGGATAAGAGACTTCCTGCCCTTTCAGGCACTGCAGGTACGCTCCGAAAACATTTTCCATGCTCAAGCGATAAATATTCATATGATCAGCTGGTTTCATTTCCCGGTCTTTCATGATGATCTCAAGAATATCGAGAAGGGATTGAGCGTCCATTCTCTTTCCACCCGTCGTCACGAGCATTGTCCCTTCTTTTTCCGGAAGAAGATTCAATCCCTGAAAGCGGGCAGCAATAAAAATTCCTCTCGCCCCACTTTCACAAAGGACCAGAGCTTTCATGGAAGCGGCTCCGATATAAAGCGAAGATGAATGATCATGATCAGGCGCCACTTCGCTCTCATCCATGACCTGAAGACCGGGAAATCTTCTTATGATCCCGGTTAAAAACGCTTCCTGCTCATTTTTGGGGAAAAATTCCTGCGACGACATTCCCATGATGAGAGTCCGTGCCATGAAATTATTGTTTGTATCTGGAGCACGTTTTTTTACGCCAAGAATCTGCCGGAAGATCTCACGCATGTGAAAAGTCACAAAGGGTGTGTTTCCCTTGAAGGTGAGAAACCAGGCGGACCACACACCATTCACCATGAGTTCATTGCCACGGTATAAGGCGCCAGCTTTTTTGGTGGACTTGATTTCAGAATGAATCTGCCAGGCAGCTTCATTCAGGGAAAGGTTAAAAGAAAGATCATATTCCAAATTGAGAACTTGTCCGATATCCGTGGTGGTACCTCCGGGCAAAGGTACTCCGAGGATATTCATAATTTCCAGGGCCCTGGGGCTTACCAGAAGTGTGAGTTCCATGTCGGACAGGTCTTTTAAATTGGCAGAAAGAACCTGCAGAGTTTCATGCAGGAAGTACATGTCATCCGTCTGAATGATTAAAATCCTTTTGACACTCATGAAGATATTTTAAGTTTTATTGAATGATGGGCACAGTGGGCAAAATTGCTCCTCATTTCCAAATCTAAAGACGGACTTAGAATGGAAGTATCCAAGGAGAAATCATGAACGTCGATCGTTGCCTTCAGGAAATTGCATTCTCACTCATACAGTCACCGGAGCTCGCCCATGACACGTGGACAGCACTCTCGGTAACCTCAGATGGAAGAACCATTTCCGGGTTTTATTACACGGTAACCGGCAAGTCCCACGCCTTCACCGGGTACGACGTGAACGTTGGTGCTTTTTCCGAGCTAAAAAAGAAAATGGATAACTGGCAAACCTGCCTGGTCCAGATCAAAGCATCGGACTTTAAAGTTAACTGGGACTTCGACAGAGGTAACAAATATATCTGGGATGAATCTCAAAACCCAGTCATGGCCGAGCGCCTGCGCCCGCGCTTCCATGGTGACGAATGCTGGATTTCCCCTCTTGGTCACGATGTGATCCTTTCGATGCAGGAAAATTCACCGGAACTAATTGATGATATCGATGAGATCAGCCTTCACTGCATGATCACCAATTCTGTTCTTCGGGCCATGAGACATGGCTTCACCAATCGCGACGATCTCATGTCATTCGCATTAATGTCTTTTGAATTCGCTCCTAACTTCGATGCTCATCCGGCAATCAAGGCGGCGATGAAGAAAGTGGCGGGAATTCCCGGCGCGAAATGGGATTCACTTTACACAGCTGTTCCTGAAAGTGTGTGGATGGAAATTGATTCGGAGAATTTTTATGATGGCTCGGCATGGTTTTCAGAATTACCAAAAGAGAAAGAAACAAATGTAGCTTAAATAAAAAGGGCTCCGAGAAGGAGCCCTTTTTTATTATCTAAAAAGAAAAAAATTATTTCACGTCAGAGAGATTGTAGCCCTTGATGCCCTCATGACTGACATGAGTTTTCTCAATGTCTTTCCGGAGTTCGATCTGATACTCCTGAAGCTTCACCATGAGTTTTTCATCAAGCTTTTTGATGTAATCAATGCGACGATTGATCTCGGTTCTTCTTTCAGCTTCAACTTCATTCCAGCTTACCTGGCGCGAGATCTGATCAATAACAAGAAAGAGTCTTTCACGATTAGCGGTAAAGCTATCGAGCTTGTCAGCATCAACTTCGGCTTCGATGATACTTTCAGTAAGAGTTACTGCCTTAACGACAAATTCTTCGAGGAGGACGACGAATTTATCCATTAAGCGCTCTTGCCGGCTGGATTCGCAGGCGCATTCTGCTGAGCTTTCAGCGTTTTGATTGCTTCTGTCCATCCATCGTAAAGAGTGTTGAGTACCCGAAGACATCCTTCGAGATGTTGTTTCTCGATTTTGATGTTCGCCTGGGTACTGGCATAGAGGATATAGTCGTAAAGAGATGAGAGCTCTTTTGCAACATCACCACCAACTTCGAAGTCGAGTGAGTTGGAGAGTTCAACCACGATGTCCTGCATCTTTCCGATATATTCGCCTTTCTTGGCAATATTCTTCTGGTCGATGGCATCCATCGCCTTTTTGCAGTTCTTGATTGCGGCTTGATAAAGCATCAGAAGGATCTGCTCCTTGCTGGCCGTTTCAACCGATGTCTTCTTGTATGCGCCTAAGCCGTATGACATGGATTCCTCCTCCAATTATCTCGATTCAAATTTTATCACAGCTGCATTCCACCCGGGGCTTGGGCAAATCCTGCGAGTCCGGCCCCCTGACCTTTGATCTTAGAAATTGTGTCTTCCAGTCGGGCAAACTTCGCTTTTAATACTTCTTCTTTCCGCGCGATCATTCTTTCGCGGGTTTGGATCTGGCGGTCGATCTGATTGATGTTATTTGTCAGACCACTTTTCCGTGACGGAAGAATTCCGTTGGGCGGACTGGTCAGATTCTTTGCGACATCGTCCAGAATATCCATGAATCCGCGGGTCTTACCGACGGCGGGATCATACTTTCCGGTCAGGGTCTGTGAAACTGCTTTGTAGTCTTTAGACAATGCCGCTTCAAATTTCGCCTGATCCAATTTAATAAGACCATCGCGCTGGAAGGTAACCCCAAGGTCACCCATGCGCATTGGTCCTGAGTCGGTCTGGATCGAGGTGAAAATGGCAGTACGAATCTTTCCTTCAATTGTTGTGAGGGTAAGATCACCACCGAGACTGCTTGAGGTATCGGACTTCTCATCGAGCGTGTTCTGGTCTTTTATGAACTTCAGAACGTTATTAATGTTATCAATGAGACCCTGGAACTTTCCACCGATCTTTGCCACATCTTCCGTGATCTCAAGATTGATTTCTTCACCAGGTTTCGCTTTCTTCAGATCAATCGTGACTCCCGGAATGAGATCCGTGACTTTGTTGGAAGGAACTTCGATTTCAAATCCATCAAGTTTTACTTTCGCATCTACCGCCGGTCTTTCCTGGTCAAAATAGATATCGACTTCACCATCGACGAGATAGAGGTAGGGGAATTCAGCTTTTGAAGCATCACCGGTTTCTGCCATCGTAATCATGAGGCGCCACGGTTCATCTTCATCCTTGCCGTCGTTCACAACATTGGCGCGCATGCCGAGATCAGTATCGCCATTGATGAGCTTTGCGATCCCGCTAAGACTCGCATGCGCTTCATCCACGTAAATTTCTTTTTCATCGCCATTCGGCATGACGGCCTTGATGTAGCCGACACCGATATAAGTTTTATCTTTGTCTTCAACACCGTTAGTGATGGCTGAGGAGTTCTGGGCGAGCTGAACCACTTCGAGCTGGTGCTTCCCGGGAAGAGCAACGTTCTTATCCGCGCTTACCGCGATATTGCTGCTTTCACCGGTATTGATGGCAAGTTCTCGGAATGATCTTTCGGATTTATTCTTGAGAATTTCTCCGCGCATGTTTTCAACGAGAGTAGTGAGCTGACCAACAAGGTTTTTCTTGTTTTCAACCTTCGCCTTGCGCGCTTCCATTTGCTTAATAGGAACTTTCTCCGCTTCAACAATCTGTTGAACGATGTCCTTAGGAAGTCCTGAATTGATGGAACCAAAGGAAATCCCCAAATCTTTCCTCCATGAAAGTGCGGAAATGGGATTGGCTTTTCATCCTGAAAAACCGGAGACACTGCCCCTACATAGGTTAGCATGGGACATAGTTGATGCAAGTGGGAAGAAAGTGAGCTACCATCATGAAAAAAGAGGCCCGGTTGAACAGGCCGGACCTCTTTTAGTACCTCGGATTCAGTCTAGGTAAGGCTTTATTAAGAACCTTACCAATCTGATCGGATTATATGAGCAATACTTTAACGAATAACTCGGATATCTGGTGGGAAAAGACCAGATTCTTCATTTCCCGCATACTTATCTACTTTTCCTTTCTGCTGTTACCGGTATGGATTCCCAAGACCCTCGAAATCAACATCTTCGTCCAAAGCCTGATGGTTTTACTCTACTTATTATTCATGGCAGGTCAGTGGTACCTCCTGGGAAAAGAGATCGATCACCGGCTGAAGATTTACTTCCGGGCAAATTCCACCATCGATCGCGTTCTTTACCGCGTGATCATCGGCTCTGCCACAATGATGCTGATTTTCAACATCATGTCGTTCATCCCTGACAGTATTGTTCGTCACTTTTTCTGGGGCTTCTTTGTCATCCTGGGACTGTTTTATTCCTGGCCCACGCGCGGGAAAATTATTGAGGAATCCGTTTCCACGCAGTTCACGGAATACCGATACCTCGACTCTTTCGAGAAGACGGTGCTCTTTCTATCCATTGCGATGTTCTTTGTTTCGATGCCGAGCTTTCCCTTTCTCTCAAACCTCGAGACCTTTAAGCTGATCATTGATCCGGAAGAAAAAATCAATGGCCAGATGTGGAGTTATCTCCAGATGAACTTCTTTCCGTTTCGGAGATTTCCCCACCTGGTGAATCTCGGATGGAGCATGTATCTCTATTTCGTTTCCTTCATTTTTTATCTCCTCGCTTTCTACGGCATCCTGAGATTCTTCATTTCACGAAGACTTTCGATTCTGGGGATCTTTGCCCTTGTTTCCACCTGGTCTTTCGCGCTCTTTCTGAAGCGCGATCTCTTTGCCTGTTCATCCACCACCTTCTCAGTTCTTTGGGTGTGGGCAATTCTCTGGTGTATCAAGAGTGCAACCTATCGCTCGGGCCTTATGTACGGGCTGCTTTGCTACATCGGTGTCGTACTGAACTATAATCATTTCTTTCTCTTTCCGATTGGACTCATTCTCTTGTATTTTTTCTTTCTGGAAGAGCACACCGACTGGTATCGCGGTCAATTTCTAAAATACACATTCCTGGGATTATTCCTGATTGTGCTGACGCTTCTGACTCATGTTGATCTGGCATTCTTCGAAGATGGCCTGACCTTTATGCAGATGAAAACCTGGATCATGACACTGATCAAGCGGAAGGCTTTCTATTCGCTCTCATTGATCGGTATCGTGGCGCTGGTCATTCTCGTGTGGAAACCCAAGTGGAAGCTTCTGAATACTTTCATTGTGGATGTGAGGCGCTTGAGAGAGCTCGTGATCCTGGTATCGATAGTGATTCTTCTGGCGCTCACAGTGGAGCGCAATCTCATGGTGGGATTTGGGCTCATGTGGTTTGTGGTTTTCCTCTCGATTCTTCCCCTGGAATGGATCTTCCAGACAATCAGTCGCCTTCGTTCACGAAGGAATATGATCTATCTCGTTTACGTTCTCGTATGCCTTCTCGATTCGCATTTTGAGGGGAGAGTGAGAATGGTATTTGATTTTTATCGCTCACCTCCGGATATCGTGGAGCTTCTGAAGCGTTAGGCAAATTCTCTCGGACCACTATCGGGTGGTCCTACTAAGTCCTCAACATTACTTACATTTCACATTATTGTTTTGCACCGAACAGGGGCCTGTTGATACAATTGTAAGTGAGAGAAAGGAGAAATGGATTCTCCCTTCGCCATCAAGGAGGACTTTTGTACAAGGCACCCTTAACGGCTACTGTTTTCAAAGATTTCTCTTCCTGTTATTCGCACTTCACCCAGCAAAAGTCCCCCCAACAAGATCAGGCCTTCGTCTATGTCGACTCCTCCGGAGTGAAGCTGGTTACGAATGTTGTTGATGAGTTAAGTGAAGCGACGGATGGTATTTTCGCCATGTCCATGTCTCAGGACGGGTGGATTGAAATGCTCGCCACCAACGAGGCCGGTTAACAAGAATTGGGGAAAACTATTCTTGTCAACAATTCAACAAATGTGGATTGTAAGGGGAACGGAAGTTCCCCTTTTTTATGTAGCTGAATTTATTTCCAGCTGTCCTTCGCCGCAGTGGGCAATGTAAGAGTGGACAACAAAAAAAGTTGTGGAAAACTAGGATGGATTTGTGGATAGAAAATTTTTAATGAAGCGAAATTTAGCTGACATCATGTTTTTGGCTTTTCCTGACATCCTCGCGGATCTTAACAAATACCCCACACCTTTAATACAAATCAAGAGCGATGGCTCCCCTGTGACTGAGCTGGATCTGGCACTTTCTGAGCGAATGGAGGACATCTCCACGAAACATTTCTCCGACTGCTGTTTCTACTCCGAGGAGAAATTCAGTGAGTGGAAATTTCCTCTTCTCGCACTCGATCCTCTCGACGGGACCAGGGAATACATAGCCGGGAGACCAGAGTGGGCCCTCTCCATCGGCATTTTTGAGAATGAGAACT
>JAKFFP010000196.1:0-9780 GCA_036675045.1 Bacteriovoracales bacterium | reverse complement strand
AGATGACAATCTCACTGAGCAAATCCTGAAGGATCTGGAAAACCAGGCGCAGGGAACTGAAAAAGAGAAAACACCCGTCACTCAATATGTGGCCCCTCCCAACTATGAAAATGTCGGTCGGGGACTTGTTTACAACTGTACCGGCCAGCACTGGGCATGCATCGATGGGCCAAGCTATAAGTCGTGTGAAGACAATGCCTCTTCAACGAAATTTCTTTCTAAAAAAGCTGAGTGCTTTCCGTTTAATGTTTACGAGACTCAGAGTGGTTGCGAGAAGATGCAAAACCGGATGGTTTCATCGAGTGCGAAGACCGAATTTTGTAAGGAATGAAAGAGTACTAAGCCGCTTTTTTAGAGAAACGCTTGTCCATGAGTGGAATGAAAAATTCTTCTTCACCTTTCAGTGCTTCTTTTTCCATACCCTGAATGAAAAGTTTAACCAGATTCGGATCGAACTGAGTTCCTGAGAATTGGACCAGCTCTTCAAAGGCAACTTCGTAGGGAAGTCCCTTCCGGTACGTGCGCGAAGAAGTCATGGCATCAAAAGTATCAGCAATAAGAATGATTCTGCCAGCGACCGGAATATCTTCACCTTTAAGACCGTGAGGATAACCTTTGCCATCGAATCTTTCGTGATGTGAGCCGGCGTTAATGGCGATTTTTTCAAAATGAGGGAATTCTTTCAGAATCTCATAGGATTTTTCCGGGTGCTGCTTCATGATGAGGAATTCCTCTTCAGAAAGACGTGCCGGTTTATTGAGAACTGCATCCGGAGTACCGATTTTACCAATGTCATGGAAAAGAGCAGAGAGCTCAAGCTCATGCAGCTCCTCAGGAGAAAGGCCGGCCTCGCGACCTGTTACCAGAGAAAAATAGGCTACGCGCATGCTGTGACCGAAAGTATAAGCATCCTTGCAATCAAGCGCCTTCAAAATAGTACGGGCGGCCTGTTCAGAGATCTTCTTATTATCCGCTTTCAGCTCTTCCACATGCGACGCAAGTCCCAGAAGGGACAGTGCTGTCGAAAGCGAAGGTAGCTCAAAAACGTTATTTTTCTTCATACTTTTCCAACAAATAAACTAGTGGGACATAGGCCCCTACATTTTCTCTTCGGTTGTTTTGGAGAAAAATAAACGGTAAAATAGTGAAAAGGTTCGATTCCCCAATAAAGCATCGAAAACATAAATAAATCCAGGACTTGGGAAGGCTTCCATGATCATTGTCGACGAACGTCAGTTCATTCAAAAAGAGCTGGAAGATAAGGGATTTGGTCTCTTTGATTTCTTTCACAATCCACAGGTCATGTCGGTGGCCGAGTTTGTAAAGCTTCCGCTTCACCGTCGCGCTGAGGTGCTGTTGGTTGATACTGAAACGCTCTTAAAGAATCCAGCTCATCAGGAAAGTTTTCGCGCCATCATCAATACTTTTCTGGGTGTCGTCTTTTTCCACGATCACTCCAATCAGAAGGCGCAGCAGTTTGTAGAAACGGAAGCGGCTTTCCTCACTAAGATAGTGGGGGAGTATTCTCTTCCCATGGCGCAGTTGCAATGGACCATGCTGTCTAATCAGCTGCAGTTTTTCTGGACCCTTCTCGAAGAACAGAAAAATCTCCAGAAACATATGACGGCCTTCAGTCGTGAACTGGATCAGGTTCTTCGTTCTGCGGAAATGGAAATGGCCCGTGCCAAGAAAATCCATGAAGTTTTAATTCCGAGAAGACACGACGAGATCAAGGGTGTTTATTTCTCAAATAAGTATGCCGCCGGTGATGGTGGTGGTGGGGAGTTCTACGATCTGTTCCAGAGTGCCGGAAAAGTTCACCAGATCCTGGTCTCCAGTCAGTCATATCTGATATCCAGCTCTCTTCTGGGACTACTTACCCGGCATAAGCAGAAGGATTTTGATCCGTATGAATTCCTGAAAGACGCGGAAGGCGAAATCGCCGTGATCAATGGTGCCAAGAAGAAAAAATCAGAAGCCGAAGTCCTGGTGCTTGAGCTCGATCTATCCAAGCTCACGCTGAAGCTTTATGGCAAAGGCAAGGCCGAGTTCTACAGTCAGAAGAAAGGACCGGTGCAGTTGCAGCAACCCTATCAGCTGGAGAAAGGCGAGAATGTGATTGTTTTCTCCCAGGGATTCCTCTTTAATTGGAAAGAAACTCATAAAACGGATATCGCTTCATTCGTGAAGACCCAGACACTCAAGCCTGAGGAACTTCTAAGTGAGCTCTTTTTCCAGCTCAAAATGGACCAGGACTCACAATTTCTCAAGCGGGATGCGACGGTCGCAATGATGGAGGTAAAGAGACATGGCATACATCAAGTTTAGTTTTCTTTTCATCGTCCTTATTTCTTCTGCATATGCGCAGACTCGCTTCAGCTCGAAAGCGTGTCTGGATTCGCATTATAAAATGCGCATGATTCAACGAGGGCCGCTCTTCGGACTCCTGAAACATGAATTCGTTATCAATAAGAAGCAGTGTAATCTCACGATCACTTACCGGAAGTATTTCCCGCGTGAGTGGAAGATCGATGTTTGTCGCGAACCCGTTCACATTAAAGTGACCTCTGCCACAGGTGTAGATGTTGCGAAGAAAACCAATGAATGCATCAACAATGACAAATCCCGTGATACCGGGGATTTTTGTGCTCAGTATTTTGACCTGATCGATGTTATTCAGGATGAGGGATTGATTTTTGCTGAGGGCGATCGGGACAATCTTGATTCTGACCACGGGAAGACTTATTGCAGTTACTTGCTTCTTCGCCGTTATCTTCTCGATTCAATTGTTTTCAGCCGCTATACCGACGTACCTGAGGTTTTTGAAGGTAAGCCTATGACGCCGGAAAAAGTTCAGGAACCGGCACAGGCACCGGTTGTTACTCCGGCACCTGCCCCCATCCAGAATTAGATTTTAGCAAATCCAGCTTCGAGGTCGCGGATCAGATCATCGCAGTCCTCGATGCCCACGGAGAGTCTTACGAGATTATCAAAGATCCCGAGTTTCTCACGGACTTCCTTGGGAATCGATGCGTGAGTCATGATGGCCGGATGATCCACCAGAGATTCCACGCCACCCAGGGATTCAGCGAGCGCAAAGAGCTTCACGTTTTCAAGGAACCGGCGTGACTCATTGATTCCACCCTTGATAAAGAAGGTGATCATTCCGCCTGCACCAGACATCTGTTTTTTCCCCAACTCATAATGCGGATGAGATTTTAGACCAGGATAGACCACACGCTCAACTTTAGGATGCTTTTCGAGATAATCAGCGACCTTCATGGCGTTCTGTTCATGCGCCTTCATCCGTACAGCGAGAGTCTTGATCCCGCGAAGTACCAGCCATGAATCAAAGGGTGATTGCGCCGGACCAATGGCATTTTGATAGAAGAAAAGTTTATCGCGCAGTTCCTGGGAATTCATCATCATGGCCCCACCTACGACATCTGAGTGACCGTTGATAAACTTGGTCATGGAGTGAATGACAATATCGGCGCCGTGATTGAGAGGATTCTGAAAGAACGGACTCATGAATGTATTATCTACAACCGTGAGCGCTCCGACTTTTTTTGCCATCGCAGCGATCGCTGCGATATCAGAGATCTTAAGCAGAGGATTTGTCGGAGTTTCAATCCAGATGAGAGCGGGCTTTTCCGCTACCACCTGATCTTCGAGCTTTTTCAGGTTGGTGGTATCGACAAATTTATAATCATGAATATCAGGAAATACCTTCGAAAAGAGACGATATGTGCCGCCGTAAACATCATCTCCGCAGAAAATCTTTGATCCCTTCGGAAGCATGTGCATGATGAGGGTCGAAGCCGATAATCCCGAAGCCGTGACTAAGCAGTGTTTGGCATTTTCCAGAGAGGCCAGGCACTCTTCAAGGCGAGTTCTCGTCGGGTTGTGAGAGCGCGTGTATTCATAACCCTTGTGCTCACCCGGAGATGACTGCACGTATGTCGAGGTCTGATAAATGGGAGGCATGATGGCGCCCGTTGTTGGATCCGGTTCACCGCCAACGTGAATCACTTTTGTTTCAAACTTCATTTCTTTCATGCTTTCTCCATCAGTTCTTTCATTTCATACGCGGCCGCGAGGACTGAGAGTCTCGCGATCACGGAGTATACGCCTTCCTTGATCTGATGATCACAGGATTGTTTAATGTCTGAGATACAGAATTTCCTATAGATCTGTCCCTGGCCGTTCAGGTTGGCCTGAGTTCCTTTCAGTGGATTGGTACGCATAAATCCGCCGGAACTTTTTCCGTTTACGAGGTAAATCGTGACTTCCGCAGGAGCTTCATCGTATTTCACGATCGTTTCCACACCTTCCTGAATGAGAACGGAAGTGAATTTGAGATTGTTCTTACCAACATCCATTTTGTTCCGCACTTTACGGTTCATCTGACGGATCTCTTCGCCACTCGATACAACTGAGATTCCCATCCCATATGTTCCCTGGGACGCTTTCACAAAGACAGAAGATTCCGGAGGAAGTGTGACGAGGAGTTTATCAACTTCATGGGCAAGCTCATCCAGGCCATCTTTTGTGTTGTAATCGACCTGATTCACGCTGGAGAAATGCGCCTGGATCAGATCGGGATTGATTCCAAAGTGCCCGGCAAATTTATTGGCGACATCTCTATAGTGCTCAAAGTGACGGATCTTCTGGCGGATGAACCATCCGACATAAGGCGATGGATGAACGGGAGTCCTGATAGACTTCCATTCAACCGGAAGCGGAACTGACTGGTCATTATTGAGAACGATGAAATCAAAATCAAATCTTACGTCACCCGTCGGAAGGAACATTCCGTCCTGGGCCCTGGCCCGATGAATCTTGAGCTTGAACCCGGAGTGTGACTCCAGTTCCACCACATGCACGTCACCATCAAATAATGCCGGATCAGGAGAGAAAATCGTGACATCCACTCCTGCTTTTTCGATGGTCGATTTCAGGTGGTGAAGATGATCAAGGTAGAACCTGTTCTTCGTATGAGACTCCGGGAGAAGACCCACCCGCTTAGTGGAAGGGGCGAGCTTTTCAAAAGCTTCCTCAAACCGATCAGCGCAATGAAAAAGATCCTTGGAGCAGATGTTATTGAAACCGGCCGGGTACATATTGTGATCGACCGGAGCAAATTTCGTGCGGCTTTCTCTTACGTCGACACTGGAAGTGAGGGGCTGGGGGAGAGAACCTTGTGATTCATCGATCCAGCGATTTACAATGTCCCAGTTATAACAGATGAAATTTTCCAGATCCTGTTTGGTCTGAATCTTATACGACATAGGTTTTCCATTTTTCTGTGAGGAAATGAATGTGCTCGGCAGGGGAGAGACTCACCACTTCCGGAAACTCCAGGATATTGGCGAAATTTTCTTTGAGTCTCTTTTTGAGACCGGTTTCTTTATCTTCTAAGGAGGACTTCACGGCCCTGAGCTGGATATTTTCTGGTGCCCAGGTCTTCACGACGTCCTCGAGACACTTGTTGAGCAGAAGATAATGGTCCTGATGGATGTAGTGGGCAGCATGGCCTTTAAGTTCCACCGCTTCCTGGGCCTTCCCTTGCTCTACGCTCGTGACCAGGAACCAGTTGCATTCGCTTCGTTCACGCAGCTTCTCCTGAAGCGAGAGTCCCTTCAGGAAAGAATCCTTGGATTGATAAATGACCTGAACTGCTTCCACGAAATCTTCGATGAACTTGGCACCTGTTACATTCTGAAGGTAATTCAGAAGCTTCTTCACACCGGCAGAGACAAACTTATTGATGATCCCGATGCCGAAGAGTCTCTTGCCGGCCGAACCGGATTTCTGACCAATGTGCGCGAAAATTTCTACGAAACTCTTATCAAAGAAAGATCTGATCTTCCCGATGCCTTCGAGAAAATCCAGGAAGTGCGCCCCCGGAGGTGTATCGAGAACGATCGAATCGTATTTTCCACTTTCAAACTGCATCTGCACTTCAACCAGTGAAAGGATCTCGTTCATCCCGCCATATGGCTTTGAAAGGATCTGAACGATGCGATTGGAGGCGAGGTCAGGAGTGTTTCCCGAAGCGGCCATGCGAGCGATGGTTTTTTCCGGGGACATGAGGAGGGCATCAAGCGATGTTCCTTCCAGAGTCACTCGGGTCACATCACCGATGGACTCTTCTGATAGACCCAGGAGATCCTTCAGGCGTCTGGCCGGATCGATCGTGACCAGGAGAACTTTCTTTCCGGAAGCTGCCAGAAAAAGCGCGCGCGAAGTTGCCAGAGTCGTCTTGCCGACTCCGCCGGTTCCACAAAAAATTTCAAATGGCTTAGACACCGGGCCCAGGCAATTATTCCTTCGAAAATGTCATCTTATTCTATATGAGTTTACTGAGAGACCCAACTAAATCCGCCTCTATATCCAGAGGAGAATTCCTGAGCGAGTGAGGGAGGATGCATTGCACATCCGTCACGTTTTCATCGATTAGTTTTTTCTCATTGAGGGCTTTGTCTTTCAGGACAGATGGAAGACTTCCGAGATCGTTTTCGAGAAGCGGATAGAGATAATTGTTAATGGTGATCTCTACTGTCACCGGAGTCCGGCTGGTGAGACCTTTTTTGAGTTCGATGGCTTCCTGCCATGACATGAGACTCGGCAAACTTACTACGTGTATTTTCGTATAGACTGGATCATTTAACTTTCCGAGCATTTTGACTGTGTCATCAAAGACCACGCCCGATTCAAAAATCTGTTGAAAATTTCCGGTGGCCTCGACCATGGTGAGCGCGTGTCCTGAGGCAGGAGCATCGAGCACTACAATGAGTTTCGGATTCTCCTTACCCATCTCGAGGATTTTTCCGAGATAAATGAGATAGCTGAATCCCGGGACCATGTTCACGAGTGCGCGGAAAAAGGCGGTCTTCACAATCCAGCTCGAAATGAGTTTTGAGTTGAGGCGTTTTTCAATGTAACCGCGGGCGCAGTCTTCGAGGTCGAGTGCCACTTCCCTTATGCCATCCCTACTCATATCGGAGCCGGATGTCTGGTAGTCGCTCATCGCCTGGTTCTTGAATGTCAGGTAAATCGCCTCATGTCCCAGCGAGAGGAGTTGGCGGACAAATGCTTTGGAAAGTGTGGTTTTGCCCACACCGCCCTTACCTGTAAAAATATAAAGGCGATGTGGCGCTTGCGAATTCATGAGATCAGATTAGAACAGATACATTCCGGTGAGAAGGAGCTTCATGTAATAGCCCTTGAGGTCTGAACCCTCATCCTGCTGCACCTTGAATGGCCAGTGCATCTGGGCCATCACGCCAATGACATAATTGTCATTGAGGCGAAGATCCATACCGCCACCGAAATTTGTTCCGAAGGTGAGTTTTCTTGTCGTTTTACCGGATCCGTCGCGATCTGCCTGAGGAGCGTAGAATCCGAGCCCTGCCAGAAAGTACGGAGAGAAATTATCGTATTCGAACATTCTTCCCTTGAATGATCCCACGAGCCCCAGAAGCTTTATTTCTTCCGAGTTATCTTTGTGAGTGGATAAGTGCGCATCTACGAGGAGATCAAACGAATGAGAAGCCGCGTATGAATAGAGAAGATCGGCAGTGATCTTATCCTGTCCGTATTTTCCATAATTACCAAAGAGAAATGTCTGACCGATACCAAGACCAAGTCCGTGCTGACGAAGTCTTCTTGGGGCGGGAGAGCCTCCGAAACTTCCTGTTTCAGCAGAATCATCGCTTTCTTCTACCTTAACGGGAGCTTTAGTGTTTTGACCTGTTTCTGTGGTGGTTTTCGCACCAGGACTCACATCCTTCATCTCTGATGATGTATCAGGAGTCTGAATTTTTCGTGGTGTATTAGTCTGGGCTAGAGAAATAGAAGGGCTTAAAAAACTGATGGCCACAAAAGTGGCCACCAGCGATCGAAAAGTTTTTTGGCTCATGAACCTAGATTAGTTCAGAGTTGTAGAATTTTCCATAGAAGAATTCATACCAGCTACGAAAGCAGGCATATCAGTCGCTACAGTTGCAGCAGGCATATCGAAAGTAAGGTTGAGCTTGCTTTCAAGAGCGCCGATGTAACCAGTGAGTGTGCCTTCCTCAGAACGGATAACACGCTTAAGAAGTTCAGTGTTACCTGGCTTGAGAGATTTACGCTCTTGATCGAAAAGGAGCTGGATCTGAGTCATATAAGTGATGTCGTTCTTAGACTTGTTATCGATAACTTGGATTTCGTGACCTTCACGGATGATCTGAGCGATCTCTTCGAGAGTTACGTAGCAGCTCTGGAAAGTGTCGTAGAGCTTGCGGTTCTGGTAACGCTTGATTGTACGTACGTCTTTCATGATGTTCCCCTAATTGTGGTTAGCCCTTCGAATTCATTTTCTCCAGGCAGGTTCGTTAATAGTTTTCGTTTAATAGTTTTGTGTTAAACGCAGCTGCTCAACCCGATTTGTTTTTGCGCGCTGTCGCCACACTAACTCAGTCGGGGGTGGTTCTACTAACTGACCAGTTCACTGTCAACCCACAAGGTCATAAATAATCCTAAAGAAGGAAATTTTTGGGGGGTGGGGGGTAAAATCTTCCTTATTCCTTAAGGTTACGTCACGAATTTTCAATGAGTTAGGTTTAAAAGCTGCGCATTATTTTCTAGACCTTTTATCAATCAAAATTCTTAAAATGACCCCTTTTCGGACCGATAAGTTCTGAAAGGAAGTTCCACCGATGGAGCTTTCGAAAACAGGATGTTTATGGCGGTTCTACGATTAGCTCTCTCTTTCTTCTTCCTTATTTCGCTGATTACAGCGTGCTCACACCACTCAGAAAATTCCCAGGGAATTAAACTTACGCAGGAGCAGGAAGAGGAGATGAATCGCGAAGCGCTTGCGATTGCTTCTCACAGGCTCGAGCGAATGGTGCTAGAAGCGAAGAAATCTCCGACCGCCACGACTTTTCTTTCCACTGATCTCTTTCTGAAAGCGAATATGTCGCTCATGGAAGGTGATTTTGTGACCGCGTCCGTTCTCTTTAAGCATCTGACTGCTCTTGTGCCGGATGACGAATTCGTTCAGAAAAAATATGCCGTGAGCCTTATCCGGGTGGGTGATCTCGAAGGAGCGGAGACTGTTCTGAAGTCTCTTTATGACCGTCACCATGATGATAAAGCAGGACTCATCCTCGCCGGAGTTTACTCAGGTCTCGATAAAGAAAAAGAAGCGCGGAAAGTTTACCAGGCGCTCCTCAGACAAAACCCGAAGAATGAAGATGCTTGCGTCTTCCTCAGTAAGGCCTATGCCATCGCCAAGGAAAATACCAAAGCTTTTGCTCAACTTGCAGCGTGTGCGAAAGCCGATCCGAAGAACGGAATGTATGACTACTACGCGGGGAAAATTTATCTGGATGCTGAAAACCTGAAAGAGGCAATGGCCTCATTTAAAAAAGCGATTTCGCGCCAGCCTCAGCTTTCGCAAGCGGTAAACGCTCTCGGTGTTATCTATGAAGAATCAGAGAAAATGAATGAGGCGGCGGCTTTATACAGGAAGCACCTGGTTTCAAACCCGAATGACAGCGCGATTCTTAACCGCATGGTGCATGTTCTTTTCCAGCTGGAAAAATTCGACGAGGTGATTCCATTCGCTGAACGCCTGGCCGACCTTGAACCGGATAATCTGAACCTCAAGGTGAAACTCGGCATCCTTTATACTGACGCTAAATTTTATCCCGAAGCTCTTTCTATCTTTAAAGACCTTCTCAACCTGGCACCGCAATCAGACAAAATCCTTTATTACCTGGGAGCAAT
>JAKFFP010000126.1:0-9853 GCA_036675045.1 Bacteriovoracales bacterium | reverse complement strand
ATGCCGCGCACGAAGCAAAGGACATTGCAGCGCGGGATACCTTCCTGCAAAAAGCGTTTAACAATTCCAAAAAAATCTATCTGAAGAATCCTCGTGGCGATCTCGAACGTCTGACCGAGTTGGATTTTCCAAAGGGTAGCCCGGCCGGAATAGCCGCTCGTATTTTCGTGGCACGTGGCTATATGTATGTTGGAGAACCGAAAGAAGCAGAATCAATCCTGAAGGATGCCCTTGAAATGGCGGAGGTCAACCATGTACTCAGGCCTAAAGCGGAGGAGATTCTCGCAGATTTAAGTAAGCTGGGCGACGTCGACCCAAATGTCGTAGGAGTTTTGCTTCCTCTCTCCGGCAAATTCGGGAAGTTCGGACGGCTCTGCTTGAACGCCGTAACAATGGCTGTCGGCGCCTTTGAAGAGATGCCTGAGAATTCTTATGCTGCCAATTTAAAAATCGTGGTGAGAGATTCAGGTGAAACCGTTGAATCGGCCCTACTCGCCTTTGAGGCGCTGGTAAAGGAAGAGAAGGCCGTAGCTGTAATCGGCCCACTTCTCAGCAAACAGTTTCCAGCCATCGCGAGGCGAGCGCAGGAGTTTGGCACTCCTCTTATGAGCCTCAGCCAAAGGGTTGAAGCCGGACAAACGGGCTCGTTTGTCTTTCCCATTGCCCTCACTCCAAATCAACAAATTGAGCTCATCGTTTCTCATGCCATAAAAGTGAATGGGTATAAGCGTTTCGCGATTCTCGCGCCCAGCGATAGCTTTGGTAATGAGTACACGAATCTCTTCTGGGATGAAGTCGAGAAGCAAGGGGGCGAGATCGTCGGTATTGAGAGATATGCTCCAAAGAGTACAGACTTTCGAGACGAAATTAAGAAGCTCCTTGGATTGGAGTATTCCGGGGCACGGCAGATCGAAGCTGAAGACCTGAAGCGAAGGGAAGAGCATTACGCCGCCACTCTTAAGGTCAGAGGAAAACTGAGACAGCGTCTCTTGAAAGCCTATCAGTTGAAGCCGATCGTGGCCTTTGATGCCATCTTCGTACCAGACGATCCGGCTACCATTGGACAGGTCGCACCTTCTTTTGCTGTTCAAGACGTCGAAAACATTCCAATGCTGGGAATCAATACCTGGAATACGTCTGAATTGGTCCAGCGCGCCGGCAAGTATCTACAAAAATCCCTTTTTGTGGACAGTTTCTACCCGGGTAGCACGAAGCCGGGAGCGATGAAGTTCGTCCAAGATTATATGAAATTCTTTAACGCGATACCGGGTACGATTGAGGTTCAGGCTTTCGATGCCGCCTCTATTCTGATCGATTCAATCGGGAGTAATGCTCCCGAGTCTCGCGCCCAGCTTCGAGACCAACTTCTCGGACACGAGAAGTTCACCGGGATTACAGGTGATTTTCAATTCCGCCCGGACGGAGTCAAACGAAGCGCCCACTTATTGAGCATTCGAGGAAATTCAATCGTGGAAGTTCCAGCCCCTTAAAGCCGGCTTTCCTTGCCTGTCGGCGAACGGGTCCGTATAATTTTATTAGGTGCTTCTTTTATCAAGGAGGATGAAAGTTGCCTGCCATTTCTTTGGGTTCCATTGCATCAGGCCTGCCTAAGGACCTCGTTCAACGCTTGGTTGAAGCGGAGCGTGAACCCATTCGTCAACTCGAAGCTCGAAAACAGTTCGAAGAAGCGAAGCTGAAGCTCGCCCAAGATCTTTCTAATCGCGTTACGGATATTTCGGGCGGAATCAAAGATCTGACCAGATATCGATCCTTTCGCGACCTCATGCCGGTAAACGCCCGCCCCGAATTGATGGACGTAAGCGTCGATAAAAATACCGCTGAGCCAGGATCTTACCAAATCGAGATCACACAGCTCGCAGGCCGCTCCTCCATGCTTTCCAATGGCTTTGAGGATCCTGATGATACTCAGGTGGGGGCCGGGTACTTCAGTTATACGCTTCCCAACGGCGACGTAAAAGAAGTCTATATCGACCCAGAGAACAGCACTCTGAATGGAATCGCCAACCTCATCAACAACCAAAGAGATTTGGATCTGAACGCAATCGTTGTCGATGACGGCACAGGATCGGAGTCGCCCTACCGCCTTATCATTAGCCATAATAAATCCGGCGAAATGAACGACGCCGAATTTCCTGAATTTTATTTCCTCGATGGCGACCAGGACTTCTATCTCGATAAAGAACGAATGGCCCAGAACTCCGTCATAAAAGTGAACGGTTTCGAGGTTGAATTCGAGGGAAATAAGATCAGTTCTCTTCTTCCCGGCGTAACACTGGACTTGAAAGACGCAGCCCCTGGAAAAGAATTCACTCTTAAGATTCAGGAAGACACGAAAAGCATCCGCGGAAAAGTGGAAGCAATGGTTGAGAAGATCAACCAAACCTTAAGCTTTATTCAGGAGCAGAATAAGCTCGATAAGGATAGTGATACCCGAAGTACCCTTGGCGGCGACATTACGCTTCAGACCCTCGAGTACAAAATTCGGCAATTGATCATTTCGCCCCTTGCAACTGAATATGGCAATGTGCGCATCGCGGACATGGGTATTCAGTTCAACCGAAGCGGTTTACTGGACTTTAACGGAGATAAATTCGAAAAAACCTTGAATGAAAACTTCAATGCAATCGCCCAATTCTTCGTGGGCATGGAAGATGCAGGCGATGGTTTTGCGAACCGATTAGATCAGACGGTTCGCTCTATGACTCGCCAAGAAGGCGTAGTTCAGACGAGGCTCGATGGAATTAAACGGAGAATTCGAGATATCGATCGTCAGATCGAGAACAAGGAAAGGCAAATTGCGACCACAGAAAAAAGTCTGAAAGATAAGTTCGCAAAACTGGAGGGCACGATTGCGAAATTAAAAGCGCAACAGGCTTCCGTTGCGGGCGCGCTCGGAGGAGGAGGCGGACTCCTTCCCGGGCTCGGGTAAGAAAAACGCGATCCTAAGGAAGGGACATGAATCAATACGGAGCAAAGGCGTATCACAAAACCGCGGTTGAAACTGCCAGCAAGGAAAAGGTGCTGTTGATGCTTTACGAAGGCTGCATTCGCAACCTGAAGAGAAGTAAAGCGGCCATGGAAAATAAGCAGTGGGCCGAAAAGGGAATATATCTTGGGAAAGCTCAGGACATCATCAATGAACTCTCCAATTCATTGAATCATGAGGTCGGCGGCGAACTCTCCAAGCAATTGGAGGCGCTATATCTCCATATCTTCGATCAAACCACAAAGGCCAATATTGAAAATGACCCGCAGAAGATCGCTCACTGTATAAAAATTTTGGAAACCCTCTACTCAGGCTGGCAGGAGGCGGTTGAAAAATTAAAAGGACCGCGGAGCATTCAGGGGGAAAATAAATGAACTCACTTCATAAGCTCCTTGAGGATAAGAATTACTGGTATAAAAAATATTTGGGCTGCAACGAGGCATTTTTAGTCGCGCTCAAACATGCTCCAGAGGTTGCCATCGATGAAATCGACCTATTCTACGGGAATCGAGAAAGCCTCCTGAAAATTCTCGAGGACCTCGATAAAAAGGTTCAAGAGGAACTCTCCCGGCCGCAATGGAAGAAAACCGAAATCAGCAGCGCTGATCGCACCAAAGTTCAGTACCTATTGCGGGAAAAAGATTCTATCCTGCAAAGGATCGTAGACCTCGACAAAGAGCTAATATCCCAGATCGAGGAGATCTATTCTCAAGGCCAGGAAAAAATTAAACAGCTAACAAAAGGGAAAAAAGCTCTTGCCAATTACAAGAGCTCCAACAAATATAATGCAAAAATCGATAAGCGAGTGTAGCTAATGCGAGAGAAAGAGATCGATTTCAATTTAAGTGAAAATCTTTCAGACATGAATTCATTGGTGGGCGACACCCTTGAAGAAGCGACGGCTTCGTCCAGTGACGTTATCTTTCAAAATAACGGAAAACTGAACATCTCCCTGCTAGTGCGCAATGCTAAGATTCTGCTCGCGGCGGGAGATGTTGCACTCGCAAAAAATATATTCCGTGCGCTAGTTGAAAACGGTGACTCACTAGGTATCGCGTACTCCGGCCTGGGCGGATGTTACGAGCTCGAAGGTAAAATTGATCTAGCGATAAAGGCTTACCGCGAGGCGATCATATACGAACCGACATTCGGATCCTTATACGCTCTCGCCGAGCTTTATATAAAAAAGGCCGAATACACGAATGCGATAGGCACTCTTCTCCGAGCAAATAACCTCAATAAAATTTCACTTGAACAGACTTTCGAAATTCACAAGAACCTCGGTAATTGTTACATGCACATCGACCAGCTAAACAATGCCGAGGCTCATTACCGAAAAGCCTACGAAATAGATGCCACCTCGGACGCATTACACGTCAACATCGGGTCCCTGGCCATGAAGAAGGGGGATACATCCACTGCGCTTCTGCACTTCAATGAGGCCGCTCGTATTAATCCCAGAAGCCCTGCCGCGCATACGGGTGTTGGCCTCGCTCAGATTGGCCTCGGAAATCGCGAATCTGCTCACGATGCATTCGCAAGTGCTTTACGCATCGACATTCATGAAGTGACGGCCTTGTACCACCTTGTGAAAATCTCCTACGAGTTGAAGCGATTTGACGTCGTTAGTGAGCTGCTCCACCGTTATATCCAACATAACGCAGTAAATTCGAATATTTTGTACAGCTACGCGGGAATTCTCTTCCACCGGGGCCTTCTGAAAGAGTCCTTGGAGGAGTGTGAAAAGTTACTGTCTCTAAAAAATGACCATGAAGGCGCGAAAAAACTTAAAGAGCTGATCCTGAAGAAACTAGCTTGAGCTAGCAACTAGGGACGCCAGCAAGGATTGGTGGCGAAATGGAGAGAAAAGTAAAAATCATTCAGAATGGCACAACGGAAGCTATTTTCGCGCTCGGGCCGGCTATACGCGCCTTGCGATCCTTGCATCCGGACGCGGAAATTCACCTGGAAACCAATGAAACGTCCCTGGAGGCAGCATCGTTGCTCCCCGATTTGGATGGATATGGAATTATCGGAAGTGGCCCGGCTCAACCTGACTTTACATATCAGCTTGAAATTAACGAACAGGAGCGCGGACTCGAGTCGATCGACTGGCTTTGCTATACGAAGATTGCCAGTCAATTGCGATTGGGAAATCCATTCCATTCCATTGATCTAAACCGAAAAAGCATTCAGGCGGATGCTGTAGATGTGAATTATGAGCTGAAACGGCCAGAGCTCGCTGAAAGCTCCGTAAATGCGCTACTGAACGATGCGCATGGGCTTAAAGTCGCGATATGTGCTGCATCTCTCGGTCAGGAAGAAATTGAGGCCATCCTCGCAAGCCTTCACCACCTACCACTTCCCTGCGAGGTGTTTTGCATAGGGACGATAAAGGACCGCAAAATCTCCGGAGCTTTTAAGCAAAACTACCAAAACACACAATTCCATGACCTGTGCGGGCAAGTCTCACTTTTGGAGGCCGCGCAACTTTTTCTCAATTGCGATATTTCGATCTGTGGACCCGGGGCTAGCGCCCTGATCAGCTCTGGATACGGTACTTTTACAGTGTGTTTAGACAGACGACCCGAATGCGGCCCCTTATATTATCCATATGGACACGGGCACCTCGTGGTTCAAGCCCAAGATCAGGGGCTCTTTTCAACTGATCTCCCCGATATTCTCTCTGGAATCCTACGATTCACTCTGACGGGGAATAGCGGGATGATCCCAAGCATTCTGCAGTGGGAGGAGTATTTTAACGATTCTCTAGAAAAGCATCTCGGTCGTGTAAGGATTTGTGCGACACAAAGAGTCGAAGTCCCCTTGGAAAATTCCGGGGCTCTTACGGAGTTGCGCCTAAAGCCTCTTGTTTATCTGGGGGCAGAATATCATGACACCATGCAGGCTTTTTACCGACTACTCTGGGAGATGTCACTTTCAGCGCGCAGCCTGGAGACGCAAGAGCTCGAAGTTCTTCACCAGGACACGATTCCGGCCCTTTGCGAACTACTGAAGCCACTCGAACAACTATATGAATTAGCTCGCTTCGGTGTCATGTATTGCGAGCAGATCACGCAAAGTCTGTCACAGGGCGTTCTACCGCAGGCGAAACAAAGTTCAGAGCGGCTACAGGAGGTGGACGATTTAATTCGGTCTATTGGATCCGCCTACGGAGGCCTCGAAGCTATTTGTGAATATCACCTACTGCGCCAGAGGTATATAAGCGAAGACAATCCAATTTTATTAGCTTCCCTCATGAAGCAAAGTTACTCCGACCTTCAGTCGAGAGTTCTGGTTCTCCTCGACTTAAAAAGAAGCTTGTTCCATACTAATCTCCGTGAAGGCTCTTCACTTTTGAGCGGAACCACTGAGGAGGGCATGTCCAATGGTTAATCTTGTAATCAACGGAAGAGCCTGTGAAAAGGATGGCGATATCCTTTTCGGTGAATTTCTGAACGGTTTGAATAGGGAGCTGGCCTCAAAATCCCAGGTAATTTCGATCCTGAAAGTGAACGGTGCGACCATAGATGAACTAAATGAAGCTAGGTTCTCCATGCTTCAACTGGGCCAGGTTGGCGCCATCGAAATCACTACGGTCGATCAACTGGAGCTTGCGTTCGAGGCTCTTATTTCCGCGAAATCCTATATAAAAAAACTGATTCAGTACTGCAGACTGAATGGGGAAAACTATAAAGCAGGGAAGATCAGGGATGCAGACCAAAACTTTGTTCATCTCGTGGACGGTCTGGAAAACCTTGCACAACTGATTATGACTTCTCAAAGTGTGCTTCGCGGAAAATATAAGGCCATTCACACAAATGACTCTTCGCTGAGAATCGCCCAAGTTCGCCTTGTGTCTGCGATTGAGGAATTATTACCGGCCAAGAAGAATAGCGATCATCTTATGCTAGCCGATATCTTATGCAACGAACTGCCGGAAGCTCTACAGGAAATGGCGGACTACGGGATCCCCGTTCTTCAGAGACTCAAGACCTCGTAAAAATGAACATGCCACTCCGGATAAAACTGGTGGGCAGTGACCCCGAACTCCTTTCTATCCAGAGTACTCTCTCCTCCGCGGGGCTGAACTTCGGCCTGTTCGATTCCCTCGATGACGCCTGCGATAGTCATATTCCGGATCCTGCTGATGTTTTTGTGGTTGGCGCGTCCAATTATTTCCAGTCTAGCTTGAACCAGATTCATAAGCTTTCTCCGGAACCGGAGGTGATTCTCGCTTTGGGCGAAAAGATGCCCAATCTCGCAAAAATACTCATTCCCCATACCATCCATGCCGAGTCGAATCACGCCGAGATTCTTTGGTATTTGGAGCATACATCTCAAATTGCGAAGAGAAGAAGAAGGCTTTCGGCACTTCGTGATCATCAAAAGCGAAGCTGGGGACAGGGTTCCAATCCGGCGATCAATCTTGTTACGGCTTTAATGCGCAAGTGTACTGTCGCAGAAGATTTTCCAGACCTGCTTTCATCCGTGTCCGCCTTGAAGGGCGTAATCGATTTCCAAGACTGTACACTCGCAACGATGGACGGAGATCGGAATTTACTTGGTATATGGCATGGGACCGTCGAGGGAAAAGATAAATTCGTCGCGCTGAATTCCGAGCCTCTCCATGTCACGGGCGATGTAATTCCCCCAGAGGGGAAAGTCGAAATTTTTTCGAACTCCCACGAGAAGGCAGAGTTTTGGAGCCAATTCACGCTCAATCCGTGGTGTTCAGCCCTAGTCATTTCTTTTTCGGCGGGCCAGATCCCGCCGAAAAAAGGTATACCCAAATCGGGATTCTTAATTTTATTTCGGAGAGAGCTATTCCCATTCGTCGATAGAGATGTCTGGCTTTATGAGTTAACTTCCGGACCTTTTGCATTGGCCCTTGAAAAAATCGTAATGTTGAAAATGATCGGTCAGGCGAGTAAGGAGTGGCGCTCGACCTTCGACGGGATATCCGAGCCACTCACCGTAATCGATAGTACATACCAGATTGTGAAGGCGAACAAGGCATTCGCAGCCCTTGTAGATCAGGATATTAAGAAATTAAAAGGACGCCGTTGCTATTCTCTTTTAGCCAATCGAAGAAGCCCTTGTGTCGGGTGCCCCGTAAACAGAGAAGTGCAGCCCCAAGGCGGTACTCGTCTGCAGATATCTGGTAAGACAAAGAAGGATTTACTTGCTTGGTCCTATGGTATCCGCACCAAGATGGAGTCCTATCACTTCCAATTTTACCGGAACGTCTCAAAAGAGGCTGCATTGACATCTACTCTGATTCAGTCGGAAAAAATGGCAGCTCTAGGCCGACTTGTGGGCGCAGTTGCACATGAGATCAACAATCCTCTCGCCGGAATACTCGCGACCAGCCAGATCCTCCTTCAAGATAACGGTGGCGAGCCTCTCTCGGATGATCTTAGGTCCGATGTTGAGGAAATCCGCTCAGCAGCCTGGCGCTCGAAAAAGATTATCGACGACCTTTTAGGCTTTACCTCTCCCGAGGAGCGGAAAATGGAGGCTGTTGACCCCGCGGAGATCATAAAGACAACGCTAGTATTTTGTAAGTCAGCACTAAAGGACGTCAGGGTTTCCGTGGACGTGGAGACGAATGTCCCGAAAATCTTCGTTTCTGGTAGCGGACTTCAGCAGGTCATTTTTAATTTACTGACCAACGCGGTTCATGCAATGAACGGCCGTGGCGCCATACACATTACGGTAAAGAGACGAGAGCACGAGGTTTCCATTGGGATTCGCGACGAGGGGCCGGGGATCACCACGGAAAAGCTCAAACATATTTTCGATCCGTTTTATACAAGTAAGCAAGAGGGTGCGGGCACGGGACTAGGTCTTTCAATCGTGAAGAGCCTAACTCAAAAAATGAACGCAAGAATTGAAGTGGAGAGCGCGCTCGGCAAGGGAACGGAATTCACGCTGTTTCTTCCCTGCGCAGGAAAGGGCGATTCCGAAGATGGCACGCATTCTGGTAGTTGATGATGAGAAAATCATATCGAGAAGTATGCAAAGAATTCTTAGCCGCGCCGGCCATCTCGTTGTGGTCGCGAACAATGGACTTGAGGCCATTCAAGAAGTAGAGAGTGCAAGTTCCACTCCCTATGATCTGATTTTTATGGACTTACTCATGCCTGAAATCGGTGGATCCGAGGCCCTCGACATCATCCGCATTAAGGCCCCCACCACGAAAGTTCTGATGATGACGGCCTATGGAGATTTAAGCGCCCGTGAAGATCTCTTAAGACGAGGCGCGGTTCGGGTTCTCTCGAAACCTTTTGATGATCTAACCCAGATCCCGAACTTAGTTTCCGAGATTCTTCGCCCTGCTTAGAAAATTGCAGCTTTTTTCACAGCGTGCAGAAGCTGCGCCGGGAAGACTCCAAATTTCAGGACTAACATCACACAAAGAGCCGCCGCCAAGTAGGCATAGCGCGATCCCTTGAATGCATAACTGGCCTGCTCCTCTTTCATGTACATCATCACGATCACCCGGACGTAATAGTATACGGATACGGCACTAGTCAGGACCGCGATCAAAACGAGCAAGGTTTCTCCCGCCTCGAGAGCCCCGGAGAACATATAGTATTTCCCCACAAAGCCGGCCGTAGGCGGAAAACCCGCCAGGCTCAACATGAACAATGCCAAGGCGCCGCCGGCAATGGGATGACGCTTCGCCAGCCCGGAGATTCTGGACATTGTCATCGCACTATCATCACCACCCGCGAACATATTCATGATCGAGAATGCCCCAACGGTCATGGCCACGTAAGCCACTAGGTACAGAATCACTCCGGAGTACCCCACCTGCGGTCCGGCAAGAAGGCCGACCAG
>JAKFFP010000179.1:0-9894 GCA_036675045.1 Bacteriovoracales bacterium | reverse complement strand
GAGCTCAAAACCCGTAGAGAAACGGGTCGTGACCGTCGCATCGAGAGCGTTAAAAGCATTATCAACTGTGAGGCCCTGGAGGTTCACGTTTCTTTTGTTCTTTAAAAAATGGGAGAGCTTGTACGTCACCATGACGGGATTCTGTTCCTGGCTCTCGGAGAGGTGAGCTCCGTCGAGGTTGTTCAGAAGTTCGGGGTTCCATTCTTCAACAAGCTTATGCTCGCGGGCAAAGCGGTCGGCCTCTTTGGTGACGCCCTTCCCCTGGAAGGCGAAGGAATCACTCTCATACTGAATGAGACCATTGGCCATGATATAGGGCGAGAAAAATTCCACATCATCCCGTTCCGAAAGAATATCGACTAAGGCCTGAGTATCTTCCGGAGAAATCAGATAGCGCGCGGGCCGAGAGAAATAACGATCGATCCCGTCTGTCAGATGAACCTGGATGTGGCCCATGTGGTTCATGTAAACGGTATTCACCATGCAGTAGCGCTCAACCCGCGCGACGTAGCCGCCAAAGAGAGTAAGCCCGCAGAAGCCGGCCATGATCGCGAGCCCCGTGACAACGGACCTTCTCTTGTTTCGAAGAAGATTTCTCGAGGCCTGTCTCCAGTCCATGGGAGAAATCTTCATGACTGGATAAGTCCGTCCTGAATGTGAACGACTTTAGAAACTCTCTGCACGAGCTTTTCATCGTGCGAGCAGAAAAGAAATGTGACCTTTCTCTTCTGGTTGAGCTCGAGCATGAGATCAATAATCGAGTGAGTAGTCTTGGAATCAAGGTTTGCTGTTGGTTCATCGGCGAGAACGAGCCTCGGATGAGTGACGAGTGCCCGGGCAATGGCCACACGCTGGCGCTGGCCACCGGAGAGCTGATCCGGACGATGATCGCCGTAGGCCTCAAGACCCACGTCTTTTAAAACATCCTGCGCGCGGCTTTTTCTTTCTTCTTTTGAAAGATTATTTTGCACCAGAAGCGGAAGCTCAACGTTTTCTAAAATTGAAAGCACCGGAACGAGATTAAAAGACTGGAACACAAAACCGATCTTCTCGTTACGAAGAAGAGATTTTTCGTTCTCTGACAGGTGTCCCACATTTCTTCCGTCAACGATCACATCACCCTTGTCCGGAGTATCGATCGTTCCCACCATGTTGAGGAGAGTGGATTTTCCCGAACCGGAAGCACCGATCAGGGCCGTGAAATCTCCTTCCATGACAGAAAGATCAACTCCACGAAGAGCGTGAACATGAGTCTCGCCGAGCTTGTAGGAGCGGTGAACGCCCTTTAATTCGACGATGGGCTTTGAATTATTCATATCTCTTAATTATTTTTCTTCTTCTGAAGGACGTCAAGGAGTTGCCCCAGGGTTTTCACTTCCTGCAGGTCTTCCTGGATGAGACGAACTTTGAATTCTTCCTGAAGGGCGATGACGAGCTCGATCAGGATGAAACTCTCAGTGACAAGATCCGTGAGATTCGCTGAATCATCACTGAGTTTTGTGACGGGGATATTGAGCTGTTTGGCCATAAAGGCCTTGATCGTGTCGCGGTTCATAGGGTGCCTCTGCCTTTTAAGATATGTTCGATCCGCTCTCCGTGCTCGGAGATGGTTTTCTGATAAACTTCCTGATCTGCTTCCCGGTAGCGACGGAGGGTTTTGGCGATGTAGTCTGCGCCATAATCCTTTTCCATATCCCTGAGTGCTTCGGTCACCCAATGCACATGCCACTTTTCATCGTTCATGATTTTATCGAGAGTCGCTTTGATTACCGGATTGAGATCCTGGACCTGATGGTGAATGGCATACTGTCCAATTACCCGTTTTTCAAAAATCAGGGTGATCCCCAGGATCTCCATCATATTGGTGGGCATGCCCGCCGCTTCGATGTACTGATCCTGATAAGCACCGCCACTGATCCGCTCCGGGTTTACTCCCAGATCGTTCAGCGCCTTGGTCCAGTAAGCCGAGTGCGCACTCTCATCCGCAAAGTGCTGGGTGAGATCATTCTGAATGGGTCCCGCGGGAAGTGAACGGGCCAGACGTCCGAAGAAGAGTGCTCCCGAAATTTCCGAGGTCCGGTAGAAAGACAAAAGCCATTTATCATTATCTGAGATTGTCATATCAGACCTTCTTAAACCCTTTTTTGATCATGTCTTCGATCGTGAGCTTCATCACAAGACCAGGATCAAAATCCGTAAACGAGGGATCGTGAGTTTTCACATTAGTATTGATCATATTCTTAGTTATGTAGAGCTGCCTTCCGAAAGGGGCAATCGAGGTCACTGCCTGCGCCAGTACTTGACCGCCAAAACCCTGAACCGACTGCACGAGCGCATTGAAGGCCTTTTCATCGGTAAACAGGGGTTTTAAAATCCGGCGGGCCTTGAAGTTCTGGTCCTCACTGAAGACATTGAAGCCGAGATCCACCAGTGTCCCCAGGGTAAGAGAAGATTCTTTTCCGTGAACGACGTTGAAGATCTTTTTTACGGGTGCGTTCATGTGGAGATGTGTAATCGAGCGCGCGACTTCTTCCCCGGTCACGAGATACACCGGAGTTTTCGCAAAGCCCGGCATGAGAGAAATGAGTCCGTAGTAGAGAAGCTTAAGCGTATTGTGAACGGCATTGTGCTGGATCACGAGGCCGGTTTCATCGTGGCAGATGACAGTGGCAACCCGGATGATTTCCCAGTTGATATCCGGACAGGATGTTCGGATGTATTCCTCACACTCCCATTTAGAACGCTCATAATGATTACTGAAACCGAATTCGTTGCTCATGAATTCTTCCGGAACATCGCCATCTTTTAAACCAGAAGCATAGACGGTAGAGATATAACTGAATTTTTCAATTTGGGGAGCAAGCTTTGCGGCCTCGAGAAGCTTGATGGTGCCATCGCGGTTGATGGCATTAGCGTCTTCTTCCTTTACATTGAAGTTCGTAAGCGCGGCATTGTGAATAACAGAAGTGATTGTTGACCAGTCGACATTCCGGAAAGGAGATTCTTCCGTGAGTGTTCCCCAGGAGAACTTGATTCTTTTCTCAAGACCCGGAAGTTTAGAGAGGGTTGCAGCTTTTTTTGTCGTAAACTCTTCCTCGGTCCTGGCGTTCAGCCACAGGTTCATCACCACTTCCGGATTCTTCAGAAGTTTTTCGGCGACATTGTGTCCGATATAACCGGTGGCACCGGTGAGTAGGATTTCTTTCATATTTTAACCTCAGAGAGAACGGGCCATTTTGCTTCGTCCGTTCCGTAAACTTGAGTCAGGGCGTAGATCCATCTTTCCATTCCGAAGGCAACACATCCGGAGAAGGCCGTTTCTCCGTTTGCTTTAATATTGAATCCTTCACCGAAATAATCTTTGTGAAAGTTAATAGATCCAATGGAGAGCTCTTCCGGAGAGTCTTTCATGAAGATCATTTCCTGCTTGACCGGATCGATCGTCTGCATGAGGAGCTTGGGATTTCCCGGATCAAAGAACGGATCGGTGGCAATTTCCCACGAGTAGGGGAGTTTGAGCTGTGCCAGAATATTTGTCATAAGGTCTTTGTAGCGACCGAGGAAGGCCTTCACTTCGTCTGCGGTACCGATCGCGACGATTTCTCTCATGTTGAAGTTTCTCTGTCGGCGCATGGGCTCGTAGAAATTCTCCTGGCGGAAACAGTGAGCGCGAGTGGTGAAGTATTTTGTTCCCGGAAGATTCATCCCCTGATGATAAATATAGAAGTGATAGCAAGCGGCGGGAGTTAAGCATTCGCAGATGGGAGACGTTTCAGTGAGGTTCATCTCACCTTTGGCGTTCATGTGCTCGCCATTAGCGAAGGCGCGGAGGTTTTCTTCATCCATCTTGAGCGAGACCGGGAAATGAATGAGCTGGGGGAAGGATTTAAAGTAATCAAGTTTCTTAAGTTCTTTGGCAGAGATAAAAACCGGAAAGTGAAATTCCTGCGCTTCGGATTTTCCCGCCAGACGCAGGAACATCTTTTCGATGTCCTGGAATAAACGCATGGCGGGGCCCCCCATTACGGCGAATCCTCCATCATTCCAGTTAAATCCTTCGGGCGGAGACACTTTCATTCCTAAACCTTAAGAAACGTATTGTAGATACTGTCGATATTAGTAAATGATCCCGGCTTCATCGCTTTCATATTAAGCCTTGAGCCTTTGAGCTTTTCTAAAAATAAAATGAGCTCCATCACCTGCATGGAAGAGATGATCCGAGTTTCAATCAAAGGTGTTGTGACCGTCAGTTCCTCCGGCCTCACTTTGGTTGAAACTTTCAAAACCCACTTCAGTAATTCTTCTTTGTATTCGGCTTCAGTTTTCATAGCGTAAACTCCGCGGAAACGATTCCGCATTTTTTCATATAGCTAATAAGGTTTTCAGAAACATTCATCCGGAATTGTCTGGCAGTCTCAGAGGTAAACACCCGCTCAGAGAGCTCATAGGGATGGGCGAGTCCCACATCGACATAGACATCGGGATTATAGTATTCGCGCCAGGTGGAAGCGATGTAGGAGCGGATATAGTTCTGAAGCTCTTCTTTATACTCTGAACCCCAGGCGGGTGAATATTGGTCCCAAACTTCTTTTAGATGCGCGCGACCGAAGGCGAGGTGTCTTGATTCATCCACATGGTGGTAGTAATTGATCTTTCGCGCGGTCTCAACCAGGCGCTCGTCACTACCCATCTTCACATTGAAGTAATCGGCGATCTCTTCAAAGATAAAGACCTTGAGAAAAAAGAGAAATTCTTCCTCGCCATCGAGATACTCGCGCTCAAAATTAAATTTCCGGTCCTGATAGACTTTCCCGGCGTACTTCACGCAGAAAGTTCCGAAGAACGTCATGTGCTTATTTTCTTCATCAAGAAAGTGATGAATGTAGCGGGAGTGCTCAGACGGGCGGGATTCATCGTATAGGCGCTTAGCTAGACCTTCGATGAGGGCCTTTTCGCCATTGATGTTCAGAGAATAAAAATTCACTGCTTCGTAGAAGCTTAAAAGTTTTTTTGTTTCTTCAGAGAGATTGTTCCATTCCGGCTGACCGAAAAGAGTCATGAGCTCCGGTGCCGTGAACCAATTATTTTTATCCAGCACCGCCGGCATCGGCACGGCCTCAAGAGCTGAGTAATGGAGTTTCACCGAGGCCTCGGAGAGTTTTTCAGCGAGCTTCGTTGAGACGAGTGCTGTTGTCACACGGCCTCCAGAAGAACCGCCTGCCAGTTAAGGCCAAAGCCCGCCATGAGAAGAAGGAGCCTGTCACCGGACTTGATTTTTCCGGTTTTCTGAAGCTCGCACAGGTTCACAACATTATCAGATGAAATGATGTGACCCACGTCAGAGATGGAATCAAAGAACACTTTTTCGCGGTCAATTCCCAGAAGCTGAGACAGAACCGACCAGGCATTCACATTCGTGTTTTGAGGAATCACCCACGCGAGATCCGCGAAAGTGAGATTGGCCTTCTCCATGATTTCCGTGAGACAGCGGTGAGTGTAGCTGAAATAACAACCAACCGTTTCGTTATCTGTCGCCTGGGCGAGTGCTCCGTTGGTGATAGCGTGAGTGGCGAGGAGCTTAAAGCCTTCGCGCTTTCTGGAGACCACACAGCAAGCGGCGCCATCAGAGATTAAGTTATAGGCCTGCTCGTAGATCGCTCCTTCCGGAAAACGATCGGCGGTCACACACAGAATCTGTTCCTGATCGGGTTCAGCGACGAGAAGAGCTTTGGCGAGACGAAGGGATCCCAGCATCGACGTACACGCCTGCTGGTTGAGACCAATCACCGCCGCATTATCCAGGCCGAAATCTGCCTGGAGGTGAGAGGCGGGATAATCCATGAGATGTTTCACGTCGCGAGTAGCTTCAAATTCTTTCTGGGCACCAATGTTCCCATTCATCGTAAGACATGTGGCGTACACGATCGCGGTAGTAGGAGCGAGGTGATCTTTAATTTGTTCGACAGCGGATTTGGCGAGATCGTAAGGGCCTTCGGTTTTTAAGGCCATCCGGTGCTTGGAAAATCCCGCTTCCTTAAAGTCCGGCACATTGGCAAGAAGGCGCCCGGCCTTGTGAGTTTCCTCAAGGGTGATGGTTTCCGAGCCGAGCTTATACGCAAAGTGATTTACAAATATATCCATAACTAGATTTTAGGGAAGAAGCGCCCGGTTCCTTTCATGTAATCAATGTACTCATTCCCGTACTGGGAAGAGGAGAGTTTCTTTTCTTCTTTGGCGGCGGTGCTGTTTAGAATCGCGATTCCGTAAATGAGGGACACGATGGTGAGAACGTTGGGAGCTGCGACTAAAGAGCCAATGAGAGCGGTGATGAAGCTCGTGTAAAAGGGGTGACGAATTTTTTTGTAAGCTCCCCAGGTTACGATCTGTTTCGGGGCATCGTTTTCCTGGTGCCAGAGGGCAAGCGGAATCCGGTGTGTGCCCACGGTGTAGGAGATGAGGCAGAATGAAGCGATACAGATCATGGTGCCTAGGGCCTCCTGGATATCAGAAGTCGGAAACATCATTCCGGAAGGAAGTCCGCCTTTAGCGTGAAGGACTACTGCCAGGGGTGATAGTCCCAGCGGGAAGCCGGTTAACCACCACATGAGATTGAATTTTCCGTCACCGCGGAAAAAGACCCGCGGAAGGATCGTGATATAGACGAAGACTAAAATGTTCAGTGTCAGGAAAGCTGTACTCATACGAAGGCCCCTTCTTCAATCATGCGCTTAATAAGCATTCTTTTATTCTTACGGGTATTGGTTTTCGGGAGTTCCTGGTACGAGAGGAAGATTCTCGAAGGACGCTTATAGGCAGCTACTTTTTCCATGTTCTTTCTGATTTCTTTTTCCACCAGCTCACGGATGGTGATCTCATTCGAGGACTTCATGAGGTCTTCCGAAGGCACCACCACGGCACACACGGATTCAGTATTCTTTAAGGGACCGGAGAATTCCTGGGCACCGACGATGATGATTTCCCTTATGTTATCAGAAATCTTCATGGATGATTCAACTTCATCCGGGAAAACTTTTTTCCCGTTCCCGAGGACAATGAGTTCCTTGAGGCGCCCGGTGATATAGAGATTGCCATTTTTATCCATGCGGCCCAGGTCACCGGATTTGAACCAGCCATCTTCGGTGAACACCTGGGCCGTGAGTTCGGGCTTTTTATAATATCCCTGCATGAGATGTGGTCCGCGGATCAAAACTTCGCTCGTCGCCGGATCGATCTTCACTTCCGTTCCGGGCGCGGCCCGGCCCTGGCAACCCATGAGGTTATCGCCAGTGTAGTTCACGGTCGCCACCGGTGCTGTTTCCGTAAGACCATAGCCCTGGCACACGATAATTCCCATCAAGGTAAAGAATCTCTGAGTCGCGGAATCGAGTGCTGCTCCACCGGAGAGAAATCTTCTGATGCCGCCGAATTTTTTAATCACCGGCGCAAAGAGGAAGCGCCTCACTTTCATCGACGGGATCATCCGGGCAAGAGCGAAGGCGACTTCAAAATAAATTCTTTTGGCGAGTTTCTTCTTCACTTCGCGCATGAGAGCACCGCGGATCGAACGCAGAAACAGGGGGACTACGATCATGTCGGTATACGCGAAGGCCTGAAGGCGCTCCATGATTTCGTGCGGGAGCATGGTATTGGCATAGACCACGTGAGAACCCAGGTGAAGCTGGGCGAGCATGCCGCAGTTAAACTCAAACATGTGGTTAAGTGGAAGGATCGAAAGAAGAGTGCTGTCACCATAAGGAACAACCGCGGTGATAACCGAGCGGCCATTGAAGAAAATGCTTTCGAGTGTGAGCATCACACCCTTCGGTTCACTGGTGGTGCCGGAGGTGTAAACCAGAACGGCGACATCTTTTGGCTTAAGCCCGTCGAGCTGAGAGAGTTCACTTTCAATTTCCTGAGAGGTCTTCGTTGAGAGCTTCACTTCATCCATCATCACCACGGGAAGTTTTTCCGGGAGGATGGCCTGCAGTTTTTCCGTGGCGGAGCGGGAATTAAAGCCGGAGAGGATGAGTTTTGAATCCGAGTGCGCAAGAATTCCCTGCATCTCTTCGGGAGAAAGTTTTGAATCAAGAAGAAGTGTCGAGTGTCCCAGCATGCCGGAAGCAAAAAAGGCGGAAGAATATTCGGGACATGAATCGAGGATGACCGCGATCTTGTCGTCGGTTTTCAGATTTTGTTTTTTAATCTCTTCCACCGTGGAAAGAGTCAGATCAACCACATCCCGGAATGAAGCGTGCGACCAGCCCTTGCGGTAAATACTGAAGGCGCGCTTATCTCCGAACTCATGAAGAATCCGAAGCAGGAATTGTTTCAAATCGAGTTCATTTGGGCTCATGGGTTTACCTTGAAAATATATGTTTCATTTTAATGGTGAGTCCCGATGTATGGGGGCGGTCGGGTAGGAATTACGGGGGTGTATAGGGAGTGATCAGTGCCTGCTAATACCGAGGGTTAGACGCACATCTAAGCAAAAGTGTGCTGGAACCTTAGTATTTGGAATTGAGGTAGGTCCCAATTTTTTCGATCTGGGCATTGGTAAGGGACTGGGACCCGGAGAGGATCCAAACCTCGGCGATCCTGCCATCGAAGACGTCCCCCAGAAGAGCGGCGATGTTCTGATTGGCGTTGTAGTTCACGGTCACGATTTTGGTGGTGGTACTGTCATAACAGGCGACACAGCTGCTGGTAACTCCTCCGGCGAGAATTCCCCCGTTAATGGCGTAGCGGGCGTTAGCACCAAAATCCATGTCAGTCTGGTTAACGAGAATTATCCCGCGGGTGGCACTGGCGGCGAGTTTTGCGTTCACCGGAACGGAGCTTGCCCGGAAGGCGACGACGATGGTTTTTACCGAGAGGGATCCCATTAACAGCGAAGAGAATCCGTCAAAATCCGCCGAGGCCTTGCTGGCAAGTCCGGCATCACTTGAGATCTTTGTCACGTTTCCGCTATTGGCAGCGGCATTGTTTCCCGAAGGCGAGCGGTCGGTGAGACTCAGGATCGTACCGCCATTAGCGACAGCGCTGGTGGAAAGATCAAGCCACGAAAGAACTTCGGAATAGATGACCTTGATGCCGGTGATATCTCCGGCGGTGAAAGTCAAATTTGCAGCGTGATTGTGAGTATCTATCAGTGTTCCGGAATTAAGCACGAGCGTTCCTGCGGAATAGGCAATTCCCCCCGGATCAAAGTGAGTGGCGTCAAGTGCTGCGGTTATAAACGTGAGAGCGGTTGAGCCTGATCCCGAATCATAAGAAGCCTCGAGTGCAACTCCACCGATATCGAGTGAGAAAGACGGATCAGGAAGCCCGCCGCCGACGGTGACGTTTTCATCAAAGTTCACGACAAATGAAAGTGTGTTTCCGGAAATCTTCACTCCGCTGGCAGGCGGAGTAATACTTACAATCTGCGGCCCCAGCGCGTCCACCAGAGCTGTTCCGAATGTATAAGTTGAAATTGTGAGTGTGGCGGTGTTTCCGCCGGCGTCGGTGATCGTTCCGGAATTCAGGATGTGCGATGTCACCTGGACACCGTTTTTATCATTGAGACCAGGCTCAACATTGTAACGGTAAACAATGTTCGAACTTCCCGAGCCCGACTGATAGCTCGCGTATTTCGTTGTCCCGCCGATGTCGAGACCGAGCTGCGGGCTTCCGGTGATCGTTACGGACTCGGTATAGGTGACGGTGAAGTCGAGATTGGTGCCTTCAATGTAGGTCGCGGCCGCAGGCCCAGTGATGTTTGAAACGGTCGGCCCCACACCGTCGAGTAAGATGCCGGTGGTGATCTGCGCGGGAATAGAGTTGGTGAGGGCGTTTCCGACGGAAGCATCGGTGATCGTGGCTCCCGTGAGAGTAAGCGCGGCCCCTAGAGCAATA
>JAKFFP010000258.1:0-1547 GCA_036675045.1 Bacteriovoracales bacterium | reverse complement strand
TCTCAAATATCGCCAAAGACCAGGTTCGTTGGGTCCAGGAAGACGCCCAGGAATTTCTCCGCCATTCTTTTAAGAAGAAATTCACATATGACGGAATCCTCGCCGATCCTCCAAGCTGGGGCCATGGAGTAAAAAAGGAAGTCTGGGATTTTGAAAAGCACATCCATCTTCTGGTGGAGCTTCTTCATTCAGTCTTAAACCGCGAAAATTCCTTCTTATTCCTTTCCAGTCACACTCATGGCGTTCAGCCAGAGGCCTTGAGGAACATCGTGATGGATAAGCGCTGGAAAGTGATTGGGCCGGGTGAACTCGGTGTGAAACACCAGAATGACTCACGCATCCTGCCGGCGGGGATGTTTGTCACTGCGAAGAGCTATCAACGTTAATTGTTTTCCAGTCTAAAAGAATCCTGAAGTACTTTCCATGCCGGACGAGTGTGCATATAACCCTCGCCGGTATTGATACGACGACATAGATGCCGTACCAGCTACCATTTTAATGGGCCCCGTGTAGGGGCCCTTTTATTTCTGCCGATACCATTCAGTGAGAATTGCAGTCGTTGCATTTGAGACGTTGAGAGATTCAACGTTGCCGGTTCCGGGAATAGAAATCAACTCATCCATTTTAGTGAGGAGTTTCTCGGAAAGACCTTTTCCTTCCGCGCCCATGAATACGATCGTTTTCTCGGGAAACTCAACTTGAAAGAGAGATTTCCCCTCATGAGAGCTGGTGGAAAAAGTTCTGAACTTTTTATTTTTGGCGAGATCAAAAAGCTCGGACCAACCCGGTACGTGAACTGCGGGAACGCTCTCAGATCCGCCTTCGGAAGTTCTGATGGCCGAAGCGGAATTCGCCACCGGAACTTTCGCGAGATAAATAATTCCCGTCACACCAAAGTGGGCGGCACTCCTCATGATCGCACCCAGGTTGTGCGGATTTTCCACTTCTTCCAGGGCGAGGATAAGAACTCTCCCCGGCTTCGACATAATATCTTTGACCGAAGGAAGAGGCTTCGTTTTCACGAGAAGAACAATGCCTTCGTGATGAGTGGCCTTGGAGATATTGTCGAGTTCCTCGGTTTCCACCACGTGGTAGGCGAGCTTTTTGTCCACCAGGTAGCGGATCATGGCCTTGTATTCGAAGACTCCGCTCTGGGTGATATAGGCGCGGATAATGTCCTGAGGGCGCTTTTCGAAGAGCTTAAGGCAAGCATGACGGCCATAAACCTTCATTTCCTGATTTTTTTTCGTGTCTTTCATGGGTGGGCTTTTAACATGACGCCTCTTTAGTGTATAGACAGAGAATGCATTATACAGGGTATCTCGCCATTCATGATTTTGAGTCCGAGCTTGAGCGGGAGTTCGAGGTCCGGGGCGTAACTGTCCTGGAAAAGAAAGATCGGATTTATCTCGTGGAAGGTGATGGGCCTGATCTTATCTGGGCCCAGATGACCGCGCGAAAGCTCGAAAAGATTGCCATCACATCGATTAACGATGGCGCAAAAAAATTAAAAGAACTGGGCCGCAACTGGGGTCTTTTCACCGTCG
>JAKFFP010000282.1:0-9941 GCA_036675045.1 Bacteriovoracales bacterium | reverse complement strand
CGAGAGCTCGATCTGAAACCGATAGAGAGTCGTGCTGATGCTCAAGACTTCAAATCCTTTTTATCATGGACCGGACCGAGTATCAGTGCCAGCTCGGATGTTGTTTTAGCATAGTCTCCATATTTCGCAAAAAGGATGACTCCATCCACCTCAGAGCGGACTTCCCTGAGTGAGTTCCTGGCCAGGACTTCATCTTTTTTTATCGGATCAAAATTCACAAATTGCTTAACCATTTCAAGGCTTCGGTCAGGGTTATGAATGATCTGAGAAAAGGTATAGATATGGGATAATGGTGAAACAGGAAGCGAATCTCCGAAATCTGTCTCAATGGCGATTCGTGAAATTTCCAGGGCCAGAGATATCTGAGTATCCTCAATGATTTTTTGTCCAGTTTCCAGTGTCACCGCCATGCCACCCTTACTAATCGTATAACCCGTGGAGGTTTTCCCCTGAAAATCTCTCTTCTTTGTGTTCGTCACGACCGGGAGTGTGGGATGGAGATATCTCGCCAGATGATAAGACTCTTCATCATACTCGAAGATAAAAAAAGGAGTCTTCGTGGCCCCAATCGTCTGGTGGATATCGATTAAGACATCAGTGTCCTGAAGATATGTTTCAAGTTCGTGAGCTCTCAGTTCTTCTTTCGATTTTCTATCTTCTGATCCAAAAGCGCGATTCATATCACTTTCCAGATAGCGTTTGTCTTCAAAGTAAGCGTCCACATTTCCGAGTATCAAGCGAAGATTTGATTTGAGAGAAAGCTTTTGCGAACGTATCTCTTCGAGGATCTGGAGAAGGACTTCAATTCCTCCAATCTCATTACCGTGGACGAGTGTTGCGATGGTCAGGGTTTTGGAAAAGGGTCCCTTGAGCTCATAGACGTAAGGGGCGAGCTCTTTCATTCCCGCTACCAGGCAGCGATCCTGAAATTCTATGACTCTTTCAGTTCGATCTTCTTTAGAGAGAAATGTCATTGTTCTATCTTACCTGAATACCTTTAAGTGCTCTCGTTTCACCGGATTGTGAATCATAGACCAGTACCGGATTGAGCACCAATGGGAAGTCGGGAATGACAACATATTCTTTATAGTTATTGGACAATCCAAAACCTGAATCTTTCTGAATCCCGAAGCCCACATAGACCTGACCTTCATAAGTAACTTCTCTTACGGCAATCCTATCGGGAGTAAGCTCGAGGGCCTCCTTGAGATAGGGATTCAGCTCATAAGTATAGTTGCCTGGATAATTCACGGTGTTCTCAGACGCCGGATTGAGGCACGTATTGAATTTGGTCTTAATCGAGAGAAGTGTTGGTGAGTAAGGACGGACATAATAGTAAGAGCAGCTGGAAGCATCTTTTAAGACGGTAAAATTTTTTCCGAGGAAATCATCATTCACATTGAGGGTTAAAAAAATCAGATCAGCATCATCGGTGAAGTGGTCCGTTATTAACTGGTCATTAAACAGCGCTTTCAGCTGAGGCATGAATATTTCGATGTCTTCCACGTAACTGGCTTCAGAGAATGAATCGTAATCAATGTATTTCTTCTTAACTGCTTTCTTTCCGCAGGAAGCGGTCAGAAAGAGAGCTAGAGTAAGAAATATGACTTGTTTCATGGAGACTCCTGAGCAGAAGAAATGCAATCTCATGGCCATTCCCTCGTTTCAGAAATCCACTATTTGAACCTACCGGGCCGTCTAAACCTTAGACAGTGTATATTTATTTCATTGGGCCCGGGAGCGTTTAATCACTTGGGAATTTCCTCGTAAAAAATATTTTCTTCTCTCCTTCAGACAATCAGAAAATGAGCCGAAATAATTTTCCATGAAAAATATCGATCCAGTTCTTCTTATATATTCTGTCGGCGGCCTTATTATTATTTTTGCCACTTTTGTGGTGCTGGCACTACTGACTGAAGGAGTGAAGGGACTGAATCGAAAAATTCATGATGAAGAAAAAAAGAAAAGTGAGGAACAGAACAGGAAGAAAGCCGCTTAGGTTCAGAAACTGCGGATGACTTCTCCCAGTAACTCATAAGATCTTCTCCTGGCTGCCTGATCATGAACCATACACAACACAATCAGCTCATTAATAAGTCCCGACTTCATGTATGGGAATAGTAGTCTCCGGATTGTTTCCGGCGAACCTACGAACTTCGGCATTGAACCTGCTCTGACATCCTGCCAGTCTTTCTGGGTATAAGGGTAGGCCTTGGCTTCTTCCACCGAGGGGAGAGGGATGCTCTTACCGGTCTGAACAAAAAGCGAAAATGAAAGATCAGAGGAAAGAGCAAGTGTATTTGCTTCTTCATCGGTATCCGCGCATATAATATGCGTCCCCATCATCGCGCGGGGAGATGGATACCAACGCGAGGGAGAAAATTCCTCATGGTAGAGCCTGAGTATCTCGAGGGCCGGCAGGTGCGAGAAGTGCTGGGCAAACGAATATGGGAAACCGCGGTTCGCGGCAAAGAGAGCTCCGAAGTCACTGCTCCCTAAGACCCATACTTCCGGCATAGAAACATTTCTGGGAATGGCGGCCACTCCCAGGTCAGAATCTTCATCCTGAAACCAGCGGATGATCTGATCAAATTCCTGAGGAAATTCCTGGGCCGAAAGGGATTTTGTTCCTCTCAGGAGCTGGGCGGCCTTTGATCCCGAGCCGGGGGCCCTTCCTACGCCGAAGTCAATTCTTCCGGGATAAAGCGCCTCGAGGGTTTTGAATATTTCCGCCATGTGGAGAGTGGCGTGATTCGGTAGCATGATTCCGCCGGATCCGACCCGAATTTTTTTTGTGGCCCCGGCGATATGGGAAATCAGCACTTCAGGCGCAGAGCTTCCGATCCCTTCCATATTGTGGTGTTCCGCCAGCCAATAGCGTTTGTGGCCCAAATCTTCGCCCATTTGCGCGAGCTTCACACTTTCCTGAAAGGAATAGCTCGCGTCGTGACCAGAGAGGATGGGACAAAGATCGAGAATGGAGAGTTCAGGCTTATTCATACTTACGGGAGATGATCATTTAAACCAGGGAATTAATCACGGTGAAGTGCAATGTCGCACCTAAATTAACCAGAAGATGGAAAACTTCATGATAGCTGAATACCCGGGGATTAAAGACCGGTCTTTTAAGAGCATAGCAAATTGCTCCGATGGTATAGAGAATCCCTCCGGCAATGAGAATCCAGGTGAGTTTCATGCCGATGCCGGAGCTCAGATCCGACAAATAGGGGAGAATCAGATAACCCATGACCAGGTAAAAGATGGCGTTGATAAACTTAGGAAGATTCACAAAAAAAAGAGACTGGAGAATTCCAAAAGCCGCAACAATCCAGATGGTAATGAGAAGTGTGCGGGAACTTTCCTGTGGGAGCGCCAGAGTTGTCACCGGTGTGAAAGTTCCGGCGATCATGAGATAGATTCCGCAGTGATCAAGCTTTCTCCAGAATAAACGCTTTTCCGGAGTCCAGTTGACCCGGTGATAAAGACTGCTGATTCCAAACATCAGAAGACCGCAGAGCACATAGCCGCCGATAGATAAGAATTCCGTCAAATTGTCACATTTCCAGATCAGCGTTAATCCTGCACCGAGGGCCACGAAAAACATTGCCTGATGAAAATGGCCCCGTAATAGGGGCTTCGTTAATACATTCATTTAACTACTATAATTGAAGTTATCCGCTAATGATATGACCGCAATCAGCAAAATGTGCGTTGTCCTCTGACGAGTTATTAAGACCGGTCTTATAATTTGTCTATGATAATAGGCCAATTCATCGAGAAATTTTTCCAGTCTATTCCCCTGACCCTTCTCGAATTCTGGGGAAGTTTCGCTTTCATTGTCGGCCTGATCATCATGCTTTTTTCCTTCTCGGGTTTCACTTTCCGGACCGGAACCAACTGGTGCCTGGGAAGGGAGTGGCAGTCATGGGATGAGAAAACATTCATCTCGATGGGAATTACTTTTATTCTTATCTGGATCACCGGATACATAGGATCATTTATAGTTCTTGTGCCGGGTGCTCAGACATTTGAAAGTCTCAAAGATCTTACCGTCTTCATTTGTATTGTTCTGTTCGGATACCCGGCGCTCTTGGTCGTTCCTTTTGCTTACGGGCTTTCTGACTTTTATGAAGGTATCCCCTTAGACTTCATGGCCGACTGGTGGGTGGGATATTTTATCAATCCGGCGTGTTTCTGGATTGCACTGCAATTTATTGGAAAATGTCCGGATTTTCGCAAACTCAAAACCTGGGGACTCTACGGACTGTTTGTTTTTTTCTTCCTCATGATTGAGCCAGTTCTTTGGGGCTATATATGTTCCGGGAAATTTACTACTCAGGAATCGTATTACGTCATCACTCCGGCATTGTTTTTTACAACTTTTGTTACCTGGTGCTTTGCTCCTTTTGTAATGCTCGTTGTGTACCCATTGGTCCGGAGGGCGGGGTATTTCTGGGCGGAGATTCCAGGCCATGTGAAGCAAAAACGCTGGCGGGGCGACAAGTGGCTCTGGGAGAGTGGATCGCCGGAATACATTGATGAGGAGTGCAGAACAGATTCAGATGCCGGAGTTCCGATCCGGTTGTTCATCCTGGCGCCTTTTATTGTGACGACCATTCTGATCATGGGGACAACGTTTTACTGCACGTTAAAGAATACCGAAAGGGGAACGCATAAGACTGCGATACTTTTTCATGAAGCGATTGCTGAAAAGATTAACCTCCGGTTGAAGAAAACAGAACCCGGGGCAAAACTTGATAGCCTCCTCGTCGATGACATGGCATCTGCTTTCATCGTCGATCAGTCTGGTATGGTTATAGCGTCTTCACCGGGGAAATTTAAGGAACAGGTTGTTGCTCAGTCGGTAGACTTACTTAAAACCAAGTATCGTATGCAGATCGAGACGGGGAATTACCGGCTCCGGTTCCAGGTCCACATTAATTCACCAAAAAACCTCACCAAGGAAACCTGGCTCCTCCAGGCATTGCCGGCATCAGGTTTGGATAAGAATATTCTTCTCACTGCAGTTCCGGAGAATTTTTACCTGGCAGGTGTCCGCAGGGCCCAAAGTGAATCGGCGCTGGTCTTTGCAGCGGGGCTGGTTCTGGTGCTCATGGTGGTCGGAGTCCTGGGGGCCTATGTGATTCATCCTCTCAGGCGAATTTGTTATGCTGCCCATGCCTTGTCTGAAGGAGATCTGGGGCAGCGTCTTCCGGCAAGTAAGCTTGCCGAAATGAACACATTAGCGATTTCTTTTAACACCATGGCAACTAAGCTTCAGGAAAAAGAGAAACGGATCAATCTCGCCGTAGAAAGCGGGGATCTCGGAATCTGGGAATGGGACATCAAATCCGGCACGGTCCTGTGGAATGATATCATGTACCGGCAGTATGGGATGGAACCTCAGAAGCCGATGAGCTTCCTTGAATGGTCCATGTTGATTGTTCCGGAAGATTTTGAAAGAGTTTCCCACGAAATCCAGGCCGCCCTGAGGGGAGAGAGAAAATACAATGTTGAGTACCGGGTTCGCCGGAATGATGGATCGATTCATATTCTCAATGCTCACTCAAATACCCTGAGAGACGAAAATGGCGAGCCGATGAAGATGATCGGTGTGAGCTATGATGTCACTGAAAGCAGGAACGCAGAAAAAGAACTCCGGCTTTACCGGAGTCAGCTGGAAGAAGTTGTCGAGAAAAGAACGAAAGAGCTGACCATTAAGTCTGAGGAGCTGGCAAAGGCCGAGGTTTATCAGAAGATAGCCCAGATTTTTCTCAGTATGCGGGACTATACGAACTCGCCACTGCAGGCACAGTATTTTTCCATCGGTCTTCTGAAGAAAAGATGTTCCGGCGAAAGTGACATCATTGAAAGCCTGGAAGCCTCGGTGAAGAAATTATCCAGTATTAATCGCATACTCAGCCGGCTGGAATCCAACTTCGCGACCGATAGATTATTGTCTGAGAAAGAGATCCTGGATTACCTGGATAAGATGGAGCATAAAAGCTAGTTTTTTATCATGTTTTCAATCTGGGCGAGGGTCGCCGGTTTTTCCAGTACAAAGACGTTCGGCATTTTTACCGCCACTCTGACTTCGGGATAGGCCTGGGCGTGCCCGGTGAAGAAAACGACCTTCTTTTCGTAATTGTGTTTCTGTAACCAGGCATAGGCATCGAGACCTGAGTATTCTTCACTTCCCAGATTGACATCGAGGAAGATCACATCGAATTCATGGATTCGTGGTTCATTTTCCACAAACTGTTCATATGAGCTTATGGTGACGATCTCGACCTCGTTTGAATCCTCGTACAGCTCCCGCATCAGGAAGCAGAGGCTTTTATCGTCGTCCAGAAACAGGATCTTTCTCATTTATACCCCGTAAAACACACACCTTTTTAGTCCATCCCCCCGGTTGCTGGCCATTTTATATATCTTCATTCACAGAGTGAGGGGCGTCATATATGATGGGCCGGATGATAAATAACGACGTGATCCGGGCCGTCCGCTACATCCTTAATGTCAGTGAGTTTAAACTCGTTGAGATCGCTGAACTGGGCGGTGGTCAGGTCACACAGGCCAAAATGAACGCGTATATGAAGGCCGAGGATGAGCCTGGTTTTGAGCTCTGTTCCCAGAATCTCATGGCGCGCTTTCTCAATGGGCTCATTATTTTTAAGCGCGGCAAGGACGAGTCAAGACCCCCGCTGGCGCCGGAACTTCCGACGAACAATGTCGTATTAAAGAAGCTCAGAGTTGCTTTTGAGCTCAAGGATGATGACATACTGAGAATGCTGGACGAAGTGGGCTTCCGGATAACGAAGTCAGAGTTAAGTGCCCTTTTCCGGAAAGAAGGCCATGTGAATTACCGTCAGTGTGGTGATCAGCTCCTGCGGAATTTCCTCAAGGCCCTTACGAACAGAGAAAAAGAAAAAGAAAAATGAGAAGAGAAAACGATAAGTCTGCCCCCGGCCGAGCCTTGTTCAACTGGTACCCCGGTCACATGGCGAAGGCCTTAAGAGAGATCAAGCAAAGACTTAAGCTGGTGGATATCGTGCTTGAGATCCGTGATGCCAGAGTTCCTCTCGCCACCGGCAACAAGGCACTCGACGAAGAAGTCGGAAATAAATGCAAACTCATCATTCTCAATAAGGCGAACCTGGCCGATCCCGCCCTCCTGGAGCAGTGGAAGAATTGGTTTGAAGAACAGGGAACAGCTTTTGTTTTCGTGAACTGTTTTGATAAACCCGAGCTTAAGAAAATAATTTCGATTGGCCGGAAGATCGTGGAAAAAAACCGTCGGGCATGTGATCCGAATTATGTTCCGACCAAGACCAAACTTAAAATGATGATCGTGGGCCTTCCGAATACGGGTAAATCCACCATCATCAATCAACTCGCAAACAGAAATGCCACGAAGGTGGCAGATAAACCCGGGCAGACTCAGATCCAGCAATGGATCGCCATCGAAAACGATGTCGAGCTCCTCGATACTCCGGGCATCATGCCACCCATGATTGAGAAAGAAGAGCATGGCCTGTGGTTAAGTGCCATTCACGCCATTCCGGATGATATTGCCGGTGAAGAAACGACTGCGGTCTTCGTCGTGAATCATCTGCTTAAAATCAAATCCCGCGAATTCCTCGAACGGTTTAAAATCGAATCGGCCGATATTTCAGTCGAGGAAGCTCTGCTGAAAGTGGCAACGCTCAGAGGGTGCCTGAGACAGAAAGGCTTACCTGACCTGGAGCGGGTGTATAAGCTTATTCTCGCCGAATTCAGAAAGGGTGAGCTGGGAAAAACCTGTTTCGGAATTCCGCCTAAAACCTGATTTCCGATGATGGCGATGTCTTAATCCCAAAAACATCTGATAATTGCCTCAAGGTGTACTCATCATCTTCTTTCGTGTTGGAAGCGATACAATCCTCCGGGACGATCACTTTATATTCTCTCATGTGAGCATCATTGGCGGTGAAGAGAACACAGATGTTTCCGGCAATACCCGTCAGGATAAGCTTTCTGACACCCAGGGATTCCAGTAGCACTCCCAGGGTCGTAGAGTAGAAGCCGGAATGCTTGGGCTTTAAGACGAAATAATCTTCTTTTTCCGGTTTCAGCTGCATCGTAAGTTCTCGCCCCCGGCGATTGTCCTCAATACAAAGTTTATAAACTTCTTCCCAGCTGGACTTCCATTGGCCGAAATTATCATTCACATAGATAACCGGTATATCTGCGCTTCTCGCTCTTTCCTTCAGTTTGATAATCTTATCCGCGACGGGGAGGGCCCGTTTTAGTAGCTTTTCGCCTTCATCAAAATCCAGCGTGTTGATCATATCAATAATCAGAAGGGCATATTCATGTTTATGATTCTCGTTCATAAAAAGTTTCCCTGTACTTTTCACCGGCGGTGTAGGAAGAAATAATTTTCCCTTTGCAAACCGCCAGAACTTCTCCCCGTTTCAGGGGGATCCAGGAATCCACATCATTCAGGGGAACGCTGGCAAAAAGTGTTACGATGTCATTCGGTGCTTCCAGCGTGAGAGCATTGGCCTCATCTTCACTGAATTTCTTGTCACCACGTTTTACGACTATCTGAATGTAATGAAGACCAGGCCAGGCAGTTATCTTCGTAATCGGGTCGTGGCGTTCGTCTCCATGAGCAAAGAAGGCTTCACCATCTGAATAGAGAAAATTCCCGGGCCCCAGACTGCGGATGTCCCGCGCGAATTCATTGATAACCTGTAATCTCATTTCGAGGGGCGGAACGGATTCATATTCATCCCATAGCACCTTCATCCGGTCCATCAGGACGCAAAAGCTCAGCTCCGAATCTGTTTCACCGATGGGATAGTAATCATTTGGAATAAATCTCTTATCCTGATTTATTTTTTTCAATGTTCCATTATGGGCAAAGCTGTGAAATCTTCCCCCGAGCTCACGGATAAAGGGGTGGGTGTTACTGTAGTGTACTTTTCCCACCGTGGACTTACGGATATGTGCGATAATATCGTGACTGTGAATTTCCTGCTTCTTGATAAACTCAACCCATTGGCTATTCTTAGCCGATCCCGCGTCTTTGATCAGCCGCACGTCTCTTCCGTCATGAAAAGCGATGCCCCAGCCGTCCCCGTGCATATTGGGATTCTCACCACGTTCTGCCAGAACGGTTAGCGAGAGGTTGATTGTTGTTTTCCGGTTGCTGGATAATCCCAGAAGTTCACACATAATATCATTTCCTCAGATCCTCGGAGTCATCTCATCAAGCTGAGAGAATATGTCCGGGGCCTGTAAGCGCAGGTTCTTTATGACTGAGCTTTGTCTTTCGATTGATTCAATAATCAGGTCGGCGGCGAAGTCATTATCGATTTCCGCCCGACCGTTTGTCCGTGAAAGCATCCACTCGGCAGTCGTACGGTGTTTTTCCAGCACTCTTTCCAGGATGGTGAATATTCCCCTGTCTTCAGGAGAAACTGAGGTCCGTGCGAAATTTCCCAGTCTCGTAAGATAATTTTCGACCAGTTCATCGCGGGTGCCGAAGATCACGGCCCTTTCGAAAAGATCATTAATCGCGTGGGTCGGAAGGATACTGACATCTTTCCCGCTGGTACTAAAGCATTCATTGATCATCTGGTGGTCCAAAGGCTGCCTGGTGGAAAGTGGAGCGCATTTCAGGGCCTCACCCTTCAGGTCCATGCGTTTCATGGCACTGCAAACCCAGAGGAATTTCGCGCAATCCAGTTCGATAGAGTCTGAATCGAGGCATCTGATTTCGATGGTGTTCCAGCAGCGGTTCCAGCGAATGGGATTCCAGTTAGCACCCTTGATGTCTGTGAGCTTTCTCATTTCCTCGCGGGGAAATCCTACGGTTGCGGCCTTTCTCAGCCAGTGTTCGATACTTTTCTGGACCGTGTTCAGGACATCCACCGAGCTTTCAGCAACCGGGG
>JAKFFP010000151.1:0-1551 GCA_036675045.1 Bacteriovoracales bacterium | reverse complement strand
AACGAGTCTTACCAGATCCCAGACCTCCCATAAGAAGGCGAATAAGAGCACGAGACTGGTGGACCTGCGACGCGGTTTTCCCAGGCTTGTAACTCTTCGTGATTTCAATGGGGTTATCTTGCGCCTCAATGTCATCGACGGATCTTCGATTAAGGAAGTTCTTTTTTGCCGACAACTTCGCCCTCGACCGTCTTCTTCTTGGCTTTTACAAGCTCCTCTGCGGGAGGAAGCATGATGTTGGTTTTCACAACGATGGTCTGACCACCGCTTCCGCCTTTATGTTCGGAAGAGGGATCAGCAAAGACTCCAAGATCTTTCCCAAGCTTCACCGTCCCCTGTTGAAGGCGGTTCATGGCATCAATCATCGGGGTTATGGATTTCACGTAAGATTCGAGATGAACTTTATCGTTCTCATCGAGTTCTTTTAGTTTCTCCTGGTCCTGATCCAGCCAGTAATCAATGAGCTTGTAGAGCTTGGAGGAAATCTTCTCGTTCCTTCCAATCAACCGGTGGAAGTAGGTTGTGGCGTTGACCCTGTACCCTTGCTTAATTGCGGCGGAGATCTTCTGCCATTCAGGAGAAGTCTGGGTCTTGATTCCAAGTTCGCGGCGGATTTCTCTCGGATCTTTCCCAAGATCAATCTCTGCCATGACGTGAGTGATGATTTCATCCGGGACGTCCCGGGCCTTTAAGGAGTCCCAAAGCCCCTCTTCATTCATCTTGTTGATGATGGAAGCTACGACTTCTCTACGTTCGCTGATCTCTCTACAATTTTGCGTTCTGTTCATTCCTTAGCTCCGGGTGAAAGAGTTTCTGTCCGTTCATTTCCCAACCGAGTTTTTGAAGGTGATCCCAGACATGTGGGAACTTCTTGAGGAAGGTCAGTTTCCCTCGGTGCCAGGCATGTCCATTTCCTGTGTGGCAGCCGGAGCAGAGAGGAATACAGTTGAAGTAGTCGTCACCTCCACCAGCTCCGCGAGAATGGATATGGTGGCACTCAGAAGGCCCGCTGCGACCACAAGCCAAACAACGTAGTTCCCTGATTGATTTGAGGAATTCCTCATCACGGGTGGAGCTCATAGAAGAACCCTTTGCCTTCCTTAACAAAAACCTCAAGGCCACAAGCCACACGAACATCCACCGCTCTCGGATCTATCTCTTTCGCAACCAAGACCTTGGCTTCCGGGGAAAGAACGAGACGTTTGGGATCTTTCTTGAGCTGTGCCTTGAAGATCTCAATGCCTTCGTAGATCTGCCTCTGGATCGTCATTCTCTAAAGGTTTCCACTCCCAAGGAAATGCGCTACCGCTTGGCCTTTGGGTGGGGCTTGCTTGGATCTAACTTAGGGATTCGCTTCTTCTTGGGTTCCGCGAGTTTCTTTAAAATCGCTTCCCGCGTCTCAGGGAGGGTTCGAAACAACGAGTAATAGCAGAACCCCTTAAGCCAGACCTGCTTGCCCCTGAGATCTACTTCAACGAGCTTAGGGAGCCTTTCTTCGCGGCGTGGGGCTTCAGTGCAATGAGCTGATCCGCCACCGCCGGAAGGCACTTG
>JAKFFP010000344.1:0-9972 GCA_036675045.1 Bacteriovoracales bacterium | reverse complement strand
GAGCCTTTCCTCAGCGCCCGCTGCGGGAAGATCGGCAATATCGAATCCTTCATTGGCCAGGTTGATTTCCACTTCTTTATCGTCGGCTTGCCTTTCAGTGAGACTGTCATCGATTCCGCCGAAATCCAGTGAATCAGCTTCGGCTTCAGGCGCTTCCGGTTTTCCGGCATCGCTCATGAGGTCAGCTGCATCCTCGAGGAGATTCAGGTCGTCCACTAATCCGTGATTCACCTTGGAATCTTCATCCATGATGGCATCAATTTCTGCGAGCTTGTCTTTCACATCGGACGAAAGATCTCCGGCATCGAGTGAGAAATCAAGCTTGTCACCATTATCATCATCACTGAGGAATAAGCCCGATGGCTCATCTTCAACTGGTGGAGCAGCCTTCTTTACACTTGAGGAAGTGCTTTCCAGAGAAAATTCTTCGACATCTCCCAGGTCGAGTTCACCCAGGTTTGCAATCTGTTCATCTTCTTTCAGATCTAACCCGGAATCATCATCCTCGCCAAGCTCAAGGGCAACATCAGAGTCAAGATCCATATCCAGACCCTGGTCTTCTGCGGAATCTTCCGGAAGATCAGGAGTTTCAGAAATCTCCAGCTCCTCCATGTCATCGAGGGAAAATTCCTGGTCCTTGTCGCTCATCACATCTCCGGATTCTTCTTCTTCCGCGCTCGCGAAATTGGATATACTTTGAAATTTCGGTTTTTGTTTCTGCTCTGGCACTGCTTCGGCAAACAGTTCATCCAGTTCAAGGCTCAACTTGTCGTTTTTCAGATGAATGAGTGAGCTCATTTCAAACTGTTCCGACATACTATGAGCGCCGGATGCTTCAAGCTTATTTCCACGGACATTAGAAAGCTCATTTCCGAAGCCGGTTAAAATTCGCTGAAGGTTTTCGACACTCACCTGTCGTGAAATATAAGCGTCACCTCCCACCGGAGAAAGCTGATGAGCTTTCAGGTCCTGAGGTTTCTGGTCACCTGTCACATAAATAATCTTCGCTTCCGGGCCCTCTTCCCTGATTATCATGACCCATTTATCGACTTCTTTCGTGCTCTTGGAAAAATCGACGAAGAAACAGCGTGAGTCTTCATCCGTTTTGAGAATGTTTTTCAGATCTTCTTCTGTGTTAACCCATACACCATCGCTCAAAGCGGGAAAACGCTCAGGGAATTCTTCAAACTTTGCACTATCAAAGCTAATAAAATAGTAGGTCATTATATTGTCCTCCTGATAATGATAACTTACTTGGGAAGACTCTGAGCTACGGGGCAAAGATTGCACCTTCGCCCTCTGAATGAACTATTGATTCCCAGAGGGGCCCATAATACAATCGAGAGGCTTCCCAACCTGGAGGACTCTTGAAAAACATTTTTGCCGTCGTGGCCACGATGTTGACTATTTCCATCGGAAACATCCGTGCGGAGGAAAACTTCCTTCCTTCCAATATCTTAATGATGGACGATAACTTCGCCCACCACGTCATATTGGTTGAAAAGGCCACTCATCAGCTTCATATTTTTGAGAACGATAAGACGTATCCAAAACTCCTGAAGACATACAACATCGCCAGCGGAAAGAAGAAGGGTGATAAGTCTGAAAATGGCGATCACAAGACTCCTGAGGGAATTTACACTCTCCAGGAATTTCTTTCACAGGGTGAACTCAAGCGCCGACATGGCGATTACGCCAAGATCTATGGCGCCGGCGCCTTCCCGATGGACTATCCAAATTTCATGGATCAACGTGCGAGAAAAAGTGGCGGAGGAATCTGGCTTCACTCCACAGATGATGATAATCGAATTTCGAAAGGTCTCGATTCCCGCGGATGCGTTGTGGTTCAGAACGCTGACCTGAAAGATATCGGTCAGTACATTGAGCTTCAGCACACCCCTATTATTGTTGTTCAGGATATTTATCACCTGAATAAAAAAACCTGGGAAAGAAATCGCAAAGACCTGAATGATGCTGTTCAAAAATGGGCGACGGCCTGGCAGAACAAGGATTTCGATACCTACATCTCTTCATACGATAAAGACCGCTTTTACGACCGCAGTCACGGCGCCTACAACGGTTATAAAAACTATAAGCGCGCCGTTTTCGCTCGCCCGGACAAGCCGGTTATCAGTTTTGATTTCATCTCGATCCTGGCCAATGAACAGTACGCCGTAGTTCACCTCCAGCAGACCTATAAATCGGCCGTCATCAACGATACCGGTAAAAAGACTCTCTATCTGGTGAAAGATCGTAATTACGACTGGAAAATTGCAGGTGAAGTTTTCGATAAGAACTCTCCGCAACACATGGCCTTCAGTCCTCAGAACAGATTCTTCAAAGAACAGGAATGAAAGAAGCCATTCAACAGGCAGGAGGCGAGGTTTCGGTCGTAATTTACGATGCTCCCCTGCCGCCGCGCTATTTCCGTTTTTCAAAGAAATTCATCCGCACTCTCTTCGTGACAGTTCCGCTCGTGTTTCTCTTTCTTCTTGGAGGATTGTTTCTCTGGGGACTTGGAACCCGCATTCAGACGGCGCCGGTTCCAACCATGCCGGATGTTCTGACTGAGAAAGATTCGGAAATGATCGCTCTCCGGAATGAAGTCGAGGCCCTGAGGAAAAGTAACGATGATCTGGCGCTGAAGCTCTCAACGACACCCGCGGCCCCGGCCGGCGCTGAAGAGCCATTCTTACTCGCGATGAAACGTCCTTACGGAATGCAGAACTTAGTGAACGAAAAACGTGTAACCCTGGATCAGTTCGCATTCGAGCAAGACGCGAACAAGGTATCTCTCAAATTTTCTATCGTGAGTTCAAGCCCAGAGACGAAAGTCATGGGACATGTTCTGGTGTTCATGATTTCGGAATCAGGAATGATGGCCTATCCTCAGGAAGCAAACGCCACATTCTCAGAGGGTATTAAGTACTCTGCCGGCGAACCATTTTCTGTTTCCCGCCTTCGTCCCACCAACGCCGAATTCCTTCACCGTCTGGTGGGTGAATCGGTTAAGTTTGTGGTCTACATCTTCAGCCGTGAAGGTGACCTCCTTCTCGTGAAAGAGACTGAAACATTTAAAGTCGGAGCGAAAGGATGAAAACTGATAACGATTTCCACGATTTTAATTACAATGTTCTCGGTTCACGCTCAAAAGTGACCGGAGACATTATTCTTTCAGGTGATGCCATCATTACTTCTGAGATCCATGGAAGTATTGAAATCCATGAACAGGGTAAGCTGGTCCTTGAACGCGGCTCTTATGTTAAAGGCAGAATCAAGGCCATTGACCTGGAAATTTTCGGAACAGTTGAAGGTGAGATTGATTGCGCCGGGCTCGTATCGGTACGTTCATCTGCCAGAATCTCCGGCACGCTTAAGTCAGGTCGCCTGGTGGTGTATCCAGGCGCCATCATAGAAACGGATATCTCTACAGAAAATCCTGATAATTAACAATCCGGACGGGTCTGATCTTAGAAAGACTCTTCTCAAGACTCTTATCCCCTACTACCACGATCGTAAGTCTCTCCCATGGGAAGACTTCGAGATTTGCCCGTGAAAGATCATTGATCCTCAAGCGTGAAATTCTTTCGGGGAATTCCTGGAGTTCAATGAGGGGTCTTTGTTGATGATCATAAAGCATGAGCTGGCCGATGAAGGCACCGGTCTCTTCGAATCCGAAAGCATAGCCTCCGATCATATGACCCTGTTGATGCTTGAACTCATCCGGCGTCACTCCTCCCTGAGAAACCTCAGAAAAGACATCACGGATAATGGAGATAGCCTCAGCAGCGGTCTCGCTCTTTGAAAAAGTTGAAACTCCGGCACGACCATATTCTCTCTGGATAGAAACATAGGCGCCTGCTGAATAAGTGAGGCCGCGCTTAACTCTCAATTCCTGAACGAGCTTCGAGGTAAAACTTCCGCCTAAGAATGATGAAAGAAACTGGAAATGATCATACTTCCCTTCAACTTCTCTTTTCGTGACATATCTTCCGATTCTGATCTGCGCCTGGTTGGCACCCGGAACTGGAACCAGATAAATAGCAGATTGGAGCCCCGGTTTTTTTAGGTCCATCTCCGGCATTTTTTTGCCAGCAGTCCAGCCGCAAGTAGAAATAACTTTTTCCATGGAAAGAACATCTTTCGGGCCCGCGAGATAAAGAACTTTTCTCGCCCCCCGGAGTTCTGCCAGTCGGTTTTTCAGGACCCCGGAACTCAGAAGATCATAACCGGCGAGGCTTCCTTCCACCGGATTAGCATAAGGGCTTTCCCGCAAAGAGATCTTGCGAAAGACACGATCCGCGAGTGAACCATGAGAAGTAACGAGATTTTTCAGCTGGCTTTTTGACCGGCTTACGTATGAACGAAGTTCAGAGTCAGGGTACTGCGAATCTTTCCAGAGCTCGCAGAATTTCCCCATCACCGGAGAAATGTCACGCGTGAGGGCCTGAACACTCATGACCGAATATTCATGAGTCACAGAATGCTTCAGATTTGCGCCGTAAAAATCAAAGAACTCTGAAATCTGCCTCTGGGTTTCTTTCGATGTCCCGGCAGTAAACTGATCCAGCGTCGCCTGGGTAATTCCGGGACTTTTATCTTTCAGGGCACCGTCTTCCAGATAAAGAGAAGCCGTAAAACGGGGGAATTTGTCATCCTGAACCCACACCACATCGAGATCCTCCCACTTCATGCGTTTGACGCTGTCGAGGAAAGAAGGTGCTGCCAGGGCCTGGGTCGCGATAAAGAAAAAGAGAAGATATTTTTTCATAGGTCCTACTTGTGTTTATTCCAGACTGATACGAACACACTTTTCCCGGATGTGATTTCGCGGCAAACACTTTTCACATCATCCACGGTCACTTTCTCATAGAGAGCAAGTTCCTCACGATACTTTCTCCAGTTTCCGAAGAGAAGTTGTCTCTCTCCGAGGAACTGGGCAAGCCCGGCGTTACTGTCGAGTCCGGAGTAAAGATCGACGAGATAATTGTTTTTAATTTTTTGGATATTTCTTTCGGTGATCTCGGTGTCACAGAAAGCCTTCATCCTGTCCATGAGGTCATGGCGGAATTCGTTTAGTTTTACACCTCTCACCAATTCTCCCCCGATAAAGAAAAAGCCCGCTTTTTCCAGCTGCTGGTGGGCCGCATACATCGATGTCGCTACCGGCTTAGGGATGAGAATGTATTGATTGATAAGAGATGAACTTTTTCCGGAACCGAGGATGGAAGAAAGAACATCTAGGGCATAACCCTTTACGTGGCCGGCCTTCACCGTTGGATACGAGAGCATGAACATAGGAGAGGGCGACTCACCTTTTTTTGCAACGACGAGATCTTTAGTCAGCTTAGGTGTGAAATTTTCTTCCTTCAGGGATTCATGCGCGGCCTTCACCGTCGGAGACGCAGGGATATTTCCGAATCTTTCGCGGATAATTTCCTTTGCTCTTTCGGGATCGATATCACCGGTCAGCACGAGGGTCAGATTATTAGGAGCGTAGAAACGCTTGAAGTACGACTGGATCTGGTCACGAGTGACACTCTTCAGGTCAGGGATATCTCCGATAACGGAAGTCCCATAGGGAGTGCCCTTAAAGAGAGTCTGCATGAGTTCCAGATAGAGCTGGCCTCTGGGAGAATTCTCATAGCGCATCTTTCTTTCTTCGAGGACAACCTGTCGTTCCTTTTCAAAGGCTTCAGGGTCCAGCAGGAGATTATCCATGCGGTCCGCTTCCACATCGAGAATCACTTCCAGCTGGGAAGTCGGAAGGTTCTCATAGTAAACAGTCTGATCATTTGTTGTATAAGCATTGGTCTGTCCGCCGGAGCCTTCAATCAGGAAATCGATGCGGTTAGGTCCATATTTTTTCGCTCCCTTGAACATCATGTGTTCGAGGAAATGCGATGCACCCGTAATGCCTTTCACTTCATTCTTTCCGCCCACTTTGTAGAACATATAAAGGCTGAAGATCGGAAGTTTGTGGTTCGGCACGATGAGCGCGGTCATTCCGTTATCAAGTTTCAACTCTTCGACTTCGAGGTGAATACTATCGGAAAGATTAGAAGCTTTCTTGGGGGTAGAACTGGAGCAACCCACAAAAATAAAAACGAGGAGAAATAGAAATCTCATAGTAAGATCCTTCGCATGAACAAGATCACCCTATTGGGCACTGGTACGAGTACGGGAGTACCTATTCTAGGTTGCAAGTGCCATGTTTGTCGATCAACGGATGTGAGAAATAAACGTCTTCGCGCAGCCGCACTGATTGAAACCGAAAGCGGCAAGAAAATTTTGATCGACGTGCCACCTGATATAAGAACTCAGTTACTGAAAAGTCGCATCGATTCACTTGATGCTGTGATCATCACCCATGATCATGCCGACCATACACATGGCATGGATGATCTTCGTCCTTTTGGATTTATCACCGGCAAACCGATTCCTGTTTACACTGCGCCTGATGCCGCCACCGACCTTCGTCGGAAGTTTAAATATATCTTTGAGCGCAGCACTTACTTCAAAGACAAACCCGTTCTGGGTGGAGGCATCCCGCTGCTTGACCTGGTGGAAGTCAAAGAAGGCCGGCATCTCATTCAAGGGGAGTCTTTCGAGCTTTTGCCCCTGCCCCATGGCCATGAAGATACCTATGCAGTTGTTCACGGAAAGTGTGCCTATGTGGTGGACTGCCGGGAAATCCCTGAAAAAATTTCAGACCGGCTGCGTGACGCCCGGCTGGAAGTCCTGGTGATCGATTGCCTCCGGATGAAGAAACATTCCACCCATCTCCATTTGGAATTATCGCTGGAATACATTGAAAAGATCCGACCCCAACTCGCCATTCTTACCCACCTGGGACATGAAATGGAACATCTTGAACTCCTCACAGAACTTAAGGCACGGGGGGCCAAAAACGTTGTAATTGGTACAGACGGGGCCAGCTTCTCCTATTCTTAAACGCAATTTCCGTGTAAGATGACCTAAATTTTTTGCCACTTCTTCAATGTTTCACTTAATGGGAGAACCCTATGAAAATTGCTGTACCTAAGGAAATTAAAAACAATGAAAACCGTGTTGGTCTCACACCAAGCGGTGCCCGTCAGCTCGTTCAGGACGGCCACGAAGTTTTCGTTCAGAAGAATGCCGGTATGGGTATCGGTATTACTGATGAAGAATATATCAAGGCAGGGGCCAAGATCCTTCCTACACTGGAAGATTGTTTCTCCACTGGTGAAATGATCATCAAAGTAAAAGAGCCGCAGGCAAATGAGATCGCTCTCCTCAAGCCTCATCACATTCTTTACACCTATCTTCACCTTGCTGCTGACAAGCCTCAGACAGAAGGCCTCATGAAATCCGGTGCTACTTGTATCGCCTACGAAACGATCCAGCTCGACGACGGATCTCTTCCGCTTCTCGTACCGATGTCGGAAGTTGCGGGACGTATGTCTGTCCAGGTCGGCGCTGCTTATCTGCAGTTGAATAACGGCGGAAAAGGAATTCTTCTCGGTGGTGTCCCGGGAGTGAAGCGTGCGAAAGTCACCATCATCGGTTGTGGTATCGCAGGAACAAACGCTGCCCAGATGGCGGTTGGGATGGGTGCCGACGTGACTCTGGTCGATCTGTCGACGAAGCGTCTGGCGGAACTCGATCAGCTTTTCGAAAACAAAGTGAACACGATCTTCTCAAACTCTCACAATATTGAGGAAGCAGTTCTTCAGTCTGACCTCGTGATCGGCGCAGTTCTGGTTCCGGGTGCGAAAGCTCCGAAGCTCGTCACTCGCGACATGATCTCCAAGATGTCGAAAGGTTCTGTGGTTGTGGATATCGCGGTTGACCAGGGTGGCTGTATCGAAACATGTAAAGCAACAACTCACGAAAATCCAACATATGTCGTTGATGGGGTTGTTCACTATTGTGTGGCAAACATGCCGGGTGCCGTAGCTCGTACATCAACGTACGCGCTCACGAACGTGACTCTCAAATACGCACGCATGCTTGCCCGTGACGGTGTTGATCGCGCGATCATGAAAGATAAGCCACTTCGCCTCGGTGTGAATATCTACAAAGGGAAGCTCGTTTATGAGCAGGTCGCCCGCGACCTCGACCTCCCTTACACTCCGCTGGCCCTCGACAAATATCTTTAAGATACTGGGGTCCTTCGGGGCCCCTCTCTTTTATGGGGCCGCCATCGTGCGGCCCTTTTAATTTACCCACCCCGTGTTAGAATATATCCATGCAGAAGATTCTTATTATCGTGAACCTCGTGGTTGTCCTTCTGGGTGCGGGTCTGGTTTACTACTCTCACTTCATGCTTAAACCCGAGGCAACTAATCAGGCAGCGGAAGAAGAAAAGCTCAAGAAAGAAGCTTCCGAGAAATCGAAAATTGAACCGGTCGCCATCAAGAAGTTCGTGGTGAATCTTCACTCCGGTTCTTCCCGCCTTCGTTACCTCGATCTCGAAATGAACGTGCTGACCTTCCACGCTGACCAGAAAGAACTCATCAAGAACTCTGAGCATCTCCTGAAAGATGTCGTGATCCAGGTTTCATCCCAGATGGACGCCAGCGATCTCGACAGTATGACGGGGAAACTTACGTTTGAGAGCAGAGTGAAAAAAATGGTGAATGAGAGATTAGGTCAACCGGTGATAAAACAGATTTATTTTTCGACATTTGTTGTTCAATAGTCGACTCCGGCTCCTGACCATAAAAAAAAAGCCCTCGTAAGAGGGCTTTTTTTTACTGCATTTTTTGTGCTTCTTCAGAGTCGAGCGGAACTGCGTTTTTTCCATCGTCTGGAAGTGCTTCAGTATACTTCTTCAGCTCTTCCTTCGGGATCTTACCTTCAGCTACCAGGCGGTCACGAACACGTACATCCATCAGCTTTTCTTCAAGTGCTAATCTCAACTTCATAGATCCTCTCTTTTAAAACGAAACTCTTTGTAACACTCAAGGGCGCGAACTGGCAAGAAATATCGCCGCGAGTCAACTATTGCCAGTATTTCGGAGGTTTTTGCTCGTCATCTTTGACCACGTACAGATGACCTTTTTTGGGTTTTGCCCTCTGAAATTCCTTATTCAGGACCTTGTGGAGAAAAGGAGTCCGCTGGAAACGGATGATGAGCCAGGAAAGTCCCATGGCGAGTAAGTGCGCCCAGGAAGTGGTGATATTTGAAAAAAGCGCCATGTAGGCCTCGATCCCGGCGAGGATCCAGCAGAAAGTCTGCGCCCGCATCGGGAAGATCATCATGAGTGAAAGCTGGCGATCAGGATAGAGAGTGGCGTAAGCAATGAGAAGAGCGAAGTTGATTCCGTTCAGACCATGGAGACTCGTCTGGAAGACATGAGTGCCATGAAAGAACAGTGTGCTTACCAGGAAGTAAAAAAGCCCTACGCCCAGAACAGTGAGAAGAAGAAAACGAATATAAACTTTTCTGCCCCAGAGGGTTTCGAGTTCTGAACCAATGAACCAGATGAGAAGTGAGTTGAAGAGAACACTCATGATCTGAGTTTCTACAAAGGGGTAAGTTAAGAACTGATAGATGAGTCCGGAAAAGACACCTGCCCCGGAAAGACCAATGAAAGAGACAACTGAGAATGCTCCGACCGCCTTCAGGATCGAGTGCAGAATAAACAAAGCTCCCGTCGCAATCAGAATGACTTTATTCACCGGAGTCAGGCGTGGCGCCTGGAATTGCATTTGATTCATTTTACTGGCCTCTGCGAGAGCTCAATCAGGATGCCGCCGGTCGATTTCGGATGCATGAAATTCACCAGGCATCCTCCGGCGCCGATTCTCGGTTCCGGATAAATGAACCGGTAACCCTTAGCGGTCAGCTCTGCGGTTTTCTTTTTTACGTCAGGAACTTTAAAACACAGGTGATGGATGCCCTCACCTTTTTGTTCAATGAATTTGTGGATGGTGCTTTCTTCACTGGTTGGTTCGAGGAGCTCAATGTGAGCGTTCACATCA
>JAKFFP010000073.1:0-1563 GCA_036675045.1 Bacteriovoracales bacterium | reverse complement strand
CGAAAGAGCAAAATCACTGACAGCTGCACTTGCAAGGATGTTGGAAGCAGAAGACCTCGATGGCGTTCGCGATCTGATCACCAACGAAGGCATCAAATGCCCGATCAGCGGCACCAGCAACTGGACAGATGTGCGCCAGTTCAACCTGATGTTTTCCACACAGGTGGGCTCCGTGGCGGAAGACTCCTCCACGATTTACTTACGTCCCGAGACAGCTCAGGGTATTTTTGTCAATTTCCTGAATATCCAGAAAACAGCAAGAATGAAGGTTCCATTCGGAATCGCCCAGATCGGCAAGGCTTTCAGAAATGAGATCGTAGCTCGTCAGTTTATCTTCAGAATGAGGGAATTTGAACAGATGGAGATGCAATTCTTCATCCGTCCCGGCACTGAGATGGATTGGTATAAATACTGGTCCGAAACCAGAATGAAATGGCATTTGGCGCTGGGAACTCCGCCTGAAAAACTCAGAAAGCACGATCACGAGAAGCTTGCGCACTACGCTAACGCGGCGATGGATATCGAGTTTGATTTCCCTTTTGGATTCAAAGAAGTGGAAGGAATTCACTCCAGAACTGACTTTGACCTGAAAAGCCACCAGGAATTCTCCAAGAAAAAGCAGCAATACTTCGATCCGGAGATCAACCAGAATTACATCCCGTACGTGGTCGAGACTTCGATCGGTGCGGATCGTTTGTTTTTGTTGACGCTTTGCAATGCATTCACCGTAGAGGAAACTGAAGAGAAAAGCAGAACATTCCTGAAGCTTCATCCGGCAGTAGCACCTGTGAAGGCCGCGATCCTTCCTATAGTGAAGAAAGACGGATTGCCTGAGAAAGCACAAGAGATCGTGGAAGCCTTGAAGTACGATTTCAACATCATCTACGAAGATTCCGGATCTATCGGAAAGCGATACACCCGTCAGGATCTGATCGGAACGCCTTTCTGTATCGCAGTTGACCATCAGACGCTGGAGGACAACATGGTGACAATTCGTCACAGGGATACCACCGAGCAAGAGCGAGTGCCTATTTCCGAATTACACGGAAGAATCACCGAAGCGACAAGCTTCAGAAGGATTTTCGAAAAGCTTTAATGTCTTCTGCTGGTTGACCGATGAACGATGTTATATTCCTTTAATAAGCGAGGCTTATAATTTCCTTTTCCTTAACCAAAAAAATCCCGCCGGAAGTGTTCGCTTCCGGCTTTTTTATGCTCAAAGCTGGCTTCCTTGTTCCCCGCTGGCGCGCGCGTGTCGCGCGTGACAATGGCTGTTCGGAATTTGCAATTCCGAACCCAGATCATAGGATTTCCAATCCGCTAAATCGAACCCATTCCATGGAAACTATCAAATATTAAACTACTCCCGGAATCATTAAAAGTCGGATTCCAAATCCAACGATAAAACCTCGGAATTGCAAATTCCGAGGAGCGAGGATTGAAAATTCTCTGATAGGACTTCGGGATTTCAAATCCCGAAGAGCAAAAGAGTGAGGGAGCGATTCAAAAATTGGTCAGGTAAATAAACAACGCCGGAAAATCTTATCTTTAAATCATTGCCTT
>JAKFFP010000001.1:0-1568 GCA_036675045.1 Bacteriovoracales bacterium | reverse complement strand
ATCCGGAAGACGTTCACCGAGGCATTTACCGCCTGGAACTGAAAAACGATCGTGCGATGGAGAAGATCAAAAGCTATCTGCCCGACCATTCCGACAAGATGAACGATTTGGTTCATCCCTTCGAGGTTCAAATCCAATACCGAGCAGAGAATGGTAACGAGCCGGAATACTTCGTGGAGGTCACGGAAGTTCCTTCAACAAAATACCTTAGCGATTACCAGCAGAAGATCCTGCAGGAAGGCAAGCTCCCGAATCCCATTGACCAGGCCAAGTTGTATCAGGCGAACCGGTTCCATCTCTCACTTTTTCACTGGGCCACGCGCTTAAAAAATACGAAGCTCCTGGAAGAGCTTCTGGAGCAGTGGGGGAAGGCACCGGTCGAGGAAGTCAATCCTTTCAAGGCACCTGAAGGAAGCAGTGGCACTCAGGGATCAGCTTTCACCATGGCGACGCGCTCGCCGGAGGCATTGGAGAAATTCCTTGGTGCCTATTCGGCTTCTCCCATCTATGAGGGTGGCCTAGAGATCGGGTTCCTTCTGGCAGAGAATAACCTCCTCAATCGCATAAGCGGAAGAGCGGCCCTGGAAATCATTACTGCCAAGGAAACCTATTCGAATCTACTCGATACGCTGCGAGTGAAGATTAAGGAGAAGCCACAGCCTTTCTTCGAGGCACTGGAGCTCTTACCTCCTGAGTTGCGTCTGTATGAGTTTCACCGTCCCAGTTACTTCGGTCCACTCATCGGAAGCGTGCAGTGGGACACCGGAGTACTGAATTCCTACCGCAAGGATAAGAACTACAAAGATCGCATCGGGCCCCTGGAGGCTAAGATCAAGACCCTTCTTGAGCAACTTGCGCAGATCGTGAAGCTCGGTGGGGGGCCTACCATGAAGGATCTGATTTTTGAATCCACGCGGGTCTTTGAACACTCCGGCGACAAGCGAGTGATGAACCCGTTTGAAAGTGTCGTGGTCCTCGGTCCCTTACTCTTCGAAGACGAAAAGGGGTTTAAGAACTACTACGACCAACTGGCCAAGGATCCGACCGCACAATCGGAGATTATCTTTAAGGTCTATAATCAGATCGGTGAGAATGAGGAACGGGAAAAACTAAGGAAAGTCAGGGCCGACTTCTTGAAGGCGAAAAATGGCGCAACCTTCGAGGTCCATGGTTACACCTTTGTTAAGAAGGCCGGCCGCCTCTTCATTCGGAAGACGCCCTTGGGCTAAGCCTACTTCAATCGACAGGACGCTTCGACCAATACTTCCCTGGTCCAGAGTGACCAACTTAAGACATCTTTCTTATAGCGAAGAGTGCTGGAGGCATAGGAGCGAGAGGCGGCTGAGTAATCAAAGACGTCCAGCTCGAAGACATCTTTTGCGGTCTTCTTCACCTTGAGCTTATAGCCTTCGACCTCACCCACCACGACTGCCTCCGGGCCGACTTCTACCGTCTGCTCAAGCAGAAGCTGGGTGTTGACCTTCATTTGGCAAACGAGAAGCGTGGCTGCGAGGAGAAGATTCATAAGACCCTCTTTGAGATTTTCTTAAATTGTTCTGAGTAGTGCT
>JAKFFP010000090.1:0-1572 GCA_036675045.1 Bacteriovoracales bacterium | reverse complement strand
TAAAATGATGTCTTGAATCCGATCTCACCGAAACTATCCAGGAAGGCGAGGAAGACTTTCTTAAAGATTTTCGTCTTCAGGATAAATATCTTCTTGAAGGTCGGATCAAAGAATGGAAGCTCGTCTTCTTTCATCACGAGAGTAATCCATTCCGTCATGATCTGCTTTCGAGAATTACTGTGAAGATATTTTTTATGCAGGACCGTTTCCCGGTCAAAGTCCTCGATCAGGGTTTTGAAAAAGAGAAGCGCATCGTTTCTGGTCCGGAAGCTCGACGAGTAACCCTGGTCACTCACGAACAGGAGAAACGGCGAAGGCATCGGCACCAGTTTCTGATCAACCGTGAAAAGTTCCAGTTCAAGATTCAGGAAACTCTTTCTGGGAGAGGGATTGATGGAAAAGCGATACTCCATGTCTTCCACCGGAAAATCATCCCAGCTTTCATTTTCCACCAATAAATCAACCAAACCGCTTTTCTTAAGCGGCAGGAAAATCCGGATATAGTCCTGGATGTCGCCCACCACATCCGTGAGCTTGAGGCGGGAGACGAGCTCGCGCATCTCACCGGGCAGATCGAGCGCATCGCCCGTGCGCCAGTTAAAGAGATACAAGAGATCAAAAAGCGAAACTTCTTTTACTTCTTCCTGCTCGCCTTTCCAGCTGAAAACATAAGTATATTTTCCTTCAATATAGAGGGCGTTTTTGTATTCTTCGAGAATTGTCGCAGGAACGAGATTCACGACAAGCTTCCCGCTCCATTTGGTCGGGGCCGGGAAGGTGACGACTTTCCTGTTTACCAGTGTGTACTGAAGGGAGCTGAAAGTTGAGTTCATGCGCGCACCGGTCATTTTCGGCGCATCTTTTACCAGCGTTCCATAGCGTTCAACGTGCACGCCTTCCTGATTGAGAAGCGAGAGGGGAATCGCGACACCATTGGTGGTGCCTTGCTTTTCCTGAAGGTCACTGAACTTCAGCAGGAGACTGGCGGTATGGTGACAAGGTTTCTCAGCGTTCCAGAGATTGCACGAACATTGAGTCGTGAACTTGTCTTCTGCTTTTTTGTAACTGACCTTGGCTTCGTAATTCGCAATGGCATTATCGTCGTCATCAAGAACGCAACGATTCCTGATGGCACGGTCATCTAGCGGGCGTAGATCGCTGTCAAAAGTTTCGAAATCCACCAGAAGCCATAATTCTTCTTCACTATCCGAAGCCAGTTAGGATTTCGGCGGGCAAACCGCGGGCCTTGCTTGATCAGCGCCGCTGGCGCGCCTATAATATCTGCCACGTAAACGGCTAGCGACCCATCAGATCGCTCACCTATCAACAACATAACCGCTCGTTTAACGCATTCGCGAGCCTAAGTTGCGGAGTCGGGCTCCGCAACAGGACGCATTTTAAGGCATCACCAGATGACGCACTATACATTCCCGCAACTCCTCAAGCATGATTTCGCCGGTTATAGCATTCCAAAATTCCGGCAGGATCTACTCGCCGGATTGACAGTTGCCGCAGTCGCATTGCCACTGGCGCTCGCCTTCGGTGTCGCTTCAGGTGCCAATGCCAGCGCTG
>JAKFFP010000174.1:0-10115 GCA_036675045.1 Bacteriovoracales bacterium | reverse complement strand
CCGTATCGTTCGCCCCATACACGCCAGCAGTTGGCGAGACGGTGTGCTACCTGTTTGGCAGATGTTTCACGGCCAAGACTTCCATCTGCCTGCGGTACGCCGGCCTTGCGAAAATATTTCTGGGCGAGAATGTCCGAAGCAACGTGAGACCACTCTTCCGGCACCTTCACTTCCATGGCCGATTTCTTTGAGCCGTCTATATTTCTCACTTCGCTCATGCGGGAAACATATTTCTGATCTGCGTATGGCCCTTTGCCTTTTCTGGTGAACATTCTCTTTATTTTCATTTTTTCCCCTTCATTGGAAATTTTTAGCAGAAGACCAATCAAAAAAAATTGCTCTTCTTAATTCCATGATTGAGTCAAAGAATTTTCTCGTCAACACAATTACTGGTACTGGTCGGGTGTAACTTTTTTGACAACCACAAGATGTAGTAATACTCCGGATTAGATGACGGCGATCATGTTTTAATCTTTCTGATCCGTTTATTCTGAAGTGATGCTAGGAAAACTTAAACATAGGTCACCAGTAAAAATCATCGGGGCCGGCTTCGCCGGTCTCTCTCTCGCCTATCGTTTGAAAAAACTGGAAGTTCCTTTCACAATTTATGAGAAAGAAAAAATTGGCGGAAAGATCCAGACTCTTGAAACTGTTTTCGGTCCGGTAGAAAGCGCTGCCAGCACACTTTATCTCGATAGACATGCAGTCGCTTTCATCCGTGAGCTAAGTCTTCCGACCATTCATTCACCCAAAAAATTAAAGCGTCTCATCTGGAAAGAATCGGGCCCCGCTTCTCCTTTTTCTCTCCCCCTCCTCTTTCAGGTTATCCTGAAACTTCACCAGACTCCTCCGCCTCTGACTTCTCTGGAAGAAGTCTTTCTTCCCCTCCTGGGTAAAAAATACGTCGATGAGATTCTCTCCCCGGCGTTCCAGGGAATTTATGGTGCGGAGGCCGCAAAGCTTCACCTGCCTGGTCTCTATCCCAACTTAGAAGGAAAGAGCTTCAGAACATATTGGTCGTTTCTCAAGGCCCTGCGAAACATTGTCAAAAAAGAACAGGATACCGAACAAAAAGGATCCGTGACTTTCCCGGGTGGCATGCAGATGTTGATTGAACGGATGAGATCCGAAGTCGCAGAAAACATCATCATTTCTCAGGAGAGTTTTACCCTGGAGGATAACCTCGCCATCTGCACTAACTCCTGTGAAGCGGCTACAATTCTGAGTAAACTCGCGCCCGATATCAGCGACCAATTATCCCGGATTCAATACGTGCCGGTGAGCTCCTTCACCTTTTTCACGGCAGAACCATTGCCGGAACTCCAAAAGGCCCTAGGGATGCTGATACCTCAAAAATATGGAAATCCGGTACTGGGAATTATTAACCAGTCAGAACTTTCTCCTCAAAACTATCCCGGAGCTTACTGCTACCGCGCCATCTGCCAGGGTGAGCACTCAGATCCGGCAAGAGTCATGGACGAACTAAAGAAAATACTTCCTGACCTTAAAGAGCAGGGAATTGTCGCTTCTTATCTTACTCCCTGGAAACAGGGCCTTCCCCTTTACGACAAGGAAAGATCCGAGGCAGTTCATGAAATCGGGAAGCTTCTGAAAAACCGAGAAGGACTTCTCCTCTTTGGAAACTATTCCGGTGGCATCAGTCTTCGTTCGCTGATCGCTCAGTCACAAAGTTTTTCATTTGTGTGAGCAAGCGATGTCGTCGAGAGAAGCTTTTCTCTTGCCGGTATATCCCAGAAGCTTAGGCACGAAGAAATAGCACCAAAGACCAAATCCAGAAAGAAAGATGAAGGCGGCATACGCCAGATGACGTTCGTAACCACCATCCACAAAAGCAGCTGCAACTCGTGTCGCGGCCGCAAAGACGATCATCCCGACAGGAATGTTGATAAACCAGTTACCGAACTCGAGCTGGAGATCATGGTTTCCGTGCGCGAGGATGACTCTCGAAGCAATCATCAATGTTAACAGACCAAATCCGCTCACATAAAGAAGATGAATGGCCTCAAGGCGATAGTCAGGGAAGAGCCACAAACCGATAGTCCCTAAAAGCATGGAGACCGCGGCCAGTCTGATTCCCCAGGAAACAGAAGAATTTTGACCTTTAAAATACCAGGCCTTCCAGTAACGGAAAAAGACCAGTGTCATCACGGCGGCACGAAGAAAGTTTCCATATCCTTCACTGAGATAAATCTCAATAAAACAGGCACCCGTCAGAAGAAGACCCACGGTCCAGAACTCTTCCTTAGGATGGGATTTCGTCTGGTTGATCCGAAGAAGCATCGGAACAAGTTTGGACCCGATACCGACACAAAGACAAAGCACAAAATTGAGGTAGAAAAGCCGGGCGCCGATTTCTGTATGTCCAAGATAAGAAAGTATCGCTCCGGAAAAGCCGGAAAGAAGCCCGATTATGACCATGGGGAAAACATCAGGCACGACGTGGCGACATTTTATGATCCGTAAAAAGCAAAATCGAAACAGGACCAGGATGGAAACTATCAGGCTCAGGAAGAAGTATCGTTCGTCATTTTCGAAGACTCCCCAGAAAGCGGCACTCAGCATCGGAATCAACTGAATGATGATTTCAGTTTCCGAGGCAGTCTTACTTCCCGACATCCGGGGGATGGCCGTCATGAGAAAACCAATGACAAAACTCAGGAGGAAAATACCCATCATATAATGGGCATGCATTCTGCCGAAGTAGAGTTCATTATTTATCCCGGTTATCAGCCACACAAAGATACCGACAAAAAGGCCGATGGTACCAAGTGAAAAGAAAATGCGATAAGGGTTTGCTGTAAGTGCTTTCATTCTGTTATTCCTTTTTATCCGGATCCTGATTATTTTTCATTTTCTTGACCGTTTCCCTGACCATCTCAAAAAACTCATCAACAACTTCAGGAGAAACTTCTTCGTAAACATTTTTGGAAAGCCCTTCACCCGTAAGGATAAGGTGCACGTCGGGGACCACGCCGTGTCTTTTAAGGCAATTCGAAACACAGGCAAGCGGGCAGCCATCGAGTGCCAGGATCTTTTCTGCTTTTTGCGCCGTCATGACCAATGGGGCGACATCACCACCGACTCCGGCAATACAGGACATCTTTGCTATTTTTTCCCGGTGCAAGCGAACAGCAACCGAGTTTGCGAGTTGGGCTACATTAGAGCATCCCGAACAGGAATAAACCGTAACCTCTGCCTTCTCCTTGTCCGCTTCTTTCATGTTGCTAATTTAACATCATTAAAAATGCAAAACCCTGACCGGGGTCAATGTTTTAATGTATTTTGCAGGCATACTTCCTTCCATGAAGACAAATACTGAATTAATCGAAAAATACAATCGCCCGGGTCCGCGCTACACCAGCTACCCCCCGGTTCCCTTCTGGTTGGAAACTCCGGCCGAAGATGCGTGGCTGAATCACATCCGCCTTTCTTATAAGGAAGCAGAAGGCGTCGATCTTTACGTGCACGTGCCCTATTGCGAGAAACTCTGCTTTTATTGTGGGTGCAACCGGACTATCACCAGGAATCATGACGTTGAAGATCCTTTTCTTGAGATGGTCCTGAAAGAGTGGGACATCTATCAGAACAGACTGGGCTTCACGCCAAAAGTAAATTCGCTGCATTTTGGTGGAGGCACCCCTACGTTCCTTTCACCCAAGAATTTATCAGTCCTGATCACGGCCCTTACCCGCCAGAAAACCGATTCCTTCATAGGCTCGATTGAGATTGATCCCCGCACCTGTAAGGATGAGCATCTGAGTGTGCTGGCCGAATCCGGAATCGGACGGGTTTCTCTTGGCATTCAGGATTTCGATCCGGACGTCCAGGAGGCCATCAACCGGCATCAATCCGTCGAGATGGTGGAGCGATTGGTGGAAAAGATAAGAGCGAAAAATTTTCGATCAATTAATTTTGATCTTATCTATGGTCTTCCTCGTCAATCCGTCCATACGATCACTGAGACCATGAAGGCGGTAAGTCAGCTTAGCCCGGACCTCATTGCTTTTTACGGCTATGCACATCTTCCCGACAGGATAAAAAATCAGAGACTGATCAATGAGTCCCACCTGCCTTCAGCATCCAGCAGAAGAGAACTCTATGAAACAGGAAAGATGATTCTTGCCGGGCATGGCTACGTCGACATTGGTCTGGATCACTTTGCTTTGCCGGGAAGCTTTCTTCATGAGGCGATGGTAAATAAAAAGCTCCACCGGAATTTCATGGGGTACGTGGATAAAAAATCCGATGTCCTGATCGGGCTGGGACCGACCTCGATCTCTGATTCTTCACGCTCATTCGTGCAAAATGCTAAAGAGATCGAAGACTATCGAACTGCCCTGACAAAGGGACAGCTGCCAATTGAGAAGGGTCACATTCACAGCTCGGAGGACCTGAAAGCGCAGGACCTGATCCTGGGACTCATGTGTAACGGATCTATCCAGCTGGACCGCGACAATATTCGCCATTGGGATGAGGTAAAAAAGGACCTGTCAGAATTTGAAAATGACGGTTTACTCAAACTGAACGGTGACGTTTTGACTCTCACTGATCAGGGGAAGGCCTTTATGCGTAATGTGGCGATGACCTTTGATCACCATCTGAGACAAAGGGAATCCCGGGTTAAATTCAGCCAGACGATCTAGTTTTCACCGGTTCAAAAATTTCTCTGATGATCTGATACAACTCGGAATCCTTTTCCCTCGCCGCTTCCAGGATCGCTGACTTGTGAATAACGATGAGCTCAGAATTTGATCTTACCCTGGCCCCAAATTTTACAGGCTGATCATGGATAAGCTGGTAAGCCCCGATCAGGGTTCCCGGAACCGCTGACGACTGAGATTTGTTTCTCTTCACGAAATCCAGTTTCCCCTCCAGGAAAACAAAGGCCGCGGGGGGAATCTGCGATTCATAGACCAGGTCAAATTCGTTGGCAAACTTCAAACTTCCGAAGTTTTCAATCAAGCGAGTAATATCCTGGGGACTCAGATTGATGGTTTTCATTTTCATGTTCAGATCATATCAGGGGCGAATATTACTAAACATGTTACAAATCATGATCTTCAATAATTGAGGTTCGCAATTTCCCGGAGCTTGTTCACATCAACGATGAGAATGGTCCTTCCTTCCTGCGCAATGATTCTCTCACTCTTTAACTCAGAGATAAAGCGAATGACTGTCTCATTCGTCGTGCCAATCATGCCTGCAATTTCCTCACGAGTAAGGATGATATTCAACCGGATACGTCCATCTGGATCATCGACTCCAAAAGCTTCCCTAAGCCACAACAGGACTCCGGCAAGTCTCTCTTTTACGCTCTTCTGGAACATAGAAGAGCTCCTTTTCTCGGCCAGGCCCATTTCCAGACTAAGCTTCTCAATGAGCTTCATGTTCACGCTTTGATTTTTCGTGATCACATCCATGACGTATTTTTTACCGATAAAGCAGACGTCTGAGTCCTCGATCGCCACCGCCGTGGCATGGAACTCCTGATTACTGAAGAGACTCCTGTGACCAAGAATGTCGCCTTCGCCGGCGATTCTGATAATCGATTCTCTGCCGTCTTTTCCGAGCTGAAAAAGCTTTATCTTGCCTTTATTTACGCAGTAGAAGCCGAATGAAGGATTTCCCTGAGAAAAGATCGTCTGTCCTTTCCGATAGGTATTAGTGACCTTGTTCTGGGAAAGATCTGCCAACTGAAGACGATGCATGGAACAGAAGATGCCTTTCTCCCGGGAGTCGCAGTTCGTGCAATCGGCATTGATGTGATCATTCAACATGACTAGAAGTATAGAGGGTATAGCGGGGAAATCCATGACGGCCGTCATGAAAGATATTGCGAATTCATGATCCTGGTCATGTCAATCCCGGACGATATGAAGAAGAATAACTACAAGAAAAGGAGAAACCTATGTCAACCAAGACTAAAGAAAAGACTGAGAACAAAACGAGCCAAGAAGAAAGCGTTAAAAAAGAACTGTCGAAGACAAGGGACGACAAAAAAAACGAAACCCAAAAAGAATCTTCCGATGACAACTGCTGCGGCGTTTGCGGCGGTTGATCACCAAATGACATCTCCTGGCCCGTTTCGGGCCAGGTTATTATCTCAACTATTCATTCATGGCCTTTACTGACTTTTATCACTTTCCGTCCTGACTTATAACACCTGAACCACGATGACATTTTTTTTAGAACTGATACGGATCATGTTTCATGATTCCGAATGCAGGCAAGATCAGTATGTGAATAACTTTCGTTCAACAACATGAGGAAGTAATATGAAGTCGACTTTGATTACGCTTTGTCTACTGCTTGTCGCCTTGTCCTGCTCCCGGGATGAAAAAGGAAAAAAAGCGGAAGTTTCCGGTTCTTTTGTCAGCGGAGAACTCGCAGAAGTCGCTAAAGAGAGAGGTCTTAAAGGTGAAGACCTGATCTCGGCCGCTAAGACCTACAATGCCAGCGGGCAGCTTGATGAGTATCTGGCCTTCTACGGGACCGGAGTCTCCGGTCGCCTGGCGGTCGTCGGTATGCCATCCATGAAAATCCTGAAATACGTCGCCGTCTTTTCGGCCGAGCCATGGCAGGGTTATGCCTTCGATGATGAAAGTAAGGCCATCATCAAGGCGAGTTCCCGCGAGGAAGTCGAATATTCCTTCGGTGACAGCGGAACACCTGCACTTTCACTCACGAACGGAAAGCACGACGCACGAGCAGTGTTTCTTGCTGATGCGGCCAATGGAAGAATCGGTCTGGTGGATCTCCTCGAATACGAAACAAAGCAGATCGTGACTCACCCGCTTTTCCGGAACAGTTCGCCGGATCTCGCTGTCACCCAGGACACTAAATATGTGGCCCAAACTTCGGCGGCAGCACTGGATGACGGAATCATGGGTGCCACCTTCTGGCGCTTCATTGAACGGAACAATGACGAGCACAAGATATTCCTCATTGATCCATCAAGTTCATTCACCATCCTCATGGGCGGTAAGCGCCAGTCATCTCCAGCCACCGGAAGAGGTGAATCCGATGGTTTCGCATTCTCAATCACCAGAGGCGAGAAAAATCTTCTTAACATCATCAACTGGAAGAATGCTGAACGCTTTTTAGGCCTTAAGGCAACCATGAAGAATGGTCACTTGACAGTCGATGAGTCTACCGCACTTAAAGAACAGATCCTCATGCGCATCGATCTCCCACAGGGCTCAGACCGCGTGATCATTTCCGGTGACGGGAAATATGGGGCTATCACAAACCAGGAATCCAGCACTCTCCTCCTGTTTACTACAAATGACCTTCTGAAAGGAAACCTGGCGTTCAAATCGGTCAACGTAGGTGGTTCAACAGCAGACGCAGCCTTCACCGGCAAGAATGTCTTTGTCAGCGTTCCTGGCGCCAAACAAGTCGTTCGGGTAAGCCTCGCTGATAGTAAGGTAAAAGACACACTTAAACTTGATTTCACGACCGGCAAGATCTTCGTACCAGAAGGAGATACCAACGCGGCCGAGGAAAAATTCGCCGTCGTCATGAACCTCTCACCCTATGGCCGCTTTACTTCAGTGGGACCTCAGACCGGACTTTCTGCCCAGATGATCGATATTAAGAGCGAGAAAATGGCGACTCTTTATGAAGCTTCCATTCCGCAATCGACTCGCCTCGGGGCAGTCGCTCTTTCCACTAAAGTGAATAAGCCGATGTACAAATACAAAATCGGAACAGATCCAAGAGGTGGAACAATTTCTCCTTATAAGATTAACTCCGGGAAGGAAACGATCGTGAGAAACGGAAAACGCGTCCACGTTTACGGTTCTCTCATCCGAAGCCACATTACTCCTGACACCATCGAGGTCGAGCAAGGTGATATCGTAAGTATCCACCTGACCAGTAATGAGCAGTCGAAGGATAACGTTCACGGATTTACCATCGATACTTACAACGTCCACGGAAGTTTTGAGCCAGGTAAAACTGCTTCCGTAACTTTCGTCGCAGACCGGGCAGGTGTCTTTCCGTTCTACTGTACGGAATTCTGCTCTGCCCTTCACCTCGAAATGCAGGGTTACCTTCTTGTCAAGCCGATGACTGATCAAAGACTTGCCCAGGCCGATGAACTGATTCAGTTAAAAAACAATAAGAAGATGAATGACTTTTTCAAATTCATTAAAGGTGAATAACAATGAAAACTAAAATTCTCACCCTCGTTACCCTGGCAACAATCGTGGGTTCCGCGTTTGGGGAGGCAGATCTCACCCAAAGACTCCTTGATATCGCAAAAGAGCGCAAGCTCGGGCCGGAAGATCTGCTTTCGGCGGCACAAACCTGGACACCTCCCGGGAAGCAGGACGAATTCCTCTGCGTAAACTCTGGTGGTCAGGCGGGCTCGGCCATTCTCTATGGAGTACCTTCCATGAGAATTTACAAATACGTTCCCACCGCCGCACATGATCCGGCTTCCGGATACATGCATGATCAGCAGACAAAGACCATGGTCAGAAACGCGACCATTGCCAAAGGTCAGGAATATACCTGGGCCGATACCCACCATCCTAACTTCTCAGAGACCGGCGGGAAATATGACGGGCGCTATGTCTTTTTGAACGACAAAGCGAACCCGAGAATTTTCGTCATTGACCTGAAAGATTTCGAGACGAAGCAGATTGTCCACAGTCCGCTTCACATGGCAGGACACGGGGGCGCATTCGCTACTCCAAACACTGAATACATCGTGGAAGGTGCTCAGTATCCGGCGCCGACAGATCGTAAGTACGTGGCGCTGACTCAGGAAAACTTTAACAAGTACTATCGTGGAGCCATTACCTTTCACAAATTCGACAATGAGAAAGGAAGAATCGATACGAAGAATTCATTTTCAGTGATCGCTCCTCCCTATACCCAGGATTTGAGTGACGCTGGTAAGGAAGAAAGTTACGGCTATTCGTTTACCAACTCTTTCTGTTCTGAGCGCCACATTGGTTCTGGTACTGAAGGGAAGAATCCTCCTTTTGAGGCAGGATGCTCAGCACGTGATACCGACTTCATGCACGTCGTGAACTGGAAAAAAGCTGAGGAACTCGTAAAGCAGGGTAAATTCAAACTGATTAATGGCCACAAAACTATCTCGCTCGAGACAGCTGCAAGTGAAGGCGTTCTGGTTCTCATTCCGGAACCAAAGTCTCCACACGGAGCTGACATTTCGCCGGACGGTCGATTCATCATCGTGTCGGGAAAACTCGATACGCACGCTTCGGTTTACGACTTTCGGAAAATCAAGAAATTGATCGACACCAAGGACTTCGCCTCACGTGATGAATATGGTGTGCCGATTCTGGATATGCAGAAGGCCCTTCACGGACAGGTGCAACTGGGTTTGGGCCCTCTCCACACCCAATTCGGTAAAGAGCCGGGTGTCGTCTATACTTCCCTCTATCTCGACTCTCAGGCGGTGAAGTGGGATTACATCAACAAGAAAGTGCTGGATAAGGTTTCTATTAATTACAACATCGGTCACCTTGTTTCCATGCAGGGAGATTCCATTGAGCCTTCTGGTAAGTATCTCATCGCCCTTAATAAGCTCGCGATTGACCGCTTCGACCCGGTAGGACCGCTTCTTCCACAGAATCACCAGTTGATTGATACCAGCCGTCCTAAGATGAAAGTCATCTATGACCTCCCACTTCCTCTGGGTGAACCGCACTACACAGTTTGTATTGATACGAAAAAACTTAATCCGATCAAGACTTATCCGGTGGGTACGGATCCGGTTGCCATGAAGATTTCTCCCGTCGCAACATTCAAAGGTAAAGAAAGAGTTGTCCGTAACGGGAATAAAGTTGAAGTTTTCGGAACAGTTTCCAGTAGCGGAATTTCTCCCCTTAAAATGGATGTGAGACAAGGTGATGAAGTCCTCTTCCATCTAACAAATATTGAAGAAGAAGTTGGAAAAATCGTTAAGTTCTCGGTCAACGGAGTCGGCGCATTGGGTGTGTATCCTCCCGGGAAAACTTCGACCGTGAGATTCGTAGCTTCTCAGGCAGGACAATATCTCTATGCTGCCGAAGACGTTTCCTCGCCCTTTGAGGCGCGTGAGTATGGACGCATGAACG
>JAKFFP010000027.1:0-10160 GCA_036675045.1 Bacteriovoracales bacterium | reverse complement strand
CGTCGAGCTCTGATGAACACGAGCTCGCTCCTTACATGAAAAAGAATGGCTACGTGAATGCCGACGTGATCAATGTTCATAAGGACACTCCGAACATTGAGGCCATCCGCCAGAAATTTCTCTCAGAACACACGCACGCCGAAGATGAAGTGAGATTCTTCGTTGATGGTGAAGGTGAATTCTTTTTCCACCTGAAGGAACGGGGCGAGGTTTTCTCTCTCCTCTGCCAGAAAGGTGATTTCATCTCTGTTCCCAAGGGTTATACTCATTGGTTTGATCTGGCTCCGAAGTATCACGTGAAGGCCATCCGGGTCTTTATGACGCCCGAGGGTTGGGTCGCCAATTACACCAATTCCGGAGTCGAAAAGAGATATCAATCATGAGCCGGAAGCTTTTCCTTTTCGACATCGAAGGCACCACCACTGATATCAATTTTGTGCACAAGATTCTTTTCCCCTACTCGCGGGAAAGGATGAATGAATTTGTTACGAAAAATGAAATGACTCTCGCTCCCCATATCGCGGAAGTCAGAAAGACAATCACGGAAGAAGGCGGAAAGGACACAAGTATTAAGGCCGTCACTACAGAGCTCATCAAGTGGATCGATGAAGATAGAAAGCACAGGGCGCTGAAAGAAATCCAGGGCCTCATCTGGGAAGAGGGTTATAAGAGTGGAGCCTTCAAGGGACATGTCTATCAGGACGTGCGTCCATTCTTTGAAAATCTCCATTCCAGCGGATATCTGATCGGGATTTATTCTTCCGGATCAGTGCATGCCCAGAAACTTATCCTGGCAAATTCCAGTGCGGGCGATCTCACTCCCTTCATTAAGTATTATTTTGATACCCAGGTAGGACATAAGCGCGAGAAAGTCTCTTATCAGAACATCTCCATCAAGACTCAGCTCCCGCCGCCGGAAATTCACTTCTTCTCCGACATCCCGGAAGAGCTGAAGGCCGCTGAACTCGCGGGTTTCAGGGTTTCACAGGTATTGCGTGAAGGCACACAGCCATCAACATTCCAGGGAATAAGAAATTTCTCGGAATTTCGTTTCTAGAATCGCAAGAACAGATCGTAAACGTAGTAATAGCCTTCGTCGGTGCCGAAGGTGAGCTCGGTGAAGTCCCTCGTCGCCACTCCCAGAGACATATGCAGGGTTTTCCAGATCCACATGTAGGAAACTGTCCCTCCGAAAGTCTGAAGTTCCACGTTATAGACCGGACCATAAAGAACGCGGTTCCAGTCATCCGTGATGTACTCAGTGATGCTCCGGATATCAGAAGTCCCGAAGAGTTTCAGGTCTTCAGTCGCCCGTGAATCTTCGTGTTGTGGATCGAAAATAAAGTTCGCCATCAGGTGGTTCTGAAACTTTGAGTTCGAGGGAAGTGTAATGACTCCCCCACCCTGCGCGATCCAGTCCTGCTGCTGGACCTTGTAAGCACCAAGGCCATTGATCGTGATCTTGGCAAACTTGTTATGAACGACCCGATACTTGAGGCCCCCGTTCACATAACCATCGAACCACAGAGCATTGATGACTTTGAGACCCAACGTATCGGTGATCCCGTACTGAGTCTGAAACGGTGAGAGAAGAAATTCCTTTTTATCCAGCGTGTGACCGTCAGAAGTAAAGACACCAAAATATGCGAGTTCCTTGTAGCGGGAAGGAATTTCATTCCCGCCGCCGAGAGTGAGCGAATTAAAGCCCGGCACTTTGTGGGTTTCAAGGTACTCCTTATTAAATAGAGAGACCTTATCTCCGACGAGGATGAGATTGTTTTCCAGGACCTCGAGAATTTCGACCTTGATTGTTTTCGGATTGGTATCACGTTCGATGTCGCGGATCTTACCGACGGCTATGACATTGTCTTTTTCACCGGTCACTATCACCAGCGCGTCTTCCTTGATCCCTTTGTCATCGGGAATCTCGGCCAGGAGTTCCGTCCGGTTATGCAGCTTGATGATGTTGTAGGTGTCCGCTCTCAAAGCGGGGCAGATCAAAATGACAAAAAGAAAAAGGAGACTATTTTTTCTTCGGAACAGCACAGCTGGTTTCCATATCGACGCATGAGCGTGTGAAAATCAGAGTTGTCCACCAGGTCTCGGTCATACTGGTGTTCATGAGATAATCCTTACCCGGACAGAGAGTCTTGACCATGATCGGAATGGCGGAATTTTTTTCTTTTTCCGCATTCGAAAAAAACAGCCACTGGTTAAAACATGAACTCAGATCATCCTTCCCCTGGGGAAGAACTTCATAAACACTGATGGGCCGTTCGTAAGATTCTTTATTGAAGTCAATTTTACGAATGAGATCGTAGTCGGCGTATTTCTGAGTGCATCCAACAAGGGCCAGAAGTAATAAGATTTTCATGACAGGTCAATTACCACGGAGCTTCCAGTACGACCAGTGATATCGAGGCGTTAGAACAATGAAAGTTTGGCCCTCTTGCTTTGCAATGTGAATTGAAAAAGGTATGTTTTTTTTCAATGAAGAATATTCTTACGATCCTCCTGATGCTGGTTACTTGTGCCTCTTTCGCTAAAACCAGCGAGATGACCGTCGCCGGCCGGCGTTTTGTGGTTGTAAGTCCCAGGACAAAACCCACAGTGAAGCGTCCCCTCCTGCTCGTTCTTCATGGCTGTAAGCAAAGCCCGGAAATAATCCTTGAAGGAACCCGGCTGGATGAAGTTGCTGTTCAGAAAAATTTCTACATCATCGCCCCGGAACAGACCGTCTTTGAAAATTATGACCACTGCTGGAACTGGTTCTTATCTTATGAACAGGGCCGCGTTCCCATGAATCAGATGGGCCAGATCATAAGTGCTATCCAGCTCATGATCACTACCGCCCAGGTTGATCCTTCACAGATCTACCTCACCGGCATGAGCGCTGGCGGAGTCATGGGACATAATCTGGCTTCCTGTTATCCGGATGTTTTCAGGGGTGCCGCTCTTTCAGCAGGTCTTGCTTACAAGATTGCTGAGAATCTTTACGAAGCTTCAACTGTTCTCGATGCTCATCATTTCAAGTCACCTAATTATCTCGGCAAGGCCGCTTATACCTGCGGTCGCGTGGGCATGAAACGCCGTCTGGAGAAAATGCTTCTCGTCCACGGCGAAGAAGACAAGCGGGTTGATCCCTTTCACTCGCGCCTCATCTCCGACGTAAATCAGGTGACGATGGATTATTACGACGACGGAAAGAAAAACAATTCTGCCAAATTCATTGAATCAAATGTACAGCGTGATCTTCGCGGCTTTGGTGTCTCCATCCGCGATCGTCGTTACCAGACTCTGAAGTTCACTGAGCGCCTTATCATGGTTCAGGGAATGGCCCATGCCTGGGGTGGTGGCAAACCCATCACGGAAAATTTTGATCCCCTTGCCCCTTCTACCAATGATTTCATTCTTAACTTCTTTCAACTTTAACTTTAAGAGTATTTTATGATCGGACTACTTGGATTGGTGCTTTCACTAGCGGCACTTATGTACTTTGCTTACCGCGGAGTAAACGTTCTTGTTCTCGCTCCTGTGTGCGCACTCTTTGCGATCATGTTTCAGGATCATCAATTCTCAGGCATGGGTGCTCCGCTGGCCTATTACACCCAGGTCTTCATGGTTTCTCTTGGTAAGTATGTCGTTATGTATTTTCCGGTATTCCTGTTGGGCGCGATCTTCGGAAAGCTCATGAATGACACAGGAGCGGCCAAGGTCATCGGAGAATTCATCTCGAAAAAACTTGGGCCGAAACACGCGATTCTGGCGACGGTTCTTGCCTGCGCGGTTCTCACTTACGGCGGGGTTTCTCTCTTTGTGGTCGCTTTTTGTGTTTATCCGATCAGCGTTACCTTGTTTGCCCAGGGTGGACTTGAAAAAAGATTCATCCCCGGTGCCATTGCCCTGGGATCATTTACCTTTACCATGACTGCCCTCCCGGGAACTCCGGCCATTCAAAACGCTATTCCTATGCCGTATTTTGGAACGACCACTTTTGCGGCCCCGGGACTCGGCTCTATTGCCGCCCTCATCATGCTTAGTCTCGGAATGCTCTGGCTTACGTGGCATGCGAAGAGTTCACGCCCGGAAGCTGTCGACGTCGTGGAAGCCAAAACGTCAGGCGATCTTCCAAACTTCTGGCTTGCAATGACTCCGCTGTTTATCGTGATCGGGCTCAACTATCTTTTCTCGGAAATTCTTATTCCAAACTGGGAAACTGAATATCTGGCGCTGCCTGTTTTTGGTTCAGCTTCCATTAAAGGAGTGAAGGGTCTTTGGTCTATCATCATTGCGCTGGTGGTTGCGATCCTCTTCGTGATGGCCACTCTCCGTCGTTTTAACAGCAACATGATCGAATCCGTGAACAGTGGAACCATGGGCTCACTTCTTCCGATTTTTAACACGGCCTCGGAAGTGGGATATGGCGCCGTGATCGCCTCCCTCGCATCATTTGCCATTCTGAAAGATGCTGTCCTGGGAATTTTCCCATCGAATCCTCTGGTCTCCGAAGCAGTCGCCATTAATGCTCTTGCCGGTATTACCGGTTCAGCTTCGGGTGGCATGAGTATTGGTCTTGAAGTTCTGGGGGGCCGCTATCTCGAGCTTGCAAACCAGATGAATATCTCTCCGGAACTTCTTCACCGGATAGCCTCACTTTCTTCCGGTGGCTTCGATACACTTCCCCACAATGGGGCCGTGATCTCACTTCTGACGATCTGTGGCCTGACACACAAGCAGTCGTATCTTGATATATTTGTGGTAGCTGTGGCGGTACCGGTAGTGGCGACCACCGTAGTGATCGCCCTCGGTTCGATGTTCGGAAGCTTCTGATTATTCTACCGGCGCAGTTTGAACAACTTCCGTAACCGTTAATTTCGGATTCTTGAAATCTTCAGGAAGGTTGATAACGAGATTCGTTGGGGAAGTAACGAAGTAAACTCCATTAGCAACAAGGTCCCCGTTACACCACTGAGCACGACCGTAAAGCACATCGATTTCTTCTGCCACGACATTGATGGAATAGCCGCCATCTTCCATTTTAATATCTTTTGATACTAAAGAATATTCAGTGGCCATGCATGGAGAAGGGCTCACAATGTTCACAAGAAATGTCCCGGACTTGTTGAGCTTCACTGTGATGACTTCCGCGCTGACTGACAAAGAACTGAAAAGAACCAGAGCAGAAAAAAAAGTTTTCATAGAATCTCCTGGGTGATTGGAGGGCTTATACCTCTTTAGCCCCCGGAAAAATCAGGCCAGTGAATTTTTTACAGCAGTTCTACTGGCCCATTCCCCATCCGCCGGACATCGAGAATGCCTCGCCCGTAATCGTATTTGCGGATTCCGAGATAAAGAACTTGGTCATGTCTGCAATCTGGTCAGTAGAAGTGAACTTCTTGATGTAAGCGGGCTTCAGCATGATCTCAGTCGCCACCTGCTCCTCCGACATCTTATTGAGCTCAGCTTGCTTAGAGAGCTGTGCGCGCATGAGCGGAGTGTCCACGAAGCCAGGGCAAATGGTGTTCACAGTGATGTTGTTTTCAGCGAGCTCAATCGCCATGACCTTAGAAAGCCCCAGCACTCCATGTTTAGCAGAAACATAAGCTGCCTTGAAGGGGCTCGCCACTTTCCCGTGGATGCTCGAGATATTGATGATCCTGCCCCAGTTGTTTTTTTTCATGGTCGGGATCAGGGTCTTGGAGCAAATAAATGTTCCGGTGAGCATGATGGAGATTAACTGGTTCCATTTTTCGATCGGAAATTCCTCAACCGGGGACATGAACTGAAGGCCGCAATTATTTACGAGGATCGTCGGCTCCCCGAAAGACTTCACCGTCTTCTCGAAGGCAACCTTAACTTTTTCTTCAGATGTTACATCACACTCCACAAAGGGCACGTCCTCAGCAGGTGCCTTGATGTCCCATGAAACCGCCTTAATGCCGGAAGATGTAAGTGATTTAACGATAGCTAGCCCGATTCCGGATGAACCGCCCGTGACAATGGCGATCATTTGCATAGAGTCCCCTTAATGGTTTTAAGAAGATATACCACCGTTCAAACTGATCAGGAACCCCCTATGGAAATCCCTTCCGGATATTAAGATTCTGTCGCCCTGATATAATTAATACAGGGGGAATTATGTACCTTTTCCTGGCCATTGTTTTAAGTTTAGCCGCGAGCGCTCAGGTGACCTCTCCCGAATGTGATCCGCTCGAACTCGAAAGACAATGCGAGGCCCAGATTTGTCAGGCCACAACCGTCCCTCGAATGTCTGACCTCATTCGTGATTTGCCTGCCAATGCCCTCATTGATCCCTCAACTGAAAGAAGTCTTAAGCCTCTTCGAAGACAGATTCGGGAGAGGTCACAGATTCTGAGAGGTCAATTAAACACAGCAACGCCTGAGACCATTTGGAACTCGATCTTAAACGCAGAAAATCCGAAAAAGTATCTGGAAACTTTTTTCTCCGGTAATGTTGGATTAATCATGGATCATCCATTTCTCAATGATCTTTCTACCGACGTCGAAATATATCGACCACTTTTGGAAGTTTTTCAGGCCCTAGATCAATTATCAAGTGCTTTGAATCATTCCCATTATCTTTCTAACAGCGGTTCAGTTCTTAACGGCAGAATGAGAGATACCGTTCTTTTCATGTTGGACTGGATGAACATTTCGACAAATGATCCCGCCCGCAAAAGCGCCGTTCGGGAATTACGTACGCGACTTGCCAATGGCGGTGTTGGGCGCCCTTCAGACAAAAATTTATTCTCCTCAGAGGCAATAAGAAATGAGTTGTTTCGAACCTATCTTCAGACCAAAAAAAATGTGATCACGTCTGCCATAAACTCTCAGCTTCGCGAACATAGAAGTCATGATTGGGAGAGCGATTTCAGAAGAAGAGAACAAACGTGCCGTCTGAAGGGCCATCTCATTCCTCAAGTGCGGGCGGCCAGTAATCCCCAGGCTCTCAGGAACATGGCTACGTCTGTTATCACCAGTTTTAATGAAAGACTTCTTCCTCGCTTTTCTTCGCATACGCGTGCGATCATTGCCCCACGATTGAGACCATCCATATTTTCTTTGCTCAAACCGGAGTATACAGACAAATTTGATTCTATCGACGTTCAAGGAGAAGGAACGATTGTGTCCAATCTTATGATTCTCCAGACCAATACCATTAAAGAATGCCAGCTCGAGACAATTTTTAGTGCTCAGCGGATAGGGTCTTACTATGATGGTGATAATCAGCAAATCTTCATTAGTCCTCTGCACCTCATTTATGGAGGACCCGGGGTTCTTTACCATGAGCTCGGTCACCACGTTTCCAGTTTAATGGTGACCGGTGCGAGTCCCGAGTCTAAGCGTAAACTCCTGGAACTTCGTTCTTGCTTAACCAGCATGCACGGTTCGTTTACCTCAAATTCTCCTAAACATGAAGGCGATCAGAACAATACAGAGGAAGACTTTGCGGACTGGGTCGCGGCCATTACTTATCAAGGCCCCCGCAATTATGGTTGCGAAATGCTTCGAATAAACCCGCTTGAAGAAGTCCGAACCAGTGCTTATACATCAAGGAGAAACGATGTACACTCCAATACTCTTTTCCGAGAACTTCACATGCGCATGATAAGAAGCGAAGAACTTCCGGGCCCTTGCCGGCAGCTGATAGACCATAGTGCTGAAGCCCCGAAGAAGTGCGAATTATGATTCTATTCCTGCTGTTGTCTGTTCATCTTGCTTTTGCCAATCACTTATCCCTTAAAGACGGTGCCCACCGTTTTAACTTAGACATCAAAAGGACGGATCTACATTTTTCATCAGAAATTCTAAGCAGGTCCATAAGCGTCACGGCCTGTAACCGGCACCTGATTTCTTCACTTAACAGCGAGCTTCTTCGGCAAATCCAGACCGGTTCGGGGATCGGTAAAGGTATTCTTTTTCTGGATGGAAATCGGGTCTCTTTCCCGGAATATGGCCAGCTTCATCGGCTACTCCTGGGCATGGACATCCGGATGGTGGCATTTTTTCAACAGGTAAAGCAAACCTGCCGCGAATAAGATCTGAAATTCCATTTCCTGAAAATCTGGCCGGTGTCATTTTGGGGTCTGTAAAGATTCCCTCCTCCTTGATAAACCGAAGAAGAGATATGTTTTTTTCATTATTATTCGCCCGATTTAAGGAGAACCTATGAAAGTGCTACTCGCAGGAATACTTGCCCTCGGAACCTTTTCGGCTTTTGCCCAGAATCTCACGAAGGCGCAGATTGCAACTCTTCTTCAGAGTAAAACGACGATCCTCGAAGCAGTGAATCCAGGAATGAGTAAGGTTGTCGTAACAACTTCTTCCGTAACTCTTGAAGATGGAGCGAAGTGCGAATTCCGTCAGACAGCTGTTGAATCGATTCTTAAAATTGAAGGCGAAAAAATGATCGTCTTAAGCCAGCAAACTTTTCAGCCAAGAATGAGTGAGGCCTGCACTCTTGCCGGGATTGAAGCTTTCGAAGAAAGCGTTCTTTTCTATGAAGCGAAGCCTTCTGTCGCTCAGGATATCCAGGATCTCAATGAGAGTGATATGAAGTCCGCTGCGAAAATGGGCGAAATTCTCACCATGAGCGTCAACGGGACTATTACAAATGAAGACGGAACAAGCACCACTCAGCTTCTGACCATAAAATACGATCTCACCAGGTCTTCGTTTAAAAACATGATTTTTAATCAGTCGTCGGAGTTTAAAATCGAGACGACGGACATGGCCGATATCGATGTCGCGACAGTTGATCTTACGGATGTTGTTTTCTGTGAGAACAATGACGGTGTGACAGAAGACTGCGTCCGCGGCGATTTCTCAGACATTCTCTTCTAAAAAAAGTTCTTACCCTTAGGGTTCAATGAGGCTTCGTGATATTTCCGAAGCCTCATTGGTAAAAAATCATTCCCATTCAATGGTTCCCGGGGGCTTTGAGGTAATGTCATAGACTACCCGGGTGATTCCCTTCACTTCATTACAAATTCTTGAAGAAACCCGGTTGAGAAAGCTCCACGGAAGCTCAGTCACTGAAGCCGTCATGCCGTCCTGGGAATTTACCATTCTGAGAGCGATCACTTCCTCGTAGGCCCTTCCATCGCCCTTCACTCCGACGGTCTTCACCGGTAACAGGACGGTGAACGCCTGCCAGGTGGAATCATAAAGCTTATGTTCCTTCAGTTCCTCAAAAAGGATCTGATCGGATTCCTGAACTTTCCTGATCGCCTGTTCTGAAAGTTCACCGAGAACCCTCACTCCGATACCAGGACCCGGGAAAGGATGACGGAAGACCCAATCATGCTCGAGCCCCAGTTCCAGACCCATCGCTCTCACTTCATCCTTAAAGAGATAGCGAAGCGGCTCAAGGAGTTTTAAATGCATGCGTTCCGGAAGACCACCGACATTGTGGTGGGACTTGATGGTGGCCGACTTCCCTCCCTTCTTGTGAGGAGAGAGTGATTCGATCACATCCGGGTAGAGTGTTCCCTGGAGGAGATATTCAAACTTGATACCGTGAGAGGCTTCGTACTCATGAACTTTTTTCTCGAAGACTTCGATAAAAGTTTTTCCGATGGTCTTTCGCTTGGTCTCAGGATCTTTCTGCTGGCGAAGTTGCGTGAGGAAATATTCTTTGGCATCGATGATTTCGATATGAAGATTCGTTTTTTCCTGGAGAAGCTTGATCGTATGGTAGTCCTGCGGGCGGAGAAGACCGTTATCGACAAAAAAGCAGTAAAGATCATCTTTCAAAACGCGCTCACAGAGAGTTGCCGCGACCAGAGAATCTACTCCGCCGGAGAAAGCACACAGAACTTTTGCGCCTTTCACCGCGCGAGCTTCCTCAAGAGAAGATTCCAGCATGGTTTTTGAAGACCAGTCCTGCTTGAGACCGGCGATGTTATTCAGGAAAAAACTTAAGACTTCTTTTCCATGGACCGTGTGCTGCACTTCCGGGTGGAACTGAAGACCGAGAACAGGACGATATTCGTGCTTAATCCCCGCGGTAAGACCGTTTTCACTCTGAAGAATGAGCTTAAAATCTTTCGGGATCACACTCACATGATCTGAGTGGCTCATCCAGACATCACTTTCCGCCGGACATCCCGGAATAAGAAAACCCGGAACGGTTCTCA
>JAKFFP010000060.1:0-10328 GCA_036675045.1 Bacteriovoracales bacterium | reverse complement strand
ATATTTATCAATCGTTCCCTTGGTATCAAAAACAATATCAGTCATGCGGGTCATGTATTCATTCAGCATGTTCGCAAGATCCTGCGCTGAAAGTCCCTCAGAGATCGAGGTAAAATCCCGCACATCAGAAAAAAGACAAGTAATATCCATCTTCGTACCCCCGACGACGATGTGCTCGGGGTCTTTCAACATTTCTTCTACAACGGTCGGGGCGACGTATCTGGCAAACGTATTTTTAATCTGGCGCTTTTCCTTGTTGGCTTCGTAGAAGTTGAGGAAAGTATTCCATGAGTAAGTCGCGATAAAACAAAAATAGCAGTAGAAAAGTTTAAGCTGGTATCCTTCTTCGATGAAAAACTTGAAGTCGGCATAGAATGAGCTGCCGATGAGGGTAATGATTGTCACGGCATCAAGAATCGGATTATCAAAACGGTGGACGATAATGAAGATCAATGTTCCGACAAGAAGCAGGATAAGAGAATATTTCAGGGATTCATTTTTTGGCTTGAAGAAGTAACCCTTGATCAGCATGTGGGCAATGTTCACGTGGGCCAGAACTCCCGGCATATTGGGCGAAAGTGGGGTGTGCCGGAGATCGTGAGCTCCGCTGGCGGTGGACCCGACGAAGACGAGCTTGTCTTTCATCATGGCCCTCATGTTTTCATCTGTGTCTTTGGCCGTGACGACGGAGTAAAGGGAAGTGTGCTCAAACTGATTAAAGCCGCCCCAGTAGCGGATCATGGTTCTTCCGAACGGATCGATCTCGAGCGCCTTCCCGTTCATCTCCAGACGGGCCTCGACGCCGGCCTCTTTTTTTGTGATCTCGATGGTGTGTTTATTACCACGCCAGAATTCGTAGGCGCTGAGTCCGAGTGAGCCCACGTAGAGCTGATCAATATTTGCGAGGAGGTTATAATTCCGGAATACGCCATCATTGTCGGCGGACATGGTGATGTATCCGAGGCCCACACCTGAATCAGCGATTTCCTTGATGGGATAATTGTATGAGCTGATGGCGAAGGGTTCGAGGTTAGCGTCGGCATCCTGTTTTGTATTGATGACGTAATCAAGAAGTTCAGGTGGAAAATCCGCAAGCTTTTCTTCTGGAGAGGCTTCCGGCTCTATGATGGTGTATCCCACAAATGACTGTCGGTCGGCCGTCCGGAAATCCCGGAAGGCACGCACGAGTCTCTCATCCGGAGAGTCCGGCCCCTCACCGGGAGATTTCTCCGGGAAGAGAATATCAAAGGCGACAACTTTTGCGCCGAAAAGAGATAACTTTCTCAAAAGGTCGGCGTAGACCGTACGATTGAGCGGCCACTGACCGAATTCAGAAAGTGAGTAATCATCGATCTCAATTAGGGCCACTTCCTTACTCGTCGGGTGACCCTTGATCGTTTTTCTCATGCGGTAATCGTAGAAACTGTTTTCAAAGGAAATGGTGTAATCGAGAAGTTTTTTGGTGAATGAGTCCTGGTCGACCTGATTGTAAAACTCAGAGCTCATTAGGCATAAAAAGGCGATGACAAGAATCAGGGTGGCACCGATAGGCCGGATGGATTTCAGGAGAAATTTTTTAATCATCGACAGGCGCCTCTTGTGGTTACTTTTATTGTATCGGGACAGTCGCCCTCTGCAACATTATTTACGATAGGGGCAAAACATGATTTGATTATTTTTCTGTCTGCAGGAATCATGGTAAATTGCCGTTATGAACAAAAATCTTGAAGACAAAAAGAAGCTTTTTCACGACTCCGTAGTGGCCCTGCAAGCGAAGATCACTGCTGAAATGCAGCGTCTCGACCCTGGGCTCACGTTGACCGAGGATCGCTGGTCAAGGTCAGATCATGCGGGGGCAACTGGCGGCGGGGGGATTACCCGTGCTTTTGCCGGTGAGCTTTTTGAAAATGCAGGCGTAAACACATCCTGCGTCTTTGGAAAAATTGATCCGCGTTTTGCCCAGAATCTCAAGGGGACCGGCGATGAGTTATGGGCCGCGGGTATCTCACTCATCATTCATCCCAGAAATCCCAGAGTTCCTACGGTGCATGCTAACTTCCGCATGATCCATCAGGGAGAAAAGTTCTGGTTCGGTGGCGGGGCCGATCTCACGCCATATTATCCTCACGAAGAAGATTTCTCTTTCTTCCATGGAGTATGGAAGAAGGCCTGCGCGCCTTACGGCCGCTATGAAGAAATGAAAAAAACCTGTGACGAGTATTTTAATAATCATCATCGCGGAATCGAGATGCGCGGAATCGGCGGGATTTTTTTTGATCATTACAATACCGGTGATCTGGAAAAAGATTTCGCAATGGCGACGGATCTTTCGTCATTTTTCATGCCCTCTTACTTTCCGCTCGTTGAGAAGCGGATGAAGGAAAACTGGACTCCGGAAGATGAGGAGTTCATGCTTTACCGTCACGGTCGGTACGTGGAATTCAATCTGCTTCATGATCGGGGAACTCATTTTGGATTGAAATCCAATGGCAGGACCGACTCCATCCTGATCTCACTTCCGGCCCGTTGCAAATTCGGTTACCAATATCATCCGAAGCCCGGAAGCGTGCATGAGAAGATGTGGAGTTACTACACTCCCCATAATTGGTAGAATTTGGATGTAATTTCAATAGGCTGGAGTGAGGAGCTGAATCTCTAACATCCTCATTTTATTGACCCATTCTGCCGATAAGATTACGGCATGGCCGTTCTTCACAGAAAAATTTGTTTTTCTTTCCTGATTATATTCTGCACTTTCAGTGCAGTCGCCGGCGTTGCCCAGGGCCCGGCAGCTCGTTGTTCCTTCAATCAGGGAAATTGTCCGCTTGATCAGGGCTTTGTTCAGGACTACGGTTACGGCGGTCTTACTTCCACAGGTGCCGTCGTTGCTGGTGCCGTCGCAAATCCGCTCGGGAGTGTGGTCAACGCTGTCGTTCAGGGTGGGCCACCCAATCCCGAATGTGTCTACAGTGTCGGAACCGCCGTGACGACATTTGCGGGAAGAGCGTGGAACGGGGCCGGTGGAGACGCCACTCGTGCGGAGCTTGAGGCCATACAGTGTGCCGGCGAAAACGGTCGCGCTTACATGCTCCGAGGAAGTAACGTCCAGGAACTCATCAACACCACCGCCAATCTGGATCAGATCCAGGAGGAACTTGTTTTCCTCACGGCCGTCGATCATATCCGTCAGTTCAACGAATGCCAGAACGGTCTATTCAGAAGTTATTTTGATAATCCGGTAGCTCGGCAGGAAATGCTCGAGAATGCCTGGAGGCAGTTTGACGACATCAAGGAAGTTACCCGACCTGCGATCACTGAAGAGTACCAGCGTCGTGCCAGGCGCGCGAGTGCTGATGCTGTTCGCTACTGCACGAGAGAAAATTGTCCCACGCCCACGGTTCAGGACATTGCGACCATGCGGACAAGTGGAGAGAACACTGCACGCATTAACGAACTCCGTGAAGGAATCAATGCACTGATTTCGCGGATACCGATGGCCAATCGGGATTCCATGCGCACCCGGATGGAAATCCTTCTCATGTCGAATCCTCTCCCGAACCGCCAGCAGTTTCAGGCGACGTTCGATGCCGAAATGAGAAAGCTGGACGAGAGTGTCCAGCAGTCGAGAAATTTCATCAGAAGTATCACTGTCGACGATCGCGAGGATCACCGGCTTTACTGTGTTGACCGGGGCCTCAAGCAAAATATTTATCGCTCAGGCCAGCTCGAAACCACAGTCCAGGCCATGGGCCTTGAAGATATCCTTCAGAATTTCTCCACTCGCGCGGCCAATCGTTACGGCATGGCCGGCGAAATAATTACGGAAGTGGCACTCATCCCGACGTACTTTGTGGGATACGGAGCGGCCCGACTCGCACTGAGAGCGGGGGCGAGTTCGGTCCGTGCAGTTGCCCAGGGTGGTCGCGCCTTAGCGAGTGTCACCCGCGGTGCCATGCTCGGAATTGAGGCCGCCGACTATGGAACTGCAATCGCAGCGGCCATGAATGATTGTGACAGTGATGAATTCATGGCGCGGGTAAATGGTGTTTCCTGTAACCCGGCAGATGAAATCGGTCAGGTTTACGAAGAGGCCAGCATGGCCCAATGTGTGACTTCAACCCTTCTGCCTTTTGCTTCTGCGATCGCGGGAACCACTACCCGGATCATAAATACGCCAAGACTTAGTGCTCTTTATAGTTCTTCCCGCCCGGGTGAAGAGATCGTTATCTATGGCAGCAGAAATCCGGCGAGAAGAGGATTTCTTAATGGGGAACAAACCGATGCCGCGATGGCGTCGCTCGAAAGAAAGGGTATTCGTCTCGATGCTAATCTGGGCGATCGGGTAATTGATCCACGAGTCGCCGCGCGACTTACGAATAATGAGCGGGTTCAATTAGTAAATGAGATCGCCGGTACAAATCTGAATCCTGATCAGGCGCGGTCTGTGCTTCGCCTTGCGGGACAAATGAGAAGAGGAAACGATGTCGCTCGTTCCGAGGCCGAACTTTCCCGGATTCTTCGGGCGGCAGGTGTACCTGATGATGAAATTGCTGCTTCCGCTCGAAAAATTATTTCGAGTAATACTCTGGGAGCAACTCCGCGTCCTCGTCCAAACGGTGCCATCACTGTCGCGAGACAGGAAACACCGACTCCGGGGGCCGTTCCCGATCCTTCACCTTCAGTTATTCCTGAACCACAACGGATCACTGCAAATACACCTGGGACAGCAAGACTTTCTCCCGATGAACCAAATGCCGTACCGGTGGGAGATCCGGCCGGACCACGGCCGCGCTTAACGGCAGATGAAATTCGTGAACTCAATCGCCGGGGACTTGCTGATCCTTTCCAGCGTACCGACAATGTGAACGGACTCAGTGCCGATGTGGAAAATGCCATGAACCTGGAAGATCTCGCCCGGGTTTATCGCCAGTGGGATGGAGTTTCACCGGGACTTAAAAATGATATTTTTAATTTCCTGGATGGAGTGACAGATCTTAAAACCAGGCAGCGCTATTTTGCGATCCTGATTAATGCCAATAATGGCAACCCGACTGAAGTCCTTTCACGGCTCCGCCGACTGAAGGCCAATCCAAACTCGAAAGCACAAATTCTTCGCGAACTCGATGCCCAGATCGGTGAGCTCGGTAACCGGCTCAATTCTGATCCCGGGCGGAACTTCTCGCTGGAGGATGTGGCCAGGGCGCGAAGTGCACTCCTGGTTGAACGGACTCTGATTGATGAAGGGGATAATCTTGAGATCGTAGGAATATTCTCTTCCAATGCTCACAATCAGTATTACTCTGGTCTTGGATACAATCCCAACAGCGCCGGAAATACCTTTTCTCTTGATGTGAAGCCTCGCCAGGGTTCTGAACTCAGACTTTGCCGGGGAAGTTTCGCTGGTCGTGCCACTTCTTCAAATCTCGTCGGCGGATTTTTTACATTCTGCCGGGACATGGGCTACATCGATACGCCGAGTTTTGGTAACAATCTCGCTGCTCCCAGAGATACCACCACCAGATCGGCTGCCCGTCAGGGAACCAGCAGAATTTCCGCTTTTGGATTTGATGACTCACAAACAATTACTCTGGGACAAAATGGTCCAGTGAGATACAGCGGTTACGGTCAGGAAGGCTCCGGTGGTGTCGGAGGTGCGATTGAGTTCTTCGGCGATCGCAGAAGGAGCCGGCTTACAACTGCGAACCTGCAGGCCTCCGTCAGAAATCCTGTTTGTATCAGAAGGGCCGGAAGTAATTGTGAAAAGATCTTTGAGATCCAGGAAAGAATCCGCGCCGGAGATCTTACTGCTTCTTCCGGGCCTCAGCTTCAACAGGCGAGGCGTGATCTGAATACATTAATTGAGGGAATGCTTCCGGAGGCCCGACGCGCGGTGGATAACATCGATAACTTCCCGTTCGAGACAAATGTGGACGTCTTATTTGACAATAATCCGGAACTCATTTCCGCTCTCAACTTACGCAGGGAAATTGAGCTCAAAGAGGCTGCTTTAGGGAACGCCCGGACCGGCCAGCGTTTTCCGTTGGATGAAGAATCAGCGCAGTTTGCCAGGTACACCGACGAAAGCCGCGGCCTTGGCCAGAATTTCACGCTGGAGGGTACTGACTCATTCAATCAGGTGAGAGCGAAGCTTGAGAGTGTGCTGGCGGAGGCGAGAAATTCCTCTGCCGTCAGAGCTTACAACACCAGTCGTGGAGAAATCGCGAGAGACTTTGGCCGCCTTGCCGTGACTGAGAATGCAGCGGATCCGGTGGGTGAACTTTATAGTGTCACGCAAAGACTTGGCCGCATGGATGATGCTTATAACGGAATCAGGGGACTTGCTGGCGGGCTTAGTCGCACCATTGATAGAAATCCGAATCTCACCGCCACCCAGATCGGGGAGCTTCGCCGTTTGATCAATCAGACTCTTCCGGGTAACACGGATTTTGGTCCTCTTCCTACGCGGCTTGAGCGCACTCCCGCGGCTGGAGCAATTACCGTGACTAGTGGAAATTCAAATGGAAATACGAATGTTCCACCCGTCCTCAATTCTCAACCGGCAAATACAGCGACAGCTGTTCCGGAAGTTCCCAGAACTCCCGCCAGAGTCGTGACCGGCGCCGGTGGAAACCGTCTCGGACCCCCACCGCCTCCAGCGACTGTTATTGCCGCCATTCGTGAAAAAAATCTTCAGCACGTGCGATTGACTCCCGCCCAGACCGAATTCATTGATAATCTGGTAGAACGACATAATGGAAATGCGATGAGCGAAGCCGAGATCAGTGCTCTCATGGACAATAGTTCCGGCGTTCAGAACCCGGCACGACCATTCCGTGGCGACAGAATTACATCCTTCTTTCCCGCCGGCACCGGACCTGATGATGTCATGGCGGCGTACAGTCGGGGTGATTTGAGATTCATCATTTCCAATGGGAGCACGAGGAAGTTCCAGGGGGAAGTGAATGGAAATCGTTACACGATGTATGTTTGCGAAGCAGAGACTTGTGTTGCAAATGGAATTACAGTCCGCCGGAATGAAGTGACATCGATTTCACCCGAGTGTGGGCCGGATATCCGGGCACTGCCAAAACTTTCGCGCGCCAAGGATGTTCTTCGTCAGTCAGGTCCTGTTACCAGGGACTCTTTCTTTGAACTGATGTCTTGCAGGGACTAAGATTTAAATCTCCGGCGCCAGATAAACTTCAATCTCCGGATTCACTTCATCTCTCAGGATTGATCTGATCGCCTCCAGTGTTCCCGTTGTAGATGACGGACAGGTTCCGCAGGCACCCTGGTATTTCACGATCAGGATATTGTCCTTGAAATCCTTAACGACCAGATCTCCACCGTCGCCCTGAAGGCCCGGGCGGATTCTCTTGTCGAGAATGTCTTCAACCTGGCGGAGTTCAGGCGAGAGGTTGTTTCTTCTGTCCGCTTCCGGATCAACGACTTTGAAATTGGGATCATGATCACCAATAAAGTTTTCAATACTCGTCTGAATCGCGGGCTCCAGTGAATTCCAGTCTTCGAAGCTGAACTTCGAAACCGTGATCACATTCTGAAAGAAGTGAATCTGATCCACTCCGCGAAGATCAAACAACGCGGCCGCCAGAGGGACATCTTTACAGTCCTGAGGAGTCTTAAATGAGACTTTGCCTTCAGTTTTTACATCACTCTCGAGGATGAACTTGAGAGCATTGGGATTGGGAGTGGGCTGTACAATAATTTCCATAGTTATTCTCTTAGCTGAATATTTCTTTGACCTTCACCAGCGCACGATAGAGCTGATCAATGTCTTCTTTGTTATTATAAATTGAAAATGAAGCACGGCACGTGGCCGGTACACATAAAAATTTCATCAGGGGCTGGGCACAGTGATGGCCTGTACGGATTGCGACGCCTTCCTTGTCAACGAGAGTCGCTATGTCCTGAGGGTGAAGATCTTTCATCCCAAAGGAAATCACAGACGCTTTATTCTTTGCAGTGCCGTAGATCTGGAGACCTTCAATGGAAGAGAGTTTTTCGGTGCCGTATTTCAGGAGCTCTCCTTCAATTTCATGAATGTGGGAAATGCCGACCTGGTTTATATAATCAACTGCCTTACCCAGACCGATGACGGCCGAGATCGACGGAGTGCCTGCTTCGAATTTATGTGGAAGGGCGTTGAAAGTCGTTTTTTCAAAAGTCACAACGTCGATCATGTCACCGCCTCCCATATAGGGTGGCATTTTTTCCAGAAGCTCTTCTTTCCCGAAGAGAACCCCGACACCCGTTGGTCCGAACATCTTGTGGCCGGAGAAAGCATAGAAATCAGCATCGAGATCCTGCACGTCGACTTTAAGATGAGAAATGGCCTGGGCGCCATCGATAAAAACCTTCGCCCCGTTTTTGTGAGCGAGTGCAATCATTTCCTTAACCGGGTTGATCGTTCCAAGAGCATTTGAGACATGAACCACGGACACAAATTTTACTTTGGGTGTCAGGAGTTTTTTATACTCCTCCATGATGATTTCACCCTGCTCATTGATCGGGATGACTTTTATTGTGAGCTTCTTCATCCCGGCAACCAGCTGCCAGGGGACAATATTCGAGTGATGTTCCATCTGCGACAGAAGGATTTCATCGCCTTCATTCAGGAAGTTCTTCACATATGTCGACGCCACCAGGTTCACCGCTTCGGTTGTACCCTTGGTGAAAAGAACCAGTTTTCTGTCCGGAGAGTTAATGAGCTTCTGGATCTTGTCCCGGGTCGCTTCAAATTTAGAAGTAGCGTTTTCCGAAAGCCAATAAAGGCCACGGTGAACGTTACTCGTCTCCAGGCGATAATAGCGATCCAGTTCATCAATCACCATTTCCGGCTTGAGGGTCGTCGCCGCACTATCGAGATAGGCGAGGCGCTTGCCATTAATCGTCTGATCAATCACCGGGAAGTCTTTGCGGTAGGGATTGTTCTCTATGAGGTTCATTTTTTTATGCCCCCCAGATCAAATTTCGTCTTCAGCGTTTCCATAACGAGATCGGAGGCAAGCTCTCTGGCCGTTTTGTCCTGAATCTTGAGAACGACCTCAAGTCCGAAGCCGTGAGCAAGAAGAGTCCTGGCCTTCTCAAGCGGAATCCCGCGGGATTCAAAATAAAAGACTTCCTCAGGTGAGAGTTGTCCCGTCGTTGAACCGTGGGAACACTTCACATCATCAGCAAAGATCTCCAGCTGCGGCTGCGAGTGAACCTGGGCCTTCTTTGATAAAAGGAGATTCTTATTGAGCTGGCCGGATTTCACTCTCTGGGCATCCGGATGAATATGGATTTTCCCGGTGAAGACTCCCTTGGAAGCTCCGTCGAGAATGCCCTTGGCCAGCTGGTCAGAAGTTGAGTCAGGGGCCTTGTGATGGATTTCGGTATAGATGTCTGATTGCTCTGAGTCGTTAGTCAGGTAAAGATTGAATGACTCCCCGTGAGCTCCGGGTGAATTGATGTTCAGGAATACGTTCCGGCGATTAAGATGACCGGAAATATGAAAGACAAAGTTGCGGTAGGCACTGTCTTTTTCAAGATGAGCATAAGTCGCGCCATGATGGATGCTGTTCTTCTGTCCCTGTTCGATGTGGATATGCTCGATCTTTGCCCCCGGGTGGACGTGGACATGGGATTCAGTTGTCAGAGCATAGGCCTCATCGAGAGCGATATTTTCTTCAATGATCGTGGCCTCAGCATGAGTTTCAGCATCAATGATGATGGTAGGGGCCACGACACCGGCCTTGGTCATGATCTGGAGAATCCTGATCGGGGAGTTCACCTTCGTGTTTTTCTTAACCGTGATCTTTACTCCGTCGCTCAGGAGACCATGGTGAAGATTCGTCAGCGCGTGAGTCTTTGCTTCTTCCGGGCGTCCCTTATAAAGTTCCGTCACAACGCCCAGAAGATTCAGCTCAGGATTCTGAAGATCGCCATCGATAAAAAAGAGCGTCGGGACCTTGTCGTTGATATAGGTGTCGAGGTCCACCGGATTATTTCTTGGTTCATAAGGAAGCTTCTCCAGGAAGCTCTTCATGTTGGTGAACTTGTAATAGTCGCCATGAAGGTCATTGACGAGGCCTTCTGCTGATAATTTGTGAAGATATGTTTTCCGGAAGGCAGTTTCGCCTCCGTCATCCATCTTCAATCTTCTTTCTGCCGTTCCGGCAATGTGGTCAAAATTCATCTGTTATCCTATTTGCTTCCTTCGATCAGCCAGTCATAGCCTTTCGCCTCGAGTTCATGGGCCAGTGACTTGTCGCCCGACTTGATGATCTGTCCTTTATAAAGGACGTGGACATAGTCAGGGACGATGT
>JAKFFP010000303.1:0-1621 GCA_036675045.1 Bacteriovoracales bacterium | reverse complement strand
GTTTTCAACAACCATGCGTTTCTTGTTCTTATACTTTGTGAAGTAGTGCTCAGTGGCACGGTCTTCCACGATGAGCGGAAAGCGGATCGCACCGGTAGTCGGAGATAGAGTCTTAACGTCTGTGCCGGGATAGAAATGATTCTGGATCCCGAGCTCAGCGATCTTTGACTTGGTAGAATTTACGTCAGAACAGAGGAGATCCATATCGGTGATCCGGAACCAGATCTCAACATCTTCATTTTCATATACAGAAAGAGTTTCATTCATCGGCGGACGTTCCGTACTTACTTCTTCAACTTTTGCGATCCAAAGATGCGTGAAGTCTGAAATGAAGAGAACGGTTTCGTGGCCTTCTTTTTTATTCTGCTCAACCACTTCGTGGAAATTTCCCACGTTGAGTGAATCGAGTGACATGGTCTTTCTGATTTTTCCCCACCACAGATGAGACATCGAGGATTTCAGGTGATGATAAAATTCATGCGCCTGGGTAGGATGATCGTTCACCGGCTTAATCAGTGGATTAAACACGACGTAAAAATGAAAGGTCGAAAGCATAGAAACCCCTTAAGGATGAATAGGATTATTATCGTCAGGATAGCCGCATTCCTTGATGGGAATTCATTGCCGACCGCTGCATTTCAGGGGGTTGGAAGGTGGTTTTTTTCTTCAGAATCGGGTCAGAGGAGAATGTGAATTTTTTTTTAATCCAAACTCTCTCTCAAGCCTCCCCACGCCGGCCCCATGGGTAGGTCTAAGAAAGGCATTCCTTAGTAAAGTTTTCTTCATACAGCCTTGGAGGAAACTATGAAATTTACCATCGCAATGCTTCTCTCTTTCACCCTTTTAGGAGCGTGCTCCAGTAATAATAAAAAGAATTCCTCCCGAACGGAAATGACCCAGGCCCTGAAAGAACAAAGTGCTGAAACAATCGTCACCAACATGATGGCCTCGATGGATAAACGCGAATGGAAGGAATTTGAAAAGAACTTCGCTTCGCGGACCGTAGTGTTTTTCGGAGAACCATTTCTCTTAAGGCCGCAAGAGATTTCAAAAATGATTAAGCCACAAGTCCAGTTCTTTGATTCCACCAAACATGAAGTGACAAATTTCAAGCTCACCGAAAAAGATGAGCGCATCCTGGGGAAAGCGAAGATCGTCGGGAACTACTGGAAGAATAAAGGTCTCACAAGTGACGTCGCTACAACTGATGACGAATACGAATTTGAATTTATCCAGGAAGGAGAAAAGCTACGGGTCATCCGGATGGCGCTGGTTTCTCAAAAACCCGGCGGGGATAAAAAGCTCTTCCAGTCCATGATGAAAGATCTTCCTAAACCAAACTACCGGGTGAAGATGGTGAATTTTCCCTCGAAGAATGGAAAGATCATGCGCGGCTGGCTCTACCTTCCAAAAGGAAATATTCACGATGTCGTGATCATCAACGGAAATGTCGGGAATGTGAAAGAGCAAGGTTCCCACACATACGGAAGACTCCTTGCCTCAAAAAATATTTCCGCGTTGGTTTTTGATTTTGTGAACTTCGGAGAAAGTGAAGGTCTTGTTAGAAATCTGGAAGATCCGGGCCAGAAGATTGATGATTTCAAAGGTGCCGTGGACTTCA
>JAKFFP010000392.1:0-10381 GCA_036675045.1 Bacteriovoracales bacterium | reverse complement strand
CGGGAGAAGGAAGATATGTCGGGTGCCTCTATTGGCAAGGAAGTCAGTAATATAATCCGCTACGCGCATGGTGCCCATCAGAGATCCATCCAATAGGTGAGGAGTGTTTTACGGTTTTGGTTCTTGTTAATCGCTTCATCAGTATAAAACGAGTCATCCTTAAAGTGGGTAAGCGATATTTCTTCAATGACCGCGCCCTCCCGGGAACTGAAGGCATGCCTGACTCCGGGCTCGATAGTCACAAGGTCGCCCTGCCTGCAGGTTCGTGAAACGCCATTCAACTGAAGCTCTATTGTTCCATGAAGAACCAGAAATGATTCTTCTTTCTTTTTGTGAAGCTGCTCCGGATGCTTCTGACCGGGAAGAAGAATCAGAAGCTTTTTACAATATCCCCGGTTCACCAGTGTCAGCATGGTTAGGCCGTACTCTTCGAAACGATCAATTCCGTAATGGTGCGAAATTTCCATGTCTACTCTTCCGGGAAAAACGACATTACTTTCTTTGAGTAGCCGCTTAACTCGTGTACCGATTTCGCCGACTTTGTCGCGAACGTCTTTTTGAGAAGTGTTGGCCGGTGAGACGGCCGCTCTCGCAGGAATGTCTTCGATTGCGGTGTATATTGAATATTTTGACCAATCGTTTGCTTTAAGTTGCCCCTCCACTGGAGGGAAAGCAAAAAATACTTCTTCTATCGAAATTCTTTCACCCTTTTTGATTTCACGGGCGGCAAATACGCCTCTCTTAAGAGACTCGAGCGCCTCTTTTTCCTTTTGATTCGTGAGAATCCTGTCACCGGCACCACAAAGCACGATGGATCTCTGAAGAGCGGTAAGCCAGACACGGAATTGTTCGGGATCGCAGGAATATTCATTGAGCTTGTAAGCCTCGGTCGGAAGACCCACGTGTTTTTCAAAAACCGTGGCTCCTTTGGCAAATGCCAGTTTCACATTGTCAATGTTTGACGGTGACTCATGAGATGAAAGCCCGACCCTGACGTTTTCGTATCTTTCTTTCAAAAAATCGATCTGTGAAAGGTTCATGTTTTCATCCGGGGTTGGATACTCGCCCACACAGTGAAGGATTGCGAAATCTTTTTCCCGATGGAGGAGGAAGCTTACTACGCGGTCAAGGCTTTCCTGAGATGCGCCTGCAGTTGAGGCGATGATGGGAAAGGGAGTACTGACAATCCTTTCCAGAAGAGGCCAGTCTGTGAATGAGCAGCTGGCCACTTTTATGAAATCCAATTTTTGAGATTCTATCACGGCGACTGAGATTTCATCGAAGGGTGTGGCCATGGTTAAAAATCCATTGGCCCGCATTTCATTTACGAGCTCATCGAATTGGGCCCGGGAAAGACGTGTTTCGGAAAACCGTTTCACATATTTCAGATCAGAGCGATTGATCATGTCGGGGTGGATGTAAGTATCCAGATCCCGATACTGTAATTTAAAAGCAAACTTGAAAGGAAACTTCGAACACACCTTCCCGAACTCCTGGATAATCTTTTTACCATGGGCAATGTCGCCCATATGATTATTGGCAAGTTCAAGAATGATCAGAGGCGAAGGTATGCGTGACATAAGAATCCCGGTGAAGTTTCCTCTATATTATCATTCAGGATATTATGAGTCGCAAATACATAGCCGACATTTTTAGTGGGGTAATCCCCTCGCCTTGATTCCCGCTTTTTGTAATATAATGATCTCAACCGAGGTTATATTTTTGAAAACGATCTGCATTGTTGCTGGCTGCTATAATGAAAAGGGTAATATCAGTGAGCTGTATAGAAGGTTCAAAGCAATCTTTGAAGGGCTCAGTGGGTACGATTTCAAGCTGCTGCTGATAGATAATAAATCCACTGATGGAACCAGACAGGAACTTGAGCAACTTTGCCGGGAAGATAAAAGGGTTCAGGCCATCTTTAACACCCGGAACTTTGGACATGTTCGATCTCCGTTTTATGGAATTCTTCAGGCCGAGGGCGACGCCATTTTCACCTTCGTCTCAGACCTTCAGGTGGATCCGGAAATCATCAGGGACTTTATTCCACAGTGGGAGAAAGGGCATGAACTTGTCATCGGTATTAAAAGCAAATCAGAAGAATCATTCATTCTGAAGGCCATTCGCAATTGTTATTACTATTTGTTCAATCGTCTTTCCGAAACTCCCATGAGAAAAAATTTCATCGGTATCGGTCTTTATGACCAGAAAGTAATCAACGCAATCAGGACGATGAAAGATCCCTATCCGTATTTCAGGGGGATGGTCTTTGAAGTGGGCTACAAGATCGCAGAGGTTTATTACCATACGAAGCCACGGAAAAAGGGCATCACCAAGAATAACTTCTTCACACTTTACGATGTGGCGATGCTGGGGATTTGTTCCCACTCTAAAATTCCATTAAGGCTGGCGACTTTTTCCGGCTTTGCCTGTGCCATGCTGGCCTTGGCGGCGGCACTTTTTTATTTTATCTACAAGATCATCTACTGGAATAGTTTCAGGATCGGCATGGCCCCGCTGGTAATCGGACTTTTTTTCTTCAGCTCCGTTCAGCTCATTTTCCTGGGTGTTATCGGTGAATACATCGGGCTTATTTTCACCAAAGTAGAAAACCGGCCTCTCGTTTTTGAAGAAAAGAGAATGAATTTTTGAAAGAGATTTCCACCGCCCTCGAGGGAAAAACACTCTATATTGCCGGTGGAACGGGCTTTGTTGGCAAGGCCCTGATTCACTTTCTGAATTCCTTGTCCTGGCATAAAGCTCCGACCGTGATTGTAAGTTCCCGCGGCATTAAAGCCATTTCCTTTGAAGGCCCTTTGCGGGTTCTTCACCATCAAGCCGACTTAAAGACGGCCGATCTCTCGGGGTATCACATTGATTATTTCATTCATGCCGCAACCTCGACGGATGATGAAGGTAATGACATCCATTATCTTGCCTCAGTAACAGAGGGAACGAAATCCATACTTGATCAGTGCGCAAAGATGAAAGTTTCAGGTTTTTTATATATAAGTTCCGGTGCGGTTTACGGAATTAACACACGCGAAAAGGCCCGGATTACGGAAGATTTTCCAACGGTGGGTGACAGCGCTTACGGTAAGTCGAAGATTGCCGGTGAAAAGCGTTGTCGTGAATTTTTTCAATCAACCTCAATTCCAACGACGATTGCCCGCTGTTTTACTTTTAGTGGACCAGACATTGATATTAACCGACCCTACGCGCTTACCAGCTTTCTTCGGCAAGCCTTACGAAATGAGAAGATCACGATCCTGGGAACGGGTCTTGCAACGAGAAGTTACATGGACCAGCGGGATTTGGCGAAATGGCTCCTTCTTCTTCTGCTGAAAAATAAATCATTCGAATGTATTAATGTCGGATCTCCTGAGCCGGTATCGATCCTGGAACTCGCACATAAAATCAGTTCTCTGTTTAATGCGCCGGCGCCTGAGATACGGAGGAATGTATCCGAGCGTGAGAACTACTATGTCCCTTCTGTTGATATTGCGACGGAGAAGTACGGGCTCTCTTTAGATATTTCACTGGAAGAAAGCCTGGCCCGAATGATTGATCGTTATCGCAAAACGACTATTCCGTCCAAACCGACCTGATCCATTCGCCGATATTATTCAAGCTTTGATCATCAAGTCTGGTGTGGGTATTAGTGATGGTCGGTGCTCCGTCCTGATATGGACCATTGAAAGTATAATCGGCAGCGATCCCGATAATTTTCCACTCCCCATCAATCTCTGCCAGCAGCGGTCCACCTGAATCGCCGGGACAAAGTGAAGCATTCGATCTGTCCTGGTCATATCCCGGAGTCACCCAATTGGACTGGCCGGTGATTTCCCAGATGTTCCGGTAAAGAGAATGTTCATGAGTCAGATGATCCGGTGAGATGAGATTGGTGACGGCATATCTCATCTTGCTTCTCCCTCCCGGTTCAACCGATCTGGTGCATCCTCCGCCGACCATCGCGACCTCAGTTCCCACACTCAGTTCATCGAAGTGAACCGGCACCACCGGGATTGCGGGAGTTTCCTCTTTCACATTGATGAAGACAACATCCGAGCGACCGGGAGTCATACGGTCTGTGCCAACTTCTTTTCCGGTGCAATGAAAATTTGAACAGTCTTTAAGCCATGTCGGATGGACGTGGAAACTAGTTACTTTCACACTTCCGTTGTGGTTTTTGAAATTAAGAGAAAGCGTACTCAGAGTTTTCCCCACACAATGAGCGGCGCTGATGAAATGTCTCGGTCCAACTTTGGTAATGGTGCAACCAAGATTGAAAAGACCTACTCCCTGGAACTTGTCACCGACCGGATATCCATTAATGAGATGGGGATTCGCGAAAGTGAGGGTAAGAGAAGAGAGAAGAATAAGTAAAAGTGTCATAGGCCGCCTTTCAGGAAACCCTATCACTTAAATTTCAGTTTTTCACCATACGTGTGTAGAAGGCCAGATTCTCGAATTCTTCAGCGGTTTTCTCATAGTTAGCGTACTCTTTCTGAAGAATTTCGAGCTGCCTTACCTTTTTACTGGCAAAGCTTTCAATTGCCTCAAAGGCAGGTTCGCCTTCGCGGATTTTCTCTTTTTCACTGACTTTATCGAGAAGTTTTCCATTGAGGCCCTTGAGGTAAGCCGTTCTCCTGAGAACCATTTCTTTTGTCTCTTCCAGCTCTCTGAATTTCAGATTCAGACTTTGCATGATGAACTTATCATGCGTTTTCTTTTTCACTTCATGAAAATAGTTTTGTTTCGTCTCGAAGTCAGTCTGGAGATTAACCATCACGAGCCCCAGTGCTGCTTCATTGATCCTCAGTTCCTGAGCAACTTCCGGTCCCTGATAAAATTTTCTGGCGGCACATCCCAGTAACAATATTAAAAGCAAAACAGTTTTCATAAGGCCTCCGGGCTATCATTAGTGAAGCACGTCTTATGCCAGAAGATGAGCTGTGCATCAGCGCCCTGAAGCTTTCATATGCCCTAAGAAAGTACTTAAAATCGGATCAATGAAAACGGAATTTGTGTTCATCTTATTTCTTCTGATGGTTGCGGCTTGCGGCGGCGATCATGGATCATCTGACGGGAAAAAAATTGTTCCGATTGTCCCTGAAAGGATGGAGGACATTCTCGATCAACAATCATTTAGGTGTCAGTCGGAAACCGGTCGGAATTGTCCGGACGGAATCGGCAGATTGTTTGTCGTCAACTCGGACGATCCCTCGCGGTCAGCGGTTTGTACCGGATTTCTCATTTCAAGCGGAAGAATGTTGACCAATCATCACTGTGTCTCTTCACAGAATGATTGCGATAATACTTTTATCAGTGTGAGCACTCCAGCCGGGCCGGTAAAAAGCAAGTGCCGGAATATTCTGTTTAGCGAAGCTGATTCAGAAATTGCCACGGAAAGATCTATTGACCTGACAGTGATGAACATCGATCCGGTAGTACCGGGACCATATTTCTCGATCTCTGCCAGCCGTCATTCCCCGGGAAAAGAAGTGACGGCATGGGTGATTGATCATGTTGATTTGTTGCGTGCCAATATTACAGAGCTCAGTTGTTTCTATGATTCAAGGCAGGCTTCCCTGGTATTGCGGGAGTGTCCTGCCATTTCAGGAAACTCCGGCTCTCCCATTGTCCTTAAGGGAAGTCGCCAGGCAATTGGCATCCTGTGGGGATCAAACTTGCCCCCTTCAATTGATGCCTCTTTTCCGATGGATCTCAGGCTGGAGCTTCGCTCTCTTAGTCTGGCGACGGAGCTTTTTCCACTTCGAAGCGCAATTAATGGCGAGGAGTCCAGTCTTCATTAACCTGAACAGGACTTCGTTGATAAGAAGTGACGTCCGGATCAATTCCCTTGTCGGTTTCATTGTCAAAAGAAGCGAGTAATTGATTCAGCTTTTCTTTTATCTGGTTACGGTCTTCCCCAGTTTTTTCCTGCACAATGGATGCGACTGCGGACAAATCTCCATTTGTCTGGTCGAGAATCTTGTCATCGAGAAATTCCCAGACATTCCTTAGTCCCTCTTTGATTTCCGGCCATAGTATCCTGTATTGATTTTCATTCAACATTTATCCCCCCCGGTTCAATAAGTGAGCTGCATAAGATATGCCGGCCGCTGGTATGACGTTTGCAAACTATTCCGACATTGCAAGGAGGACACATGTCTAAGCAAAATGATAACCGTAGAAAACTTCACGTCTCACAACTCGCCAAGCAAATGAATAAGAAAGATGAGTCCAAGAATGATGAAAGCGGTCTTGCTCAGCAGTATCGGGTCATCAAAGAAGATCTGATGAAGTTACGGGAAGATGTTACCCGCGGCTATGACATGGCCAAAGAAGCAGTAGATAAAAAGACGATTCTCAATGAGCTAATGAAACTACGTGCAAATTTTTAAACTTGAGTCAGGTGACCTCAAGCTTGTGGAAGGTTGCCCCTCAACAATAGTTAACTAGTTCAAAATAGAAGAGTAGAGATTGGCATAGAACGTGCCTTTATTTAGTTGTGTCGTCTCGCACACTACAAGGAGTAAGTTATGTTACGAGCTGCTATCGCGTTTTTCGTCCTGGGTCTGGTGGCCATTCTTCTGGGAGCAAATGGAATTGGTGGTCTCTCAGTGGACATCGGTAAGACCCTTCTTTTCGTGTTCCTGATCCTTGCAGTGATCAGCTTCGTTGCAAGTCTGGTAATGGGCAAGAAAATCACGAAAGGTCCCTAAGTAGAAGCTAAGTTTTAGCCAGGGCTTGGGTTTACACTTCGGTCCTGGATAAATCTTTCTTTCATCTCATCCAGGCCGAATTCATGAATAATCGATTCCAGTCGCTTGCGAGCATGCTCGCCCGGTAGATTTTTATATTCAGCAATGATGAGTTCATTTTTCATAGAGTGTTCCCACCCGATTAATTCTGTCACGGTTACCTGATATCCCCTGGATTCAAGTTCCAGACATCTCAGGACATTTGTGAGGTGGCTGCCGAATTCCCGGGTGTGAATGGGATGGCGGAATATTTCAGTGAGAGTTTTTCCCATGCTTTTGCCTTTCACTTTCCGAAGGACACCAGCAAGCTCCGCCTGACAGCACGGCACCAGCACCATGAACTTGGCCTTTTTTTCCAGACCAAACTTAATCGCATCGTCGGTCGCTGTATCACAAGCATGAAGTGCGGTTACGATATCAACCTGTGCCGGAATCTCTGAACTCGAGATAGAATTTGCGACGGTCACGTTCAGGAACTTCATTTTATGGAAGCCGAGTTTCCTTGCCAGTTCGCGGGATTTTTCAATCAGCTCCGAACGGAATTCGATACCGATGACTTCGCCCTGATCCTTACCCTTAAAGAACAGATCATACAAAATGAAGCCCAGATATGATTTTCCGGCGCCGTGATCAACAAGAATGGGTTCTTTGTTTTCATCGGAAACATTTTTCAGGAGTGGCTCGATAAATTGATAGAGGTGATAAACCTGTTTCAATTTTCGACGGGTATCCTGATTTAACTTGCCGTCGCGCGTGAGGATATGGAGTTCTTTTAAAAGCTCCAGGGACTGGCCTGGCTTAATCTCGGGGATAATTGTCATGCTTAACCATAATAAAAAATCACTGCCCGGGCAATTCCAGGCAGTGATTAGTTGAAATAAGCATGGCTAACATTCGAAGTGCAGGGTAGACCGGAAGGCCATGGATTAAGCGTTAGTCATTTTAGACTGAACGTTGTTAGCGGGAATTAGAAAGCACAATTCATGCCGGCCCAAAAAGCGCTTATATTGATTGCCCGTGGTCTTTTGGGACATGGTCGGTCTTTCTTCCCGTTATCCGGTGCGGTTGGAACAGTAATCCTCTCAGGATTATACTGCTGTTGAGGTTTACATGCAGGTGCCTGACGAGATCATGACCAGATATTTTGAGCGCAGGAAGCGTGATGTGGAAGAATGTATCAGGCATTTAAGGTCTGGTGATATGCGCTTTATTGAAAAAGTAGGCCATCAACTAAAAGGTAATGGAGTAACTTTCGGGTATCCGGAACTTTCAGAAATTGGAAGTGAAATGGAAACGGCGGCCCAGTCCGGAGACAAAATTGTCATATCCCGGGCGGTGGAAAAGTTCTCAGACTGGGTTGAGGTCCATCTTAGTTGAGATTCATCTCTTTTAATTTCCGATAAAGAGTTTTTCTGTCGATTCCCAGATCTTTAGCCGTCTGCTCTTTCGCCCCATCATTTTTATCGAAGATATACTGGATGTATTTCTTGCTCAGCTCATCCAATGTCACCGGCTTTTCACTTTCAAATGACATCCCCGGCACCGAAGATGAATCTTCTTTTTGCTCCTGGATATAGTAGTCATCCGTAGGAAGGTCTTCCGGCTGAATAAATTCTGAACCGGTGAGAACGACTGCTCTTTCTATCGCATTCTCGAGCTCGCGCACATTACCTTTCCACTCGTGATTTTCGAGCTTCTGGATCGCTTCCTTGCTAAAGCCCTTAACGTTGACATTATTCATGAGGGCAAATTTTTTCAGAAAATATTCTGAAAGGGGAAGAATGTCATCTTTCCGCTCGCGAAGTGGCGGCATATAGATAGGGATGACGTTCAGGCGGAAAAATAAGTCTTCACGGAACCTGCCTTCGGCGACTTCTTTGCGAAGATCTTTGTGGGTGGCACAGATGATTCTGGCGGTGATGTCACGATACTGGTTTTCGCCGATCCGCTTAACCTTTCTTTCCTGGAGCACACGGAGAAGCTTTGCCTGAAGGGGCAATGAGAGGTCGCCAATTTCATCCAGGAAAAGTGTCCCCTTATTGGCCTCTTCGAAAAGTCCCACCTTCTTGTCGCTGGCACCAGTAAAAGAGCCTTTCGCATGTCCAAATAGCTCTGACTCCAGAAGATTTTCAGGAATTGCGGAACAATTGATAGCGACAAATGGACCGTCTTTTTTATCACCCAGTTCATGAACAGCTTTGGCGATCACTTCTTTACCAGATCCGCTTTCTCCCGAGATGAGAACGTTAGCCTGGCTAGTAGAGACGCGCTTAGCGAGTTCAAGTGCTTTGCGAAACCCGGTTGATTTACCAATGACACCCTTAAGTCCCATGACATCTTCCTGGAATAAACTCTTCAGGTTTGAGTTCTCCTGCTGAACTTCATTGAGGAAGAGAGCACGTTGTACTGAAATCAGCAGCTGGGGAATGTGAAGCGGCTTAAGTACGAAATCGTACGCGCCCGATTCAATCGCTTCGACCGCTGTCTCTACACTTCCTTCCGAAGTCATAAGGATGATCGGAAGAGAGAATTTGGTTTTCCTGATTCGCTTGATAAATTCCATACCGGACATGGTAGGAAGCTTCAGATCCGAGATGACCACATCACACTCGATACGATTCGATTCGATTTCAATGAATGCTTCTTCAGCATTGTTAAAAGCGTGAATCTTGTATCCCCTTTGCTTAAAAAAGCTGGAGAGGAGATCGAGCAGATCGAGATCATCATCAATCAACACGATAGTGGAGCTAATCTTGAGTTTCATGGGGCGTAATTCCTTAGACGGGAAATTTTGCCTAATATAGAGGCAGAAGTACCCAGCGACAAGACAGCCCTGCCTTTTGAACCCAACCTAAGTCCTCTTAATCACGGGCCTTAAACCTAAGGATATTCTGGAGATTTTCTTAGAGGAACTTTAATGAATCAGCCGTCGCAAATGTTAAAATTAACGCATGAATCTTGGAGAAGCCATGGCCTTCGTTCTCCGAACGAAAGGACAAAATATCATTCAAAACTTCTGGAAAGAGGATCTGGCATCCATCGTGGGAGATGTCGTGTCCGATGCCGTCACTGCTTTTCGTGACGGAAAATCGATATGGAGAAATCTTTCACTGAGAGATACTCCCGGAAAAATTGCCAGCGCCATTTCTGAGGTTTATGAAATTTCCCGGGTAATGCCCGGACGAATCAAGTTTGGACTCACAGAATTGCAAAGAGAACTGACTGAGGAGCTGGATAAAAAAAGCGACTCGCGGGAAAAAGCTCTTTTTTGCCTTCAGGTAATTGGTATTCTTTCGAGCTCAACCCTCGGCACTTATTACAATCTCCGTTCGCCGGGAAAAAACCTGAGTATCAGACGCCTTCCGGTAAGATCAGCAGTAGCACAGTTCGTATTGGCCGAACTTCTTCTCCGGTCGCTTAAACTTTTCCTCCTGCGGTTTCTCCGTGAGCTGGAAAAAGAGATCACCAACGACGATGATTTAAATCATGTGAAATATTTCATCCTGCTGTTAAAAGATGGAAATGCCGCGGAAGACACTTCCCAGGGGCCGGGAGTGGAAGCGGCTTTCCGGATCACGGAAAACTTGAAGAAGAACATCCTGAACGGTGATGAC
>JAKFFP010000213.1:0-10402 GCA_036675045.1 Bacteriovoracales bacterium | reverse complement strand
AGAATCCTATGACACCAGCATCTTTTATTTTACTCTTTTCGTTCCGCTGGTCTTCTCAGTTTATTTCTATCTGAATGGTAAGCAAAAGATTGCGTTGAACCTTCTCATTTACCCTCTTGTGATGGAGGCCCTTTTTGGCTTCGTCCTATATGAAAACTCTCTAATAACCTGTTTATACTATCAATTCTTCCCCTGTCTCATTTTCCTCTTCTCCAAAGATTTTAAGAATGATCTTAAGTGGCTGGTGCCTCTATTTTATTTTTTCGCCAGCTGGATAAAACTTGATAGTGGTTGGTTACTTGGGAAGATATTCGCAACGCCTCTTGGACTGCCGCTGTTCCCGAATTTTTTAATGCTTCCCGCAATGTGGCTCTTGTTTTTTATGGAACTAACTGCTTTTGCGCTTCTATCAAAGTCCCAAAAAATACATAAGTTTTATCTCTACTTCTTTTTCTCCCTGCATTTCTATGCCTTCATTTTGACGGGATATCACTTTCAGATCATGGCCTTGCCTCTCGTTTATTTTACTTTCCGTGATGGAAATAAAGTACACAAGCCTTCGCCACTTTTCTTCGTTTTAGCTGTTTATCTCGTCGTTGTTAATCTTCTTCCGCATATCACGGATTCAAATTTCAAAAGCACCGGACAGGGGGATGCTTTAGTATTCGATATGGTCGATGCCCATCGACATGTGATTTCGTTGATAACGATTGTCGAAAAGAATGGTTCATCAAGAACTGTGAGAAAAAGATCTCTCGCTTTCGAGAAACAAGTTCCCTACAAGTTCTGGATGCAACATAAAAAATTATGCACAGAAGATGTAAAAAGAATTGGATGGACCTTCGAACAAGCAATGAATCATGGACCAATGAAAAAAATCGTTGATGTGGAAGATCTATGCACTTTGAAATTTGATCCGTTCTTCAAAAATGACTGGATCAAAGCTGAGGGCTTTTAATTCGTATGGAAATTACCATCGTTGTACCGGTTAAGAATGAAAAGGAATCACTCGTTGCCTTCTGTAGCGAAGTGAAGAGTAAGCTTACGCTGAATTACCATCTCGTCTTCGTCTATGATAGTGATGAGGATTCAACACTGGAAAAGAAAGATGAAGCGTTGAGAATTTATCCCCAAACTCGATTTGTAAAAAACAATCTGGGTAAGGGATTCATCAATGCGCTTAAAACCGGATTTCATAGCGCTGAGACTTCATATGTCGTGCTGATGATGGCAGATCTCTCCGACACGCCGGAAACGATTAATGACATGATCAAGAAGGCTAATGAGGGATATGATGTTGTGGTCGCTTCCCGCTACATCAAAGGGGGAGCGAAGATTGGTGGACCAAGAATAAAAGGCATTCTCTCAAAGATTGCCGGCCTTAGTTTGAACTTCCTTACCGACTATCCAGTTCATGATGCCACCAGTGGATTTATCCTCCATAAAAAATCAACTCTAGATGAGATCAATATCGAGAGTAAAGGTGGGTTTGAAGTTACCATTGAGCTTCTCTATAAAAGCTATGCCATGGGACTGAGAATGGCAGAGGTTCCGACCATAAACAGAGATCGTGTTACCGGAAAATCTAATTTTAAATTTTTCTCATGGTTTCATCGTTACTTGTATTGGTATCTCAGAACGGTTCTCCTATCATGGAAAAAAACTCTCTATGTATCTTAAAAAATGCCGGCTGTGCCATTCAGATAATATTGAAGAGGTTATTGACATGGGCGAGCACCCACTGGCAGATTCGTTTGTCTCGCCTGAAATAGACAGGAAGGATAGTTACTTTCCTCTCAAAGTGGCCCAGTGTAAGGATTGCCATCATCTCTTCACATTGTTTTTTATTTCACCTGTTGAGAGATATCAGGCATTAGATTATTCATATGACTCAGCTAATTCAGAAGTCTCGGAAAAACACTTCAGAGATTTGTGTGAAACGATTCTTGAGTCTAAGCCAATTCTCCCTGAGGCAAAGATATTAGAGATTGGTAGTAATACTGGTTCACTGTTAGAGAACTTTATAGAGATGGGTTTTAAAAAAGTCACAGGAATTGATCCATCTTCCAATATTGCTTCGATTGCTAATAAAAAGGGCATACCGACAATAAATCGTTTTTTTGATTTATCTCTTCTGGACCATCTCGATCTCACCACAAAATTCGAACTCATCATTGGGACCAATGTATTTAATCACATGGATGATTTTGATTCGGGACTGAAACTCGTTAAAGAGTGTTTGCATTCAGAGGGCATTTTCGTATTGGAAGTTCCGTATTTACTTGATCTGGTCATGAAGAATTCGTTCGACACCATTTATCACGAGCACGTTCATTATTTTTCCGTTTCTTCGCTGGCAAGGATTCTGGCGAAGGCCGGATTATCAATTTCCAGGATTGAGCGCATAGATTATATGGGCGGTTCTATCCGCCTCTATGTTCAACATGGAAAAGTTCACAATGCGTGTGTGAATGAATTTATCGAAATGGAACAAAGAGAAGAGATTCTGAAAAAGGAAACTTATGTACGTCTCATGGAAAAGGCTGCCTTGAGGAAAAATGAAATCAGACTTAAACTGGATGAGATCAAACAATCAGGCGGAATAGTAGTGGGTATTGGCGCTGCTACCAAGGGCAATACCTTGATCAATTATTTTGAATTAACCACGGAAGATCTTGTTGCAATTTGTGATTGTTCAAAACTCAAAATTGGTAAGCTCACACCTGGATCACGCATTCCTATAGTGTCGGACAACACCATTCCACTCGAAGCTACTCACGGATTAATTCTTCCATGGAATATCGCAGACTATCTGAAGGAGAAAATGGCCCATCATGGGCTCGTTTTATTTACGGTTTAATTATGAATAAAATCGAATTGGATTTAGCTCACTCTGACTCTCGCGGAACAATTCAGGACCTTCTTACAGGTATTGATATTAATGCCGTAACCATTGTTACATTCGTACCCGGAGCGATTCGTGGAAATCATTACCACAAGAAGACCATCCAATGGAACTACTGCCTGGAAGGCGAAATTCGTTATGTTGCTCAATCAATAAATGGAACCAGAGAAGAGTGTGTCTTGAAAAAAGGAGACTTTGTTGTTACAAAGGAAAATGAGTCTCATGCGCTTCAGGGTATTACAGAATCGAAGTTACTTGTGTTAGCGAAAGGCCCAAGAGCAGGCGAAGCTTACGAAGATGATACTTATCGCTTGTCGGAAAGGTTAATATAATTATGGATAAACTTGAAAATCTCAAAATCGAACTTCTTTCAGAATACCTTGATACCGGATCAGTCGAAACATTTAATATCTTGAATAATATGGGCGATGTTTCGATTCCTTATTTCCATTATCCAATGCTGAAGGATGAGAGACGTAATAAGTTTTATGAAATTTTTCTTTCCGAGAACGCTCATGAAAAGATTGTTATGGATGTGGGAGCTGGCGGCGGATATTTGGTAGCTTTGGCCCTTAAATACGGCGCAAAGAAAGTGTATGCGGTCGAAAGAAACTGGGCAATGGTCGCAATCCTGAAGCATATTTTTAAAAAAGAAATTGCGAGTAAGCGAGTGATTGTCATTCATAAAGATGCGCTTACACTGGAGAAAAAGGATTTTGAAGAATTGCCCCAGCTGATTGCTCAGGAGCTTTATTCAGACAATGGAGTCAGTGAAGGGGTATTCAACATTTTTAGGCATTTACGGAAAAACCATTTTCTGGAAAAAGCTGTCGTGTTCCCGAATAAATTAAAAATATTTGCCCAAGTCGTGTCATTGCAAAACGAGGCTGATCATTTTCTTAGTTCAGTTGATTCTTTTATCGTAAAGCCCATTCGCTACAATGACAGGGCTCGTTGGGTCCCATGTGGAGAGGAAATATGTGTTTTAGATTCAGATATTTCTCAGTATGAACAAAAAATTACAACAAAATTAACTTTTGATCTGGGCCTGGATGCGACTGGAATTCGTTTTTGGTTTGAAGGCAGTGATACAAGCGGGAAACACGTACTTTCAAATGATGTGAGTAAGCACGACACTTGTTGGGCCAATCTGGTCTATCCAATTCCTAAGGCGTTATTGGGGACGAAAAGAGAGCTTCAAATTATATTTGAGAAAAATAATTTCAAGCTTTTTTTTCCGAGCTGATGCTGACTTTAATTAATTTTAAAGTGAGATGATAATGAAAAAGCCCCGCTTCGGGGGGCTTTTTCATTATTTCGAGAGTGTGACGGTAGAAGAAGTTTTTGTCTCACCGTTTACGTCTACGGCCTTGACGTAATAATAAGCAGTACTCGTTGGCTTCGTCTGGGAGTACGTCAGTGATGTCGTTGTCCCCTGAAGATAGTAGGATGATGATCCATAAAGCTTCCGGTAAACCTTGTATTCTTTCACACCTGCCGAAGATTTAGCTGCCGCCCACTTTACAGTTGCTGTAGTGGTCGTCTTAGAAACAGTGACACTCGTAGGTGCTGTCAGCCGCACAAACTGAACCTCAGTTGAATTCACTGCACCTTTTTCAATTGAAGTGAACCTTCCGGCCATCACATACCATTTGCCCATTAACCTATCGCGCTCAACGTAGGTGACAGTCTTGTCATATTTGGGAGAGCAGGCGGTGAGAATCGTCGCAAATAGTGGAATATTTATTTTTTCATTTTCATATCCTGTTCGGAGGCGTGAAAGGTATCAAGCGCGGTACTTTGCCGGCGTACTCATGGTATTCCGGTCGGGCCTTATATTTTTTTTCAAGTAGTGGAACGCCACTAACTTTGAGTATTAAAAGATTAATTGTTAAAGGTCCCACAATCGTCCACCAAGTCGGGGGAGAAAAAGCGGCGAGCTCGTCCTCCCCGGGCACCACAAGTTTTCGAGTGTTTACGGCTAATTAGCTGTCTAATTTCTTTACACTACCTGTTTTATTTTCAATGTTCCCACTGAGGGCCCTTTTCGCATGCAATGATTTAAGAAAATTTCTAACGGGAGTTCTTTATGAATTTTAAATTCTTTATCATGGTCGCAATGGGATTGATGGTCACAGGAGTGCAGGCATCTGATGTTACTCTTGATCATTTCAAAGGAAAAACTTTTGAAGGAGACGTCGAAATTCTCAAGTATGTGCCATTAGAGTATCAGGAAGTTTTAGAAAATGATCATTCCGGCCGCTGTACAATTTCAGTGAGTAACAATGGCCAGGTATATTTCGGTGCTTCGGAAGATAGAAACATGGGCTGTTCTGCTGTCTACGGAGGCAGTTCAATTAGCGAATTTAAAGATCTTGGCAATTCTGTCTACGAACTGGACCATCCAGGAAATAAGGACTATTACGAAGTTTATTCGAAAAACCTCAAAGTTCAGCTCAATGATTCAGGAATCGACGCTTTCGAATCAAGCCGCCATATAGGCCAACATCGTTCGGCTTACAGTTTCGATTTTCGTAAGCCCCGGACGATATTTCATTTTGCCTATCGTTGCACGAACTTAAGAGAAGTTCAGTAAAACTATATTGGAAATGTATTAACGATATTAAGGCCAGAGCCTTGCTGCTCTGGCCTTTTTTTATTTCGTGATTTTACTCGTAATGATCAACGTATTTGATCCCCGAAATATCGTAACCTTTCTTTTTTAAGTTCAATAAAATCTGATCAATTGCCTTGCGACTAAACGAGGGAGCGCGGCTCATGATCCAGAGATATTTTTGATCCGGCACTCCTATAGCTGTCCAGTTATAGCCTGTATCCAGACCGAGGATGAGCAAGTCGAACTTGAAGGGCCAGAAGGGCTGAACCTTCCAGTGGGCGTTATCCTTACTCACAATCCAGGCCTTCTGCGGGATCTTTTTCAGCTCGCCGTCCGGGCCGCCTTTGTTGAAACGGAAATCAATATCAATTCTTTTTTCTTCCTCGTTCCAGGTGTAGGTCTCAACTGAGTTCACAGCATCTTTTTCGGCTGCAGTGAACCTTCCGGCCATCACGTACCATTTACCCATGAAGCGGTCGCGCTCGACATAAGTCACGGTCTTGTCGTACTTCGGGGAACAGGCGGTGAGGATGACTGCAAAAAGGGGAAGCAACAATCTTTTCATTTTAAATCCTGTTGGGTTTGGTGAAAGGAATCAGGCGCGGAACTCTGGCCGAGTATTCACGGTACTCCGGACGCTGATCGTATTTTTTTTCAAGAAGTGGTACGCCACTGACTTTAAGAATCAATAAATTAATGAGAAGAGGTCCGACAATGGTCCACCAGGTGGAAGTTGATACTGCCGTCAGGTAGATACCGTACCAGAGAATAATTTCACCGAAGTAATTGGGAAAACGAGAAAGTTTCCAGGGGCCTGACATGCAGATCTTTCCGCGGTTCTCCGGTTTCGTCTTGAACTTCTGAAGATATCTGTCGGCAAAAGCTTCGTAAATCCAGCCGAAAAAAAAGATAGCGATTCCCAGGATATTGATCGAGTTTAAATCCTTTTCCATCCTCATCATGCCGGCTGTGATGGGTAGGGAGATGATTAACATCAAAAGACCTTGAAAAAGAAACACTTTGAAGTAGGCGTGGAAGGAGGGAAATTTCCCCCAGGCCATTCTCATCTCCTGGTAGCGATGATCTTCGGATGCTTTCCAGTTTCTTCCCAATAAATAGGTTGAAAGTCGCATGCCCCACAGAATGACCAGAAGAAGGATGACGGCATTTTTCACTGAGTTGAAATGATAAAAATAACTCACGAGAGAAAGGATGATGAAGCCGAGTCCCCAGGCAATATCCACCAGCCCGAAATTCTTCCTCCACAGACTGAGAAGAAAAAACACATGCATCAGTAAGAGGACGGCGAGGATTAATGAAATGATCATCAATATATTCTAGTAGGGAATATCCTTCAAAGAAGCATTAAAACTTTCCTGCTCAGGTTTTGTGGAACTGAACTTGCAATTTATCTCTCAAGAATTGCATCGGAGGAAAGACTATGGGGACAACATTCTGGCATCACTTAAAACATGGTGGACCGCAAAAAGAAGAGAGAGCTTCGAGACGTGGCACAAATGTCGCTGATCGTGGCAGACATGCCGAGACTCCCGGGGAGATCCCGGCAAAAGGCTGGAAGGATACTCTGGTAAGAGTGAAAAAAGAGATCAGTGATGACAGGGTCTCCATGCTGGCCGCCTCCATGTCCTATTATGCCTTGCTGGCGGCGGTTCCTGCGTTGACGTCATTGGTTCTGCTCTATGCCTGGTTCAGTAATCCCGCCGATATTTCAAGACACATGTCTGAGATCGCGCGCTTCATGCCTCAGGAAGCTCACGATATCATCTCCGGTCAGTTGACCGCTCTCTCCTCCAAAGCACCCACCACTCTGGGATTAAGTGCGATTGGTACACTCCTCTTTTCACTCTGGAGCGCATCGAAGGGAAGTACATCAGTCATCGAGGCCATGAACATTATTTATGGTGAAAAAGAATGCCGGGGATTCATAAAGCGTACGGCGATGGCACTTGGATTCACTCTCTTGGGAACCGTTCTGAGTCTGGTCGCCATCGTCGTTGTCGTCGCCATGCCGGCGATAACCGGAATTTTTAATTTTGGGCCATTTTTTGAAACTCTGGGGAATGTCGCTGGATGGGCAATCCTTCTGTTTCTCTTTTCATTTTATCTTTCCTGCGTGTACCGCTTCGGACCGTGTCGTCAAAACGCCAAGTGGAATTGGGTAAGCCGTGGTTCCATCATCGCTTCCGTTCTCTGGGCACTTACTTCGGCCCTCTTTTCCTGGTATGCATCGAACTTCGGTAATTTCAACAAAACGTACGGTTCACTGGGAGCGGTCGTTGTGCTGATGACCTGGTTCTGGATTTCCAGTTTTATTATCCTCATCGGAGGAGAAATTAACTCTGAGCTTGAGCACCAGACGAAGAAAGATACGACAACCGGACATCCTGAACCTATGGGAAGCCGGGGCGCTAAAATGGCGGATACAGTAGGTCTGACTGCTGATCAGATGAAGAAAGCTTAAAGCCTTTGCCCTTTTTCCTCAGACGTGATTTAAGAGGAAAAAGGGCATTTATGCTTCACACTCTATTTCTCTTTTTATTTTCCTGTTCACTCTTTGCCGGCACGTATCCGGAACACTGGTGGGCACCAGTTCCAAGAGAAGGAGCACCTTCCTGGGAGGTTCTTCCGCAGGATGCCGGTCCAGGCGAAGTCATTCTTTCCAAAAGAAATGAACTGGGAATTCTTTCCAACTTCGCTTCCACTCCGTTTATCTTCGAAGAAGTTTCATACGCGAGTGTGGAAGGCTTCTGGCAGATGATGAAATATCCTGAGAATGCTGAAGATCCGCGATCAGTTCTTTACTATCCCTTCACCCGCGAAGAGGTTTCTGCCATGACTGCTTTTACCGCTAAGGATGCGGGAAAAATCGGCGAGCAGAAAATGAAAGCACTTGGAATCGACTGGGTAACTTATAAAAGTCAGAAGATGACCTATTGTTCGGAAGTTCCAGGTCTGCATTATGAGTTGATCAAAAAAGCGATGATGGAAAAAGTAAAACAGAATCCCGAAGTGAAAGAAATTCTTCTGATGACGGGAAATCTCATCCTGAGGCCGGATCACCATGCGGAGGGATGCCAGGCCCCTGAATGGAGATACTACGAACTGTGGATGGAAATCCGGGCCCAAATTCAGTCCGGAAGTGGACTCTAAAAGCCTGGAATCATGGGCTTTTTATTGAGGATATTATCCCCCCGAAATTACTCATTTTTTTGCGGTAATTGACCGAAAAGAGTTCCAATGAGGAACTCATGAAAACACTAATTATTCTGGCCCTGACTTTCACTTCTCTCGCCTATGGCGGGACAACACTCACGCTCAATGATTTTGCGGCGATGAATGTTGCTCAGAAAACTAAAGTGATTGAAGCGTATAAAGATTTTCTCCGCGAATATTCGAAAAAATCGAGTCTGGGTGAATTCACATCAACCAGATTTTCTTTCTTTGCTGAGGCGATCGCCGCTGGCAACTTTGATTGCTTCTATGCCGGCTGGCCCAGCCAGACTGTTCGTTCCGGCAGTAAGAGACTGTGTACGACGCCTGTAAGAGGAAATCCGGATTATCCCAGCCAGGCCGCAAATTGCGGGGAGAATTCTCTTCTTTGTCAGCCCGCTCTTTTTGGTCCCGGACTTTGCGTGAGCACTGCTACTAAGAGACTCAGGAATTCTGCCTTCTCTCAGTGCGAGACAAAATTTCGTGAAGCTGGCCGGACTACGGCAAGCATCATCAGTGCGCTCACCTCTCCGGAACAAAGAGCAAATCTTGATGAATTGATCATTACTGGTCAGAGTATCTGTGCCACGGGCCTGCAAAAAGGTACCGGCATGTGTTCTCGTTTAGTGAGTAAACTCATCGCCATTAAAAATGAGCTGCCGCCACGGGTGGAGACGCAAACCCAGCCTGGTCCGCAACCAGATGGTGAACCGCAAACTGATGCGGAAGAGCAACCAGATGGAGAAGCGCAATCAGATGAAGATCCGCAAACAGAAGCAGGACCGCAAACAGAAGCAAGGCCACCAACGGAAACAACTCCGGTGCCTGGAACCACTACTTTGGAAACTGCCGCCCATACCGCGGTTCAGGTGACTTCAACCACTGTCGAACCGACTCCCATTGACTGCGACCCGAACGAGCCGGGCATTCAGACTGAACCACCCAGAGAAGCGCAGGTCGATGCCCGCCGGACGGAGGCAAGAATTGAACCCTCCGCAGGGCCCTTTCGCCCAAGGACTTGTCCGCGTCCGGAAATTACAGCGACGAGACCCCGGGCCGAGATGGATGCTTTCCTGGCGGCAAATAATATTCACATCGTTGCAGGAACTGTGACCGATGACCGACACCTTCATCGCTTCATCGACGATTTCCACCGCTTTCCGCAATCCCTTCGGGAAGAGATGAAAACGAAGGGTTCACGAATTAATCTCATCATCGGAAATGGTGTAACAGAAGATCCATCGTGGCAAAGGGAAGCTGCCAGGTCGAATCGCCCGCAAGATTTTGTCAGGACTCACGATGATCGGGATTGGAGTCAAATTCCTGGGTCCGGTGGTTCACTTGGCCAGGCGCCCACACCAACCAGACTGGTCATTAACCGTTCTTATAGCAACGAAGGTCTCCCGAGTATTTTCCTTCACGAGTACGCTCACACACTGGACAGTATGTACGGAAGACACGCCATAACTCGTTCCCGCATCTGGCAAGAAGCGCTCAATCGTGAAACGAATCGTTCCGCCTTTCTTCAGAATCTGTGCGCCAATGGTTACTGTAATAATTCGGAGCATCCGGAAGAAGCTTTCGCCGAACTATTTGCTTATTACCACGCCTGCGCAGAAACAAAGGCCCACATGCGGGAGCATATGCCG